>DASUGI010000153.1:0-38620 GCA_036274115.1 Verrucomicrobiia bacterium
GGTTGACCCTGCTCCGTGAGGAAGTGGACTGGCAGACTGCGCTGCGAGCAGCGAGGTCTTAATGAACCGCCGTGATACGGAACCGTACGTCCGGTGGTGTGGGAGGACAGTGAGGTTCTAACCCTCACTTCCTACCCGATCCGATTGATTTCGCAACGACCGGCTGCAATTGACTCTTCGTCGTGCTGAACGAACTGAAGCGTCGCTAAGAATCGGGATAAGAACTTTGCGCAAGCTGTGGCCACTTCATGCCACATGACGATCCGGGTGAATTTCATACGATGCTCGCATAGTCGGTTTCTCAGTTTTACGAAGGAGGTGCCGGAATGTTGTGCCTACGTCGTTGGCTCAGGGCCGACCCAGAGTTCTGATCACAATTGGAGAAAAAGAATATGGCACTTAGCACATCTATTCGGCGTAGTCGCATCGCCCAGTTTGGCGGCGTGACCTTGGGCGCATTGGCGGTCCTTCTTCCGGCGACGACGCCGGCAGCTGACATTTTCTGGTCTGGCGGTGCCGGAACTTACAACAACGCCGCCGCCTGGGGCGGGGTGATTCCCGGCGTCACGGACAAAGCCATCAATGACAACGGCACCGCGAACGCGGTCCAGATCAATATTGGTGATCCCGATTGGATTGTGAACGGCCTCTTCGCCGGACGCAGCACCGGCAACGGCGCGTTTGTGCAAAACGGCCAAACCGTTTACCTCACGAACGTCACCGGACGCGGCGCCGTGCGACTTGGTGTCGGGCCCGGCCGAACCGGTAGCTACACTTTGAATGACGGCAATCTCAATTACACCGGCGAATTCAATGTCGGCGAACTCGGCAGCGCCAGCCTCACCATCAATGGCGGCACCATTACCGGCAGCGGCAATCTCGCCATCAACGTCGGCAGCTCTATCGACGCGGTTAATGCCACCATGGATGGCGGCACGAACAAAGGCGGCCACACCTGGTTCGAACAAGGACTCTACACCGCTGATCCCACACGGGGCCTGCCGCCCGCCGGCACCACCATCGTGAGTGTCACCCAGCCCGACCACAGCTACCAATTCGCACCCAGCTACGCGGCCAACAACAGCTTCTTCCTGGCCCAGGACGGATTCCCCACCGCCACCATTACCCTGAGCACACCCATTGCGGCCAGTGCACTGTCCTTTTTCGGCAGTTCCGGCGGCGGCGCGGCGACACTGGACTACACCATCCATTTCAACGGCGCGCCCGACGAATCCGGCAGCATCGTCATCCCCGACTGGTATCCGCCCGCCGAAGCGACCGTCGCCTTCAATGTCGGCGGACGCGTCCAGGCCAACGGCTTTAATTTCCAGAACGTCGACGGCCCCATCGACGTACCCAAAATGGTTAGCGTCGATCTCCCGGTTGCCAACACCGTCAATCAAATCACCAGCATCACTCTCACCCGCGTGAGCGGTGGGCGCGCCGGCATCATGGCCCTGAGCAGTTCCACCGGTGCGGACTTCACCCCGCTGGCCGTTACCGGCTACAACGCTGATATCGTCATGGGCGCTACGGAACCCATCTACGTTGCCAGCAACATCACCAACACCCTCACGCAGGTCACCGGCGCCATTAATCTCACCGGCGAACTCTGGGTCGGCAACTACGGCGCGGGCGTTTACAACCTCACCGACGGCACCAACACCTTTGCCAACTGGACCGCTCTGGGCCGCAGCGGCGGCAATGGCGTGATGACCATGACCGGCGGCGTCGTGAACAAAAATGGCAATGGCAACTTCCTCATCGGCACCGGCTACCAGGCCCCGCCCGGCAGCATTCCCAGCGGCAAACTCACTCACAGCGGCGGCACCATCAATTCGACCGGTGAATTCATGATTCCTGAAAACGCCCCCGCGATCGGCGAATACAACATCAGCGGCAACGCGGTCCTCAACGTCAATAACTGGATGCAAGTCGGACGTTCCGGCGGTCAGGGCCTTATGAACATGACTGGCGGCACGGTTACCAAAACCGGCGGCGGCAACTTCATCGTCGGCGACAACGCCACGGGCGTCCTTAATCAGTCTGCCGGCAGCATCAGCGTCAACAACGAAGGCTGGGTCGGCCAGGGCGGCAGCGGCAACGGCACCTATAATCTCTCCGGCGGCTCCTTCACCGTCGGCAACTGGATCGCCATCGGACGCGGCGGCGCCATGGGCGTCATCAACCTCACCAACGGCCTCATCAACAAAGTCAACGACGGCAACTTTGCCATCGGCTCCGGTGGCAACGGCACCATCAACCAATACGGCGGCACCATCAGCAACCAGGCCAACGCCAACTCCATCACCTACGTCTCCGAAGCCGGCGGCACCGGGACCTGGAATCTTTACGGCGGTCTCGCCACTCTCGGCACGCTCCAGTTCTGCCAGGGCGGCAACGGCAACGGCGCCCTCTATCTCAGCGGCGGCACGCTCGCCGTGCGCCAAATCAACTCGGGCAACCCCTTTGCCAACGCCACCTTCGTCTTCAACGGCGGCACGCTGCGCGCTGAAGCTGACAACGCCCAATTCTTTGGCGGTCTCGCGGCCGCCTACCTCGACGCGGGCGGCGCCATCATTGATTCCCAAACCAATAACATCACCATCGCCCAAAGCCTGACCGACTACGCCGGCGGCAGCGTGACCAAACTCGGCAGCGGCACACTCATCCTCTCCGGCTTCAACAACTACAGCGGCGCCACTCTCATCAACGCCGGCACGCTCGGCATCACCACCGACAGCGCTCCCAGCTCCTCCGGCGGATTCACCGTGGCCAACGCCACCAAGTGGGCCATCAAAGTTCAATCCCCCGGCGCGCAACTCAACACGGCGAGTGCCACGTTCAACACCGGCAACGCCACGCTGGAATTTGACCTCGGCACGCAGGCCTGGTCTGCCAGCGCCGCGCCTCTGAACCTGTCCGGCAACCTCGCTGTCAACGGCACGGTAACGGTCAATGTCCCCAACGGCGTGCCTTCTCCGGGCCAGTTCCCGCTCATCAAATACAGCAGCAAATCCGGTGCGGGGAATTTCGTCGTGGGCACGCTGCCCGTGGGCGTGGTGGCCAACCTGGTGGACAACGTTGCCAACGGCTCCATCGACATCGTCGTCACCAGCGTCAACCTTCCGCGCTGGGAAGGTCAGCCCGGTGCCGACTGGGACATCGGCATCTCCGAGAACTGGATCAATCAAGGCACTGGTTTGCCCACCTCTTATGGCCAGGGCAACGCCGTGTTGTTTGACGACAACGCGACCGGCAGCACGGCTCCGAATCTGGTGGCCACCGTCACCCCGAGCAGCGTTACGTTCAACAACAGCGCGAAGGACTACACTCTCACCGGCTCCGGCAAAATCAGCGGCAGCACGGGCTTGACCAAACAAGGCACTGCGGCGACGACCATCGCCACGGCCAATGATTATACCGGCAAGACGGTGATTGCCGGCGGGACACTGAGCGTGGCTAATCTGGCCAATGGCGGTTCGCCCAGTCCAATCGGTGCCTCGTCCGCCAGCGCGGCGAATCTTGAAATCGCCGGCGGCACGCTGAATTACACCGGTCCGACGACCACCATCAATCGTGGTTACCGCGTTGGTGGCACGAACAGTGGCCTCAGCGTGAACAACAACCTGACCCTGAGCGGTGCGGTGATCGCGGATCAGAGCGCGAACTTCATCAAGTCCGGTTTGGGCCAACTCAGCTACACCGGTGCGGGCAGCAATGTGCTTTCGGGCGCCGATTCATCCGGTTACTGGGTGCAGGATGGCGCGGTGCGGTTTGATGGCGTCGGGGGTGCGCAAACCAACGTCATCCCGGGCGGCTTGAGCATCAACGGCACGACGGCCCCGGCGTCGGTGGTTCTGACCAACACGACCGTGTTCAGCGGCGGCAACGTGGATCTCGGCAACGTGCCCTTCACCACCAACAGCCTCGCGGTGAACAGCGACGCCAGGTTGAATGTGGGAAGCTGGTTCATCCTGGGTGACGGCGGCGAAGCGGTTTCCACGGTCAACCTCAACGGCGGCACAATCAACAATCTGAATGGCGCTCTGCTGATGGGCGGCCGCGCCAATACGTTCAATACTTTGAACATCAATGGCGGCACGTTGAACCGCGCCGGCGATCACTTCATCATCGGCCCGGGCAACTGGAACGGTGAAGGCACGCGCACCGGTATCGTCAACCAGGTCGCCGGCACGGTGGACTCGAGCCGCGAAATCTGGGTGGGTCAGGCCTACATCGGATACGGCGAATACAACCTGAGCGGCGGCACGATTAACCAACGCAACTGGATGTCCATCGGTCGCGAAGGTGCGACCGGTGTGCTCAACATGACGGGTGGCGCGTTGAACCGCAGTCAGGACGGCACGGCCTTCATCGTGGCGGATCGCGACGCGAGTATCGGCACGTTCAACCAATCGGCGGGCGCGTTCGACAGCACCAAGGAATTGTGGGTCGGCCATGGCCGCCACGGCGAGCGCGGTCCGTCCATCGGGGTTTACAACCTGAGCGGCGGTACGGCGGCGGTGCATGACTGGGTGGCGATTGGCCGCGAGGGCGGCAACGGCACCTTCAACATGACCGGCGGCACGTTTACGAAGGACGGCAATGGCGACTTCCTCGTCGCGGACGGCAACGGCAGTATCGGCACGTTGAACCACACTGGCGGCACGATCAACAGCACGAAGCCGTTTCTGGTGCCACAAGACGGTGACCTCACCACGCTCGGCACCTACAACGTCGGTGGCTCAGCGGTCTTGGCGGTGGGTAGCTGGTTTGCCGTCGGTCGCGACGGTGGCGTTGGCGAGATGAACATGACCAACGGATTCGTGGCGAAGGTTGCCGATCCCGGCGCAGCGTTCATCATTGGCGCGAGCGGCCCGGGCACGTTCAACCAGTACGGCGGCACGGTGAGCAACACCGTCAGCGACACGTGGATTGGGGAAAACAGCTCGGCCACCTGGAGCCTGGACGGCGGCCTGGCGCGACTCGCGTTTGTGCACGTCGCGCGGAACGGCTCGTCCGTAGCCGTCATCAACCAGAACGGTGGTGTAATCGAAGCCACCGAAATCGCCGGCGGCTCGGGTAACGCCACGGTCAACTTCAATGGTGGCACGATTCGCGCCGCGGCCAGCCCGGCCAACTTCCTGCACGACCTCGACCTGGCCAATGTGCTGGCAGGTGGCCTGACGATTGATTCGGGCGCGAACACGATCGGCGTCGCCCAGGCGTTGCTCGACGGTGGTGGCAACGGTGGCTTGACCAAAGTGGGCACCGGCACGTTGAACCTGAACGGCGCGAACAGTTACACGGGCCCGACGCTGGTCAACGCAGGCACGCTTGGTGGCAACGGCGTCATTGCCGGGCCGGTAAGTGTGGCGGCGGGTGCGACGCTGTCGCCGGGAACGTCCGTCGGGACGTTGACGATCAACAACACGTTGACCCTCGCAGGCACGAGCACCACGGTGATCGAGCTGAACAAAAACGCGGGCACGAATGACCTGGTGGCCGGCGTGAGCACCTTGACTTACGGCGGCACGCTGGTGTTGCAGAATCTCGGCGGCATGCTGGCGGTTGGCGACACGTTCAATGTGTTTGATGCTGCGACGTTCAACGGTTCCTTCAGCAGTGTGGTGTCCGTGACACCCGGACAGACTGTGACCTGGGATGTCAGCCAGTTGAATGTGGATGGCACGGTGAAGGTCGCGACGGCGGTCGCGGCGCCGGCTGCCCTCTCGTCGGTGGTTAATGGGAACAACCTCGACTTGTCCTGGCCGGCGGGCTGGCGCCTCGAGGCGCAGACCAACAGCCTGGCGACGGGCTTGAACGGGAACTGGGGAACCGTGCCCGGTTCTGAAGGAGTGAATTCGTTGTCCGTCCCGATTGTGACGGGCAATCCGGCAGTGTTCTACCGCCTGGTGTTTCCGTAAGCAGTTTGGTTGGGTAAGGTGGTTGGGTTGGGGCGTCTCGCGAGGGACGCCCCTCTTTGTTGGCCAAACGATACGTAGGACAGGCGTCGCGCGCGTCCGACCATCATTCAGTCAACAAAGCAGTGGACTGTAGGACTGGCCTCGTCACGAGGAAGAACAAAGGAAAAATCGGACCGGGGAAATCCGAGTTTCCGTTTCGGAAACATTTACTGTTTAGCTTTCTTCGGCAAAAGAAGGAGTTCCTTATCGGTGGCTCGCAACTCAAGGCTGGCTGACTCTGCAACACGTTCAAGGGTCTCTGCCAAAGTCACGTTCTTAAGATCAAGATTGATTTCCGCGTCCGCAAGTTGTTTCGCATCCGGCGCAAGGGAGATGGTAACACCTTCCCGAGCCGCATCATATTTCACGGATTCCTCTTGTAACATGGTGATCACAACTGTGAGCGGCAACCTGTCAAACTTCACTGGGGAAAGTTTGATCTTCTTTGCCTTCTCAAGGGTTGCCGACGACTCCGGGTTAACTCTCCTAAAAGTCGTCGACACCTCGGGACGTTCTTCAGACTGCAGAACCAATTCTCGACCGTCCAGCCGAACGATGCGTTTCCGGTTGACCATTGGTAGTCGGGCCCTGGTATCGCTGTGGCTCGTCGCCGTATCGGTCAAAACCCCGCCCTGGAACAGCATTGTGCCCGACTCGCTGTCCCTCCGAGTTGCATTAGACTTCACAGTTGTCATCTCCGCGACGTAACTGCCATCCGCCGCAATAGTGACGAGGACGCTGTGCTCGCCGTCGCTATCCGTTTTCTCCCATATCCAAGTACCCACAAGCTTCGCCTGTAACTCCGCGTCACCCTCCACCGGGGATGCGTGGCGCTGCTCACAAGCTGTTAACAGCAAGCTCAGCATGATCATCGAAATAGGTCTCATGGAAAAATTCGATGTCTCTTGTTGTACCGCCAAAGGGTGGTTTTCAGTTTTTCAGCTTAGACACCAATGCCCCGGCCAATAATGCCAGCGGCAACCCAAACGGCAGCCGCAAGGATCGCGAGGAGAACCTTCCACAGGCGCAGCGGTCTGAAAAAGACCACACTCATGGCGGCGAGCAAGACCACACATAATACTATTCCTGTCAGTATGTTGGGTGGAGCAGGATCTCGATAGAAATAAATAGGGCCTAGTAGTTCCATGACTTCTGTTATTTCGCGTTCGCCTCCCCATTGCTTTCAGATGATCAGCGAGTGGGCATTTCTTAAATGGCAAAACGTTTTCAAGGTTCGTTCGCGTGTTTGGCGTGGTTCGCGGTTCAAGGATCATTCAGCTGTGGTGGTTCTACTCTCGCTCCATTCCCGCTTTCCGGACCTTCACTCAATGAGTTTCCGTTACAACGGTGACCTGGTTTAACGGTACGGAATCGACTTTTTGCCGCTTGCCGCCGGGCCAGGTAATTTCGACCGAGTCGAGATTTGTCACAGTACCGAGGCCGATGGTCACCGGCAGTTCGGATTGCGACAAGTAGCTCCGGCTGGGCATCACCTGGCGCGACAACGTCTGTCCATTGGCGCGGACGGTGATCCAGGCGCCAATGGCGTCGCGGTTGCTTTTCGTTCCGGCGAGTTTCAAGCGAATCCAGCGATGACCCAAAGTCTGTTCGTTGCGCAGGAGCAACGGTGGGCCGCCAACCTGGGTGAGCACCACATCCAGATCGCCATCGCTGTCAATGTCCGCGAAGGCGGAGCCACGTCCCACGATAGGTTCAAACAAATCCGCGCCCGCCTTGTCGGCCGTGGCGGCGACATAACATCCGCCGCTCTGATTGCCCGCATTCCAAAACAACTGGGCGGCTTGCTGGTAGGTCTGGCTTTTTTGAATCTTGCTGATCTCTTCTTCAAGATGTCCGTTGGCGGTGAGCAGATCGAGTCGTCCATCCAGATCGTAATCAAAGAAAAACAAACCGAACTTCAACGGCAGGCGGCTGACCGGGCCGATGCCTTCCGTGATGGCTTCATCCGAAAAGCTCGTGGGGGTGTTTTGCTGGACGTAGAGCGCGGTCATTTCGTTGGCGAAATTGCCGATGGCCACGCCCAGTTTGTCGTCGTTGCGGAAACGCGCCGTATCAATGCCCATGGCGCCGCGCGTGTTGCCGTAACTGTCGAACGCGACACCTGACTGCGCCCCGATCTCTTTGAACGTCCCGTCGTGCTGGTTGATAAAAACGAGATTGGGCACCGTATCGTTGGCGACAATCAGATCCATCCATCCATCGCCATCAATATCCACGGGCGCAACGCCGAGCGCTTTGGCAGCCGGCACACCCGTTGCGGGATTTTTCACCTGCAAACCGCTCTGCTCGGAAACCTCAACAAACCGGCCATTGCCGGCATTGTGATAAAGACGGGGAAAGGCGCCGGCAAAATTCATCGGCTGGCCGTAGGCGCGCGTTCGTCCGTCGATTTTGTAGCCCACCTCAACGTCAATTTCACGCGACCACTGCACATAGTTTCCAACAAACAGATCAAGCTTGCCGTCATTGTCGTAGTCCAGGAACGCCGCGCAGGAACTCCAATCGTCCTTGCCGCCGGCCACGTCGGCGATCAAGGTCGTCTCACGGAACTTGCCCTGGCCCTCGTTGTGGAAAAGGCGATTGACGCCAACGGCGGTGACAAATACGTCGTCAAGGCCGTCGTTGTCGTAATCGCCAATGGCTGCGCCCATGCCATAGCAATCCACGTCCAGGCCCGAACCTTTCGTCACATCCGTGAAGTGGCCTCGACCATCGTTGCGATAAAGCGCCATCGTGGTGTGAGGCTTTCCGGCGGGAATGTGCCAGGGCCACCAGGTCGAGTTGATGAAGAGCAAATCTTGATGGCCATCGTTGTCAAAATCGAGAAACGCCACGCCGCCCCCCATCGTTTCCGGAAGCAGTTTCTCGCCGTAAGCGCCATTGTTGTGAACGAAGTTGATGCCCGCTTCGCTCGTGACGTTTTTGAACCGGGCCACCGGAATTTCTGCCTGCGGGCGCTCGGGCGATACCGGCGCGTTCAACTTCGTGACTTGCGGTGCGGGGCGCGCGGGTTTGCGTTTGAGGGCAAAAAAAGCAGCGCCCCCCACAACGACAACGATGACGACAACGACGAGCGAGCGGCGGACGGCTTTGCCGATGATGGTGTCATCGGCATGGACCAGCTCGTCGTCGAGATCCGGTTTTTGCGGCGGATTATTGTTCACGGTGGCTTGGGTTATTTCGCGGCGGACAAGGTTTTGTTGGGCGAGTCGAGTTCCGGAGCCCCGACCCGCTGTAACGGATAAATCACGGTGGCCTGGGCGGCGTGGTTGGCGGCGGGATCGGCGCGGCGCGCGATGCTCACGGCGCGATCCTGCGCATTGTAATCAGGCAGATATTTGCTGTGCTCCTGGCGATGATGCGCCGCTTTCGTCTCGTCGCCCAGTTGGGCGTAGATCAAGGCGAGGTTGTAATGGGCCGTCAGGTTTTCCGAATCCAGGTTCAGGGTCTTTTTAAAGGTTTCCACTGCGTGGTTCAGGAACTCCTTTTGCCGTTCCGGATTGCCGCGTTCCATTTTCGCGCGTTCAAAGTAAGTCTGGCCAAGTTCATTGATGACCTCGTAGTCCTTGCTGAAATCAAAGCCGCGCTGCTCGAGATCCGGATAACGGTCTTCCAGAATGCTGCGGAATTCAGTGATTGCTTTGTCCAGGAAACCGTTTTGCTTGTTCACCAGTCCATTGAACCAGGCCACCGTCCAGGGCGGCGCCGGCACTTCAAACTTTGCGGCACGTTGCAGCGCGGCCACAGTATCTTCCAGCCGGCCTTCCTTGAAATAAACGCGCGCCAGATTGATCGCACCATCGGCCCGACCGAGCTTCTCCACTTGTTCGAAGGCTTCGGTAGCCTGGATCAACTGACCTTTCTCCGCTCCGACGTTGCCTTCCAGGAATAAACCGATGCCGTAATCGTTCCAGCGTTGCCAGACAGGAATGTTGGAAGTCTGTGCGGCGATGGCGGCCAATTGCGCCGCGTCCAGATTCACTCCCGCGATGGGAAAAGTGATTTTGTCGGAAGCAATCGTGGTAATTGGCAGATCATTGGTGACGGTGAACGGCGCGCCTTTGACGTAGTTGGTGTCGAAGACGTAGTTCATGTAGATCGTATCGAACTTGCGATATTGCAACTTCACCTCGACGGTCAAAGGCTCGTTCTGAGTTTCGGGCACGACAAACTCGTAATGCACGGCGCGGCCCGCTCCTGGAGGGATCTGATGATTGTAGAGTGGTGTGAAAATGTCCTGCGGATTTCTGCGGTCAACCCGATTGCCGTTTCGATCCAGCATGTAAACATTCACGAAGTGCGACCAGGGGTCCACTTCCCGGTGCGGTCCGAGTCCGCCATTGCGCCCGATGACCTTGTCGCGGCTGGTTATTGTCGTATCCACCCAGATTTCATTGGAGTCCACCGTGCCCTGGGTGAAGGGATGGCCGAGCTTCAGGGTGCGCAGGACGACCTCCAGCAGGTATCGCTGGCCGCGCTTGAGGGCCGGCACTTGGGGGCGCAGCGGGGCGGTGAGCGGACTGTCAATCAAACCACCTTCTTTCACGCCAAAAATATCCACGCGCAACGAACCTTTCAGGAATTCCTCCTGCGCCTTGATCGTATTGGTGTCGCCGCGGAGATGGGGAATGCCGGTGTTCGCTCCCGGGAACAAATGGCTGTGGATGTAGCGCGTTGAAAGATTGGCGTCGTTGAAAAAGTTTGCCCCGAAGTCTTCGGATTCCTTGAGTGGCATATGACAGCCCGCGCAATTTGGCTGCGCCTTCTCCGGGTAATAAAAACTCCGCGCGCCGTGACCGGACACACCGCTGAGCAGGAAGGTGTCGTAGTGATTCTGGCCGCGCAGAAACTCCTTATACTTGGTTAACTCCTGCGGGATGCTGACCTTGTGGCAGGTGGAACAGTATTCGGCGGTGCGCATCACCGGCTTGAGAAAAGTCTTCTTGTGGAACTCGGGTTTGGCCTTCACCAACTGCTGGTTGATGTATTGCAGGAGGCGATTCGTGCTGTAGGCGAACGGATAATGGATCGGTTCGTCAATCGTGTAATCGGCATTGCCCTTCGTGCTGTTGACGTGGGTGATGGCGTGGCACGCCGTGCAGGTGATCCCGGCCTGCGACGTCGGATGATTCACGTCGTCAAAGTTCGGATCGTCAAACGCCCCGCTGAAAAACGGCACGACGTCGTGGCAGCCGGCGCACCAGCGCGCAGCTTTCACATCGCCATCGCGCTGGAGCGCGACCTGCCGGGTCTCGCGAACGCTGAAAAGATAGGGCTTGTTGTTGAATGAACTGAAACGGTGCGCGCTGTGAAACCAGCCGTTGTAGGCGTCCTGATGACAATTCAGGCAATAATCATCCATCATCAAAGTTTTGGCCGGAATGAAATTTCCCGAAGCCGTGCGCGCGAGCGAAGGTTCGAAGTATTTTTTGCCTTCCGGCGAGCCGACCGGGTTTTTCTTCGGATGCGCCGAGTGCAAGGCGATCATTCCAATTACGATGACGCCGACGGCCGCACCCCAGCGCAAGCCGAGTCGCCATTGAATCCGCGGCCCCGCGAGCCGGTGCAGAATGTAAAGCCACACCGCGAGGATCGGCGTGAGAACATGCGCCCAGTAAGCCACCGACCGCGCATCAGGATTTTTCAGCCCGACATTTTTAAACTGGAAGATATCAATGCGGGTCAGCAGCAGCCCGGTCACCAGAATGACGAGGCTGGCTGCGAAGAGCAGATATCCTACCTTGACGGCGCGCCGATTCGGTCGATCGTGCGCGTTCTTCATGTGGATGAAACCGAAGATGACCACGGGCAGCACGAGCAGAAATCCGAGCCCGAGGTGCGTGCCGAACATGACCATGTAGAACCAGTTCTGATAAGTCGTATTCGGATCGGTCTTGAGCCATTCCAGGAAGGTAATCGCGCTCAGGTAAACCGAGTTCGCCGCGAGAATGGCGACCAGCCCGAAGATGAAATACAGCAGCACGCGCAGCCGTGGGCCGATGGCACGCACGTATTTTTTGCGTGGGGCAGGGCTATCCGTGTTGGGTGTTTCAGGTTTCATCGCTGTGGCATCTGGTGTGATTATTTTGCAAGCCGCACGGGGTGACAAGCCGTCCATCGCTGAGTTCCACCTGTCGGCAGGCAGTGCGCGCCAGGGTCGGGTTGTGAGTAACGACGACAATGGTTAATCCGTCGCGATTCAATTGCTCGAAGAGTGTGATAATGGAGTCACCCGTTGCCTGGTCGAGATTTCCGGTCGGTTCATCGGCCAGCAACAATGCGGGATTGTTGATCAGGGCGCGGGCGATGGCCGCCCGTTGCATTTCGCCACCGGAAAGTTCGTGGGGCCGGTGGCTGGCACGATGACCCAGCCCAACCTTTTCCAAAAGTTCCCTGGTGCGTTGTTCCGAACGCCGCTTCGCAAAGAACGCCGGGAGCATCACGTTCTCCGCCACGGTCAAAGCGGGTAACAATCCAAAGTGCTGAAAGACGAAACCGATTTGTTCCCGGCGAAAATGGGTGCGTTCCTGTTCTGTCAAAGCGGCCACCGGCTTGCCCAGGAGTTCCAACTTGCCGGAAGTGGGAGCATCCATGCAGCCGATGAGATTAAGCAAGGTGGACTTGCCCGCGCCGGATGGGCCCACGACGGCCACGTATTCTCCCCGGTGCACGTCGAACGTGACCTCGTTTAACGCCCGGACTTGCTCCCGCCCGCGTTGATAAATCCTGCTCAGACCCACGGCCGAAATCACTAAACCGTTTTGCAGCGTTGAAGACTTCATGCCCGGCCTTCTGAAGCGCGAATGGCTGTCATGGGTGAAACGCCCGCGGCCCGCCACGCAGGCAGAAATCCAGCGACACTTCCGAGCACCAGGGCACACCCCAGACAAGCGGCGGCAATCAACCAATCCCACTGGATGAGTGTACCGGTCGGCGCGAACGGCAGCTTCGACCTGATCCAGGCTTCCACCCCGCGCGAAGCGAGAAAGGCCAGCCCCATTCCGACGATGGCCCCGCTGATGCAAACCTGTATCGTCTCCATCCAGATCAGCCGGAAAACATGCCCGCGTGATGCTCCAATCGCCCGCAGCACACCGATCTCACGCGTGCGTTCCGTTACGGCCATAAGAATCGTGTTGCTCACGCCACTTCCAGCGACCAGCAAGGCCACCACCGCAATACATCCGAGTAACAGGTGCGTGGAGTTCACGAGCGACTGAATGGTGTGATACACGTGGGCCAGCGGGACGATGTTCATCGCCAACCCGGCGTCGCAACCGCGCAATTGCGTCACCGCATGGTCGAGTTGATTGGGATCGCTCAACCGCACTAATACATGAGTCAATTCGTTCGGGTGCTTGAATCGTTGCTGTGCATCCGCCAGGCCGAGGTAGATGAAAGTATCATCCGCGCCTTGCGTCGGTGCGATAATGCCTGCGACTTTGCCCCGTTGATCGGGCAATCCCGGCAGTTGAATTGGCTCGCCGATCCTCCAATGGTTCCGTCGCGCTGCTTCCGATCCAATCAGCAATTCACCATTCGCTCGCGGAAACGCGCCCGCAATCTTCCAGCCGCGTTTCAGCGAGAGAATGTTGGTTTCGACCCCCACATAAACAAACTCGTTCCCCTTTTCGTCATATACCGCCGACATAAAACACGGTGCGGCCGTGGCGACGCCATGCACCGAGCGTACTTCGTCCAGATAACTTTGTTTTAGATAACAAGGCCAGTTTGCGCCATGCAAGGCAATGGAAGCGGCATCGAAAGGACAGCCTTTCGGCACGACGAGAATATGTGCGCCCAGCCGGTCCAATTCCTGATGAACTCCGGCGCGATAACCTCGCTGAAACGCAACCAGACTGAACAATGCGGCAACGGCAATGGCCACACCCGCTGACGTAATGCCGGTGCGCAACGGGCGGCGCTGCCATTCTTTTACGGAAAGTTGCACCCAGTTCACGTTACTCTCCTTTCAAAGCCTCCGCCGGATGAAGCCGGCTCGCCCGCCACGCCGGGTAGGCTCCGGCCAGCACACCCACGACCATGCCGAGGATGACGCTTTGCAAAAGGATGACAGTGGTGAGCGAGAAGAGTCGCTGGTGCGGCGCGAAGGGAACAAACTGTTTTACCAAATGCTCCACACTTTGCCCCGCCACCAGTGCCAGCGCGACTCCGGCGACGCTTCCCGCCATGGTCAGCAACAGTGCCTCGGTCGTTATCAGTCGGACGATTTGCTGACGCGACGCTCCTACGGCGCGCATGATGCAAAGTTCGTTGGTGCGTTCGACCACAGCCGCGAGCAGAGTATTAAAGACGCCGAGCACACTGGCGGTCAGCGCCACGCAAGCGATCGAGAGCAGCAAGGTGCGCACGGCGCCGACCAGATTCAGAAATGTGCCCATCATTTCCGTGAGCGTGACGACCTGTGCGCCGGGAATGTTTTGCAGGCGCTGACTGGCTTCACGCAACAAAGCCGGATCATGCAGCCGAATGGCCACGGCCGTGAGTCTTTCCGGTTGGTTGAACATGCGCTGGGCTGTGGCCAACGGCACGAAAAACAAGCTGTCATCGCTCGTGCCACTCCGAACCAGCGTGCCTTCGACGCGGAATCGTTCACCAGTTTCCGGGCTATAAAACGAGTCGCCCGGTGAACGCAGTTCCACTTCCGCGGCATCGCAGCCGAGAATGACTGAGTTCGACACAGTGAACCATTTTTGCCCCGTTTGCGCTTGCCACCAGGGTTTTAACTTCAAGGCACTTTCATCCAATCCCACCCACATGTCCGCGCGGCCTTCACTCGGTCGCGCTTGTGCGACCATCAAGAGCGGCGCTGCAACGGCGACTGCGGGGTCGCGTCGCGCCAGTTCGACCGCCGATTCAGGCAGCGAGTGTTCCAACTCTTTGCCTTTGAGAACGCGGGCGGCAGCATCATAAGGACAACCCAGCGGCACCAACATGAGTTGCAGTCCCATGCGGTTGACTTCCGATCCCAAAGCGACGCGGTATCCGTGGTCGAAGGCTGACAAGCAAGCCAGCACGGCCACTGCGACCGCGAGGCCCACCGCGGTCAACGTATTGCGAAGCGGGCGGCGGATCAGATTTTTGAGGGCGAGCGACAACATGGTCAATGATGTGGTTCTTTCTGATCGGCCATGGCCAGCAGGATCAAGAGGCTGCGCACGCCCTCGGTGACCGCTGCGCCGGAAACGCGTGCCTCGGGAGGCAAATCGGAGATATCGTGTTCTGGCTGCCACGAACTCTCGGCACGCTTTCCGACAAACGAACCGAGCCACTGCGGATTCTGCAATGCTGCCGTAACGTTTTCCGGTTCGCGCAATCGCTGCAATCGCAATCCGGACACCTGTTGATTGGTCGCCACTGCCAACACCAGTTCAATCGCGCCAAACTCTCCTTTGACGCGGTGAGCCAATACCACTCCCAGTTGGGTTTGCTCGCGGTAAACGGGATAAACATAAAGCGCGTTCTCGTCGCCGGACGGCGGGCGCCCGAGGCGCTCGGCCAGTTCAAGCCGCTTACCACTCAAAATGCGGGTTTCGATTTTGTGGTGGGTGGCCTCGGGAAAAAAGAGTTTCAGGTCGCGCTCCGGCTCGCGCCAGGGACACATGGGAGCGGCTGTGGGGGGCCGGTTTTCCGTCTCGAAGGGAACTTCAGTCGGCTGAGATGAATCGGAGATTCGCCAAACGGCAATGCCGAGAATCAGCGCGGCGAGTCCGCCCCACAATGCCAAGGATCGTGACATTTCAATATTGAATGCCAGTGGCCTCAATTTGAACATCGTCACCGTCAGCAATTACTTTTCCAGCGACGGTCACTTTGCTCTCCAGTGGAACATCCACCACGACGAACCCGGCCAGTTTGGTGTCCACCTTGATGACGCCTGTACCGTCCCGCAGACGAAACCAACATCCGGCAGTCGGACATTTTTCAATCATCACTCCCTGAAGGACCACTTGCGGTGCCGTGATGCCACCTTTGACCGATAGCACGTTGTCCGGTTTACCTTGGGGTGCTTTGCCTAAAACCTTCCCGGACGGTTTGCCGCAACCGCAGCCAAGGAACAGGCAAAGCAAGGGAATGAAGGCGAGCCTTACGACAGGAAACTTCATGGCACGGGTCCGATTCCCGGGGCAGACGGCGGCGCGCATTGTTGCAGAATGAAACCCTCCGAAGAGATGGCGGAATGGCCGTCAACGAAATAGGCCACGCGGATTGGCTTATTCGTCCCCTGCGAATTACTCAAGGCCATGGGCTCGTGCCATGACCAGACTTCCGCGCCCATGAAGGTATCGCTCGGGATTACCACCGCCGCTTCCTTGCCCAGGCGAGTTAAAACCACATTAAGACAATAGGAACTGCCGAAGAAGTCCGCAAACCGGTTCGGGCGCGGATTGACGGCGTTAAACGGGTCCGCAGCGACAACCTGTGGAATGCCTTTATCGGTTGGGCAAACAAACACGCTACTGCCGGAACTGGGCAGATTGGTTGTCGCTGAAAGATAGCCCCCCATATAAATCCGCCAGTCTTCGGTGCGACAGGGTTTGCAGGAGTAAGCCGGTCCGGCAGGCGGCGGTGGGAAGCGCGGCGGATAGCGTTGGTTGTGGTCGTCCACGTACATTTTCTGGGCCACCGCGATTTGTTTGACGTTCGAAATGCAGGAGGTGCGCTTGGCTTTTTCTTTTGCCTGACTGAGCGCCGGTAGCAACATCGCGGCGAGGATGGCTATGATCGCGATGACGACCAGCAACTCGATCAACGTGAAAGCCCGGTCGCACAGCTTCAAGCATCCCGGGCCAAGGTTCAGTCTCATACGGTTAAGTACTGATGGGAAATGGTAATGACCACTATGCTAACCGCTTTTATCAAGGCACACATCGATGGGATGTGCGGCATGATTCCAGGGACGAGCGGCGTTCTCGAGCCATTAGCGGACGCCCAGTTGTTCCAGTTTGTCGCGGTAACGGCGGCTCAACGTGAGTTTCGTTCCACTTTGCAGCGTAATCTCACACCCACCGTAGAACAGCCTTTTAAGTTCCTTGATGCGCCTCGCATTGACGATGATCGAGCGGCTGATGCGAACGAACTTTTGTGGGTCAAGCCGCGCTTCCAGGGCACTCAAGGTTTCGCGCATCAAATGCGACTTCGCGCCCAGATGGAGCTCGGCATAATTGTCCGCCGAACCAATCCAATCAATCTCATCCAGTTCCACCCACAGAACGTGTCCGCCCGATTTGACCGCGAGGCGCTCCGGTGATACCGCTGGTTTCAATTCAGCCAGCAGGGCAGCCTGGCGATCAATGAGGGCGCGGTCTTCGCGCCGCTTGACTTGTTCGAGGGCACGGGCCAGCGCCTTTTCAAAACGTTCCCGGTCGAAGGGCTTTAACAGATAATCCACGGCGTGAACCTCGAACGCGCGCAAGGCAAACCTGTCGTGCGCGGTCACAAACACGATGACGGGCAGCGGTTTGCCTTCCAACTCGGCCAGCACACTGAACCCGTCCAGTTCGGGCATCTGCACATCGAGGAATACCAGGTCAGGCTTCTTCTGCTCAATGAAGGTGACCGCTTCCCGTCCGTCCGCGCATTCGCCCACCAACTCCACTTCCGCTTCCCGGGTCAGCAATTGGCGCAAGCGGTCGCGTGCCAGGGACTCGTCGTCCACGATGAGCGTCCGGATTTTCATGACAGATTATTTGCCAGTCGAAAGGGAATGGCCAGTCGCACCAGTAACCCGCCGCCTGGTGCATTGTGGAATTCCAGCCGATGCGCGTCGGCGTGAAGTGTCTGCAACCGCGCTCGCGTGTTGGAAAGGCCTACGTTTTCCACCAATGCTTTGCCGGCAGCCAGGCCCGCACCGTTGTCGCATACTTCCAACGTGAGCACATTCGCCTCGCGCTTTGACCGCAGTTCAATGCGGCCGGGCCTGGCATGAGGTTCGATTCCATGCCGGATCGCATTCTCCACGAGCGGTTGCAAAATAAGATTGGGGACTTGCGCGTCGAGCGTGTCCGCGGCGACATCCATTTGCACCGTCAGCCGCTTTCCGAAACGAATTTGTTCAATCTCCAGGTAGCGCTTGAGGAATTCGATTTCCCGGGCCAGCGTCACTTCCTGGGTATCGGAATTATCCAGCGCCGCCCGCAACAAGTCACTCAAACGCACGATCATCCGGTCGGCGGCGTCCACATCCTGGTGCATGAGCGAGGAAATGGAGTGCAGGCTGTTGAATAGAAAGTGCGGATTCAACTGCATTTGCAGGGCTTGCAGTTTTGCCTGGGCGAGGCGTTTCTCCAGTTCCATCGCGCGAAGTTCCCGCTCCCGGTATTTGCGGTAATAGTCAAAGGCGAAGCTGACCGCAACAATGACCCAATAGATGAGCAGATTAAAATGCCACGTCTTCACCAGCAGCGGCTGAAAGGCCTCGGAAAAACTGGCCTCGCTCTGCCACGTCCCGATCCAGGCTCGTAACAACATGTAGCTCAGTGAAAAGATCAGGCTGCATGGCAAATGAACCGCCATACTCCGCGCGCGGCGGCCCGACTCGAATTGAAATCGCCCCGCCAGCCAGACCACCGGGATCGAAAGTAGTGCGAACACATACCAGTCACCGAGCGCGTAGCTCACTGCCTGTTTCCAACTGACATCCAGCCCCGCCTTCGCGCTGGAAATATAAAATTGAAACGCGAAGGAAAGCCCAATCACCGTCCAGAACGCAAACCCCAGCGGCCACTTGAGCCAGCGTTTTCGCAGCGGGTTTGCGATTGTCGGGTTGCCATGATTCATGGATTGCGGCTTAATGCTACGAGATTCAGCGATGCCAAACAATTCCAGCGTCAGGCTAATTCAAATGCCTCCGCGCCGCGTCCGCTGTGGTGTGGCGGTGATGATTGGGTGCGTCATCATCACTGGTCGCTGCGTCGGCGCGGATGAAGCGCCTGTGGCCAGGTTCACCGACATCACGCGGGAGGCGGGCCTCACTTTCACACACGTCAACGGCGCTTACGGCGACAAGCTGCTGCCGGAAACGATGGGCGGCGGCGTGGCGTTCCTCGATTACGACAACGACGGTGCGCCGGACCTGCTGTTCATCAATTCGAGCTACTGGCCGGGCCACATTCCTGAAGGCAAACAACCGCCGACGCTCGCCCTTTATCGCAATGACGGCCGCGGGCGTTTTACGGATGTCAGCAAAGGATCGGGGCTGGACGTGAGTTGCTACGGCATGGGCGTGGCGATCGGAGACTACGATAACGATGGCAAGCCGGATGTGTTCATCACCGCGGTCGGTGGGAATCGCCTGTTCCAGAATGAAGGCGGCGGAAAATTCCGCGAGGTCACACACGCGGCAGAGGTCGGCGGTTCGACGAACGACTGGAGCACCGGCGCGGCGTTCGTTGATTACGACAACGATGGCAGGCTTGATCTCTTCGTGTGTAATTATGTCCAGTGGTCGCCCGAGTTGGATCGCGCGGCGAACTTCGAGCTGCCCCGGATCGGACGCGCGTATGGCCCGCCACGAAATTTCACCGGCACCTTCGCCCGGCTCTATCATAACGAGGGGCCGGGACGGTTCAGCGATGTCTCCGCGCAAGCTGGAATCCGTCTCACCAATGCAGCAACCGGTCTGCCTCTCGCAAAATCGCTCGCCGTGAAGCCCGTTGACGTGGACAGCGACGGCTGGATGGATTTGATCGTCGCCAACGACACGGTGCAGAACTTTCTATTCCACAACGAACGTAATGGCACGTTCAAGGAAATTGGCGCGCGTTCCGGCATTGCCTACGATGCCTACGGCCTGACGCGCGGCGCAATGGGCATTGACGCCGCGCGCTTTCGCAACGACGACACGCTCGGCATCGCCATCGGTAATTTCGCCAACGAGATGAACGCGCTCTACGTCGCCCAGCGCGACACGCTCGTCTTTGCTGACGAAGCGACGAAGGAAGGCCTGGGCGCGCCGAGCGAAAAGCTTTTGAAGTTCGGCCTGTTCTTCTTCGACTACGACCTGGATGGTCGTCTCGACGTGTTGACTGCGAACGGCCATCTCGAACCGGAGATCAACCGTGTGCAGGCGGACCAGCAATACCGCCAGCCCGCGCAACTGTTCTGGAACCGCGGCGGTGGCCGGAGCGCCAGCTTCGTTCCAGTGCCGGCAGAGAAGTGCGGCAGCGATCTGCTGAAACCGATTGTTGGCCGCGGCTCGGCGTTTGCCGACATTGATGGCGACGGTGATCTGGATGTCGTGCTGACGCAGATTGCGGGTCCGCCGCTGTTACTGCGCAACGACCAGAATCTCCGGCATCACTGGTTGCGTCTGAAACTCACCGGCGCGAAAAGCACTCGCGACGGCATTGGCGCCTGGATTAA
This sequence comes from Verrucomicrobiia bacterium, assembly GCA_036274115.1. Lineage (GTDB taxonomy): Bacteria > Verrucomicrobiota > Verrucomicrobiia > Limisphaerales > JADLHS01 > JADLHS01. Next base: position 20,376 of record DASUGI010000153.1, read on the forward strand.
GGTCCGCGTCGGCGGTCGCACGCTGTCGCGCCAGGTCATGCCCACACGGAGTTACCTCTCGCAATCGGAACTGCCCGTAACCATCGGGCTCGGCAAAGCGACCCAGGTTGATAGCGTCGAGATTACGTGGCCAAGCGGCGCGACGCAGAAGCTGTCTGCACCGACAGTTGACCGCCTGACGATAATCGCTGAACCGCAAAACTGATTTTATGCACGACTACATCGAACGCGTCGTTGATCTGCTCGATCCTTCGCTGAATCAGATCCACAACATGACCGTTGAGGAAGCTCGCCAGCGCGTGCGGTCCGGCAAAGCTGAAGCCGTGCGCGAGATTGACGGTTCGTTTGCTCTGCTCGCGCGCGAAGGCAAGACCGTTCGCCTGGCGCGCTCGATGGATCGTCCGATGCGTTACTTTCTCGCGAAGCGAGCCGAAGGCCCGGCGCTCATTGTGGCGGATCGGATTGATGCCATTTTTGATCAGCTCAAGAAGGAAGGACTGCATGGGCAATTTCATCCCAGCTACACGCGGATGGTTCCCGCGCATCACATCGTCGAATTGCAACTCATCGGTTGCCCCGATCCCGACCCGACCTACACGCGCTATTTCACTCCGCAACGCAATTCCCTCACCACCGATCTCAACGACATCGGCCGCCGCTACATCGGCGCGCTGGCGGATGAAATCGCGAAGTGGCTCAAGAGGTTTCCAACCGGCGAACCCATCGGCGTGGCGTTCTCCGGCGGTATTGATAGTGGCGCGGTTTTCCTCGTGACGTATCACGTCATGCGACAACTCGGCATGAGTCCAGGCCGGCTCAAAGCGTTCACGCTGAATCTCGGTGACGGCGCCGATCTTCGGCAGGCGCAAGAGTTTTTGGAACAACTCGGTCTCGGACTTTTCCTTGAACCGATCGAGGTTGACCTGTCCTCGCTCAACATTGCCGACACGTTGCGCGTCGTGGAAGATTACAAGCCGCTCGATATCGAATGCGCCGCGATGGGACTTGCGCTGTGTCGCGGCATCCGCGCCCGTTATCCCGATTGGAAACATCTCGGGGACGGCGATGGCGGCGACGAAAACCTGAAGGATTATCCCATCGAGGAGAATCCCGAACTGACCATCCGCAGCGTTGTGAACAATCTCATGCTTTACCAGGAAGGCTGGGGCGTGGGGCGCATCAAGCATTCGCTCACTTACAGTGGTGGATTGAGCCGCAGCTATCTCCGCACTTACGCGCCGGCGCGGCATTTTGGCTTCGCCGGATTCAGCCCATTTACGCGCCCGAATCTAATCGAGGTGGCGGAAGGAATTCCGTTTGAACAGCTCACCGGCATGTCGGTGGAAAAACTCTATGCGCTCAAAGGCGAAGTCGTTTCGCGCGGCGTAAAGGCTGTCACGGGTCTCGACATGCCCGTGTTCGCGAAACGGCGTTTCCAGCACGGCGCAGTCTCCGCGGAGCGGCTTCGCCAGCGCACCTCCGGCGAAGAATCGGAATACCGGAAACAATTCCTGGCGCTTTACAATTGAACCGCATGATCGGTGCGAGTCATCGGCCCGAATCCCGAAGGGATTCCAGCACTCAGCCCAGCGGTTGCGAGGAACAAGCCACCCTGGGTAATCGTCAGGTAAGCGGTTTCAACCCCAACGGAGATCTCTGCAAAAGTGGAGCGCGGCTCTGTGAGCCGCAGCACGCTTCCTCGCAAATCAAGCCGCTGCGGGTCACAGACCCGCGCTCCGTATCCGAGAATGCGACTTTTGCAGAGATTTCCAACGGGGTTGATGATCATTTGGCAGTCACCCAGGGTAGCTCGTTCCTCGCAACCCTGGGCTGGATGATGCAATCCCTTTGGGATTGGAGAACGGCACGGTGACGAATTTGGCGTTTCCAAACTTGAGCCGCGAGTGGATTGTCGCCCAACGTCCGCCGAGAACGGCATCGCTCGATCCGTTCACCCCGAACGGATTTTTCTTCGAAGAGGAGCGGGCTGCCTCTGGCCACGTCGTGAGTTCCGGCACGATTCTGCTGGCCAACAAAGAATGTCCGTGGCGCTGCCTGATGTGCGACTTGTGGAAGAACACTCTCACCAGGACAGTTCCGCGTGGTGCGATTTCGAAACAGATCGAGTTTGCGCTCGCGCGCTTCGGCAGTCTTCCGGAGCAACTTAAACTCTACAATAGCGGGAGTTTCTTCGATCCCGCCGCGATTCCCGTGGCTGACTATGTTGACATCGCGGAGAAGATTTCTTTCGCGAAACATGTCGTTGTGGAATCTCATCCCCGGCTCGTCGGCGGGAAGGCATGTCGACTGCGCGACCTGCTTTCCGGTTCACTGGAAGTGGCGATGGGCCTGGAGACGATTCATCCGCAGGTGCTGCCGCGTTTGAACAAGAAGTTCGATCCCGATCACTTCGCGAGAGCCGCGGAGCTTTTGCGAAGAGAGGGCATCGCCATGCGGGCATTCGTTTTGGTGAAGCCGCCGTTTCTGGACGACGCGGAAGCTATTGAGTGGGCGGTGAAGTCGTCGGCGTTCGCTTTCGATTGTGGGGCAGGGGTCGTCTCGCTGATTCCCACACGCGGCGGCAACGGCGCGCTGGAGCGGTTGAGGGAAGCGGGCGACTTTGCCCCACCGCGGCTCTCCGTGCTGGAGCGCACTTTCGAACAGGTGCTGAATTTGAAGAGAGCACGAGCCACCCTCTCCCCCTCCACCCCCTCACCCGGGCGCACAAGTGAGGGGGGAGCTTTGGGGGGGAGAGGGTCAAATATTAGAGTCTTTGCGGACACCTGGGATCTGGAAGCGTTTTCCGACTGTGACGCCTGTTTCGAAAAGCGGCGACAACGATTGCGCGCCATGAATCTGTCCCAGACGATTCTCCCGGCGATTCGCTGCGAGGTTTGAGACGTTGCATGAGCAGGCAAAGATTTCAGATTGCGGTCGTAGGTTCGGGGTTCGGCGGTTCACTCATCGCGATGATGGCGCAGCGATTGGGCTATTCGACGGTGCTGCTTGAGCGCGGGCGACATCCCCGCTTCGCGATTGGCGAATCTTCGACCCCGCTGGCCAATCTCTTGCTGGAAGAAATCTCGGTGGAATATGACCTGCCTTTCGTGCGCCCGCTCAGTAAATGGGGAACGTGGCAGAAACAACTTTCGCAACTGGCCTGCGGACTCAAGCGCGGATTCACTTTCTTCCACCATGAGTTCGGGAAAACGTTTGCGACGGACGCTTCACGCCGGAATCAACTGCTGGTGGGCGCCAGCCCGAACGAAGAAATTGCCGACACACATTGGTATCGCCCGGACTTCGACCATTACCTGATGACGCAGGCGCAAACCCTGGGCGTCAGCTACCTGGATGAACTCACACTGAACTCTGCCGAAGTGAAATCTGATGGAATGCTGCTGGCCGGAACCCGCCATGGCGAAGGCGTGGAGATTGCCGCTGAGTTCGTGATTGATGCCACCGGGCCGCGCGGCTTTCTGCATCGGGCGCTGGGACTGTCGGAGAAAACGCCCGCGAACTTTCCACCGACGCAGGGGTTGTTCTCCCATTTTGAGAATGTCGGTCCGCTGCCGGAGAGCTTTTCGTCTCCCGGGCAACCTCCGCCGTATCCGCCGGAGCATGCGGCGGTGCATCATGTCTTTCCCGGTGGCTGGATCTGGGTTTTGAAGTTCAATCACGGTATCACCAGTGCCGGTGTCGCCGCGACGGATGCACTGCCCAACGAACTGAATTTCAAACAGGGCGAACCAGCGTGGCAACGACTGCTGGAAAGGCTCCCGTCGGTTGCGGAGATTTTCCGGGATGCGCGGGCAACGGTTCCATTCGTGCATTCGCTGCGGCTTTCATTCCAAAGCGAAACGGTTACTGGCGCGCGGTGGGCGATGTTACCGTCGGCGGCGGGCTTCATTGATCCGCTGCTCTCCACCGGATTTCCGCTCACGCTGCTCGGAGTCCAGCGCCTGGGTAGGATGCTAAAGTCCGGCTTGAGCCATTCGACGTTAGCCCGGCGACTCGATGATTACGCCGCGGTGACAAGTCTGGAGTTGGAAACGGCGGCGCGGTTGGTCGGCGCGCTCTACGCGAACATGCATCGCTTCGAGATCTTCAAGGACCTGAGCCTGCTCTATTTTGTGGCGGCTATTTTTTCGGAGACCGTCCGGCGGTTGGGCAAGCCCGAGTTGGCGAACGGGTTCCTGCTGTGCCGGCATCCGAGTTTTTCAAAAAGCTTTGCCGGCATTTGTGATGTCGCGAGTGGAAACCATTCGGTGCCGGATGCGAAGAGGCTGTCGGAGAACATTCATGAAGCCATTGAGCCGCTGGATCTAGCCGGACTTACCGACCACGCGCGGCATCCGTGGTATCCCGCCCAGGCGGCTGATCTGTTACGCCACGCGGCTAAAGTTGGCGCCAGCGAAACGCAGATGCGGGCGATGCTGACAAGGTGCGGACTGTCCTGAAGGCTGCACTGGAAAAGGGTGGTCAGAGGTTTGGTTCTTAATCGAAATCTTACTCTTATTCTTAATCTCTGATTGGTGTGCGAAAGCGGCGTGGCGCTGCGCTTTCCCGCCGCAGTCCAGAATAGCTTTGCTTGCGCTCCGTAGGAACCGAGTTCACTTCGGCTGCAGCCGAAAAAATTGTCCCGGTATGTCGATCATCGGCAGGGTGAGACTCCATTGACCGTTGGCAAGCGTGGCGGGATTCGTCACTGGTTCCCACGGGGTAGGCGGATGCAGATTAACGGTTTTTGCCAGTTGCAGGTTGAAGGCGTTCTGAAGCCAGGAGAGTTGGAGTGAATTGCCCGTTCGCTGGAAGCTCAACCGCACCGGTGCGGCGTTACTGAAGGTGATGTTGTCGAACTGCGCATTGCTTTGGAAGGTGCGTACGCCGATCTGACCGCGACGATGTGAGCTGTCGCTCCAGGTGATTTTTGGCGTTGCCATGTCGTTGACGTAGATTTTCAGACTCGTGCCCTGCATCGTTATTTTGAGGGGATACCAGATATTGGTGCTGACGGTCATGGCAGACGAGGTCAATTCTGTCCATGAGTAACTCATTTTGCCGAGGAAGACTGATCCGCTTGTCCGCAGGCCGACGTAGTAGCCGGACATATCATCAGGGCCGATGTAGTCGGGATTGGTGGCGCGGAAGAGCAGACCGGCATCGCCACTGGTGGAACTGAGTAACACATCGGCCTCGAGCGTGCCGTCGGTCCAGAAATTGTCGCCGACGAGCGCCTTGCCGTAGGTGTTGGTGTTGTTCAGGAGATAGCGGCCGCCACTGAAGGAGAAGTTGGTGCCGTAGCGGGTCCAATTGGTATCGGTCGCGCTGTTGAAGTTTTCCGTGAACGGATTGGACCAGACCTTCGGTGGCGCGAGGGCGCCAAAGCGGAGTTTCAGGTTGGGCGCAACGGCCATCACGCCGAGTTCGTTGGTCTTTGTGGCATAAACTGCCGGCCAGGAAAAAGCGTAACCGAGATTCCACGCGGGCGGATCAATCTTCTGCCAGGTCTCGCCGAAATCCTCGCTGAAGGACACTTCGTTCTCGCAGGAAGTGATGAAGACCCGGCCATCGGGCAGGGCAGTGACGAACGGGCCGCAGTGTTGGCAGGGAATGCGCGTGCCCCAACCGGCTGGCCAGGTGGCACCGTCATTGGAGATTTTGCAATAGACGTCGGCATTGCCGCTGCCAACGACTTCGTAGACGAGGATGTATTTGCCGTTGGCCATGCGCGCCATCTGTGACATGCCCGGGCGCAGGCCGCCGCCGCCGGGTTGGGCGACGGCTGAGATCTCGCTGCCCCAACTCGCGCCGTTGTTGAGGGAGATTTTCTCGGAAATGATCTGACTGTAGCCGGGATTATCCGCTTGATGCTTCTCGTTGGAGTAAGTGACGATGAGCCGGCCATCGGCCAGCACCCAGAAGTCCGGTTCCCAGAGTCCCTTTGCGCCCACTCCTTCGCTTGCGTCAATGTTGCTGAGGTAAGTCCAGTTCGCGCCGTTGTTGGTACTGCGATAGACGGGCAGACGATACGACGAGCCGTTGATGAGCGAACGCATCGTGAGCAGGACTTCACCGTTGGGAAGCGCGACGAGTTCGCCGTTGTCCAGCGTGCGACCGACTTCGTTCACTTGAGAGAGAAAACTCCAGGTACGGCACGTGTCGGTGCTGCGGTAGATGGCGAGATAGGAGTTTGTGCCGGCGGGAAAAATCGTGGAGACGCAAAGCCAGTTGCCATTCGTCAACTGAATCATTCGTCCCCAACCTCCACCCGCGACGTTTACGGTTGGGCCCCAGGTTATCGGCCCGGAGGGACCGGCGTGAACGGTGATGGTCGCGGCGCTGAGACTGATCACAAGTGCGACGGCCCGGCAGAATGTCGTGGACCACCTGACCAAATCTTTGGCCTCATGCGAACGGCTCATCGAGGCAGAATAGCACTGCTTCACGGACGCCCGCATCAGCTTTGTTTGTGGCCATTTTGGACGACACGCTACTCGCGTCTTCAGTGAGGTTGAATCAATGATCGCTCTTCCTGGTCAACACCATTGGACCCACCCAGCGGGTATTGTATTTTCGAATCCATTCTCCTTTGGCGCCGGCCGGGCGAACCAGTTGATCGTAGGCTTGATCGTCCATGCCGCGGAAGGGAAACGGCTCAACTCGCCAGCCTTGACCGACGTGAAAATCGGCATCTTTGTCCCAGCCGATAACGTGGAGAAAGAAATCGCGGATAAATCCAGCAGGTTTAGGCGGCAGTTTGGCCGCCGAAAATGACAGCGCAAGCTCGTCGCCGCCATTGAGCAGCACCAGGGCGTCGTCGCTGGTTTGAACCAGTTCCGTCACCTCGCCATACCGAGTACACCAACCGGATGGTGTGCGACGCCACGGTGGCGCGGAGTGAACGTTCGTGTAGTCTGGCGTCAATGGCTGGTCGGCGGGTAAATCCTTAAACGCACTGAAGCCGCGCCAGCGGAGGTCCGTTTGGTCGGGCAGCAAGGCAAGGTGTTGGTTCGATCCGGCGGAGACTCGCTCGCAACAGATGGCGGAGTCCCAATGAATTTCAAACGCGGTGGTGAGCCGGAGTTGGCGAGTGCCGGGTGGCAGTTTGTTTTCCAGGTCAACCACGATGGTCTTGGTCTTGCCGGATGGGGCGCCAACGTTTACGTCCAATTTCTTCCACGAGCCGTCCGGCAGCTCTGCTTCCAGGGTCGGGAACGGGAAGGGAAGGTTGGGGTCGAGTGAAGCGGCGATATTTGCCATGCCGCCGCCAAAGCGCAGCCAACCGTTCAGCGCCAGAACCAACGGAGACTTGGTTGGCAGCGCTCCAAAATCCATCGTGACCGAAAACGGCTCGGCCAGTCCTCGCAGTTGTGGCTCGCGTAATTGTACGGGTGAAACCATTTGAGTATCGGTTTTTGCGAGCGCGTCGGTCACATCCAAACCATCGCTGCGGGTTGCCTTTTTCAGCGTGGCCAACGGGCGCAACGTCCAGAGTTGGTGCGGCGGAAATGGTTTGCCCGGAAGCAACTTGCTGGTTGGCAGCACCACCGTTCCCTCGGGATGATCCACCACGACGAGCGACGCTTCATCGAGATAGAGCACTTCACGGAGTTCTTCAGTGAGTCGAATTTCATACGCGCCGTTGCGAGGTGGAAATCGCTTTTCATCCCCCAGCGAAAGAAATTCTTCCGGGTCAGCTTCGATGTAGCGCGTGTGGCTTAAGGGTAATCCGAGCGGCGCCGCGCCGAGCATGTCGGTCACGAATGTGAACTCCTGACCATCCCAGGCATAAAGGTAAGGACACGAACCGGAGGGCAGGGTGAGTTCATCGAGAGTCAGGAGGTTGGTCTGAACGGGTAGATCAACCAGCGTGCTGGAGAGATCGAACCAGCGGACTTTGAGGGCATCAAGCTTGTCGTGTTTTCCCGTGCCGATCTCCAACGGCGGTTGTTGCAGCGTGCGAATCGCGCGCCAATTGCCGGCCGCCAATTCAACGCGCACGCCCAGGGCACTGGCGTTGGATCGATTGCCTGCGAGACGGACCTTGAGCTGGTGGTTGGCATTGCCTCCGTCGTTCCGCCAAAGTTGCAAACCTTTAGCGGTGCTCAAGATCAAGTCCGTGTCTCCGTCGGCATCGAAATCTGCCGCGACGACTGAATCAACGGCTTTAACTTTGTCCAGGCCTGAAGTCGAGGTGACGTCAACAAATCCCTTCACGCCCAGATTGCGCCAGACCCGCAAACCATTTCCGTAAGCAACGACATCGAGCCAGCCATCGTTGTCATAATCGAGCAGCACAATTCTCCTGGCCTGCAAGCCTTGCAAGGAAACCGCTGACCTGGATTGGTTGCCGGCGAAAATGAACTCGAGCTGGCTAGCGGTTGCGATGACGAGATCGGAGCGCAGGTCATTGTTCAAATCACCCGTGGCGAGAACGCTTCCGACCGGCCAGTTGGTGGCCGCGTTTGTGGCTGTGAAAGTGCCGGCCCGTTGTTTGGCAAAGAAGGCGGGTGGTTTCCCGGTTTGAGCGATGAGAACGCCGGGCACGTCCTCGTTGTTCAAGTCTTCAACGGCAAGCTGCTCTGCGCCCGGCAGAGCCGCGGGCAGACCCGAAGCGTCCGTATCATCTTTAAAAAATGCGTTTCCGAGATTGCGATAAACCCGCAGGCCACGACGCTCCGGGAGGATCGTTAGCAAGTCGAGTTTGCCGGTGAAATCGAGGTCGGCCAGCAAACCATCGTGCGCTTGCATTGCCTTCAGCCCCGTCATCGGAGTGATCTCGCGAACGCGACCATTGGTAGCAAAATTGAACACGTGCGACGCCTGCTCTCCCAACACGACCAGATCCTCCAACCGGTCATTGTTCAGGTCGCCAACCAACGCTCGACGATAGGTTGCCCCAGGCTGGCCCGGCAGAAGATCTCCCAGGGGTTCGAATCGCCCGCCGACATTGCCAAGCAGGCGGAAGCCGTTTCCTTCCATCACAAACAAGCTATTGCGCCCGTCATGGTTGAAATCCACTACGGCAACTGGTCCGCGATAGTTCGAAGCTTGCGCGATTGCGGAGGCGGTTGCTTCGACGAATCGCACAGGGATGCCGCGCTGGTCGGGCTGCTCCAGGACAAAAACGATGCGGGGAGCGGTGTATTTGCATTTCTCGAAAGTGGCGGCCGTTGCCGGGCTGCCCGCGTATTTGGCCTGCACGTCCTGGTGTTTTTGCATTGCCTGCGCGGCCGCTGCGGTTCGGCCCAGGCGCTGATACAGCCGGCTTAACTGGTAATGGGCCGAGCGGTGTTCTGGCTCGAATCGAACCACCGTTTCGAACTCTTTAATCGCCGCTTCCTTGTTTCCGAGAAGATCCTGAGCGAGGCCAAGCTGAAAATTCAGGGCGGTGACCGCGGGATCTATCTGTTGCGATTGTTGCAGCGCTTGGACGGCTGGGTCGGCCTGGTTCAGATGCAGATAAGCGCAGCCCATCAAATAATAAGCCGCCGCGCTATTGTGATCGAGATCCAGTGCTTGCCGGCATTGTTCGATGGCATTGGTGAAGCCGCCCGCGCGCAACCAGGCGTTCGCCAGATTCAAACGCAAGTCGAGACTCTCCGGAGCGATCGCGGTCGCTTCAAGATAAGTTGAAATCGCATTGGTGACATCGCCTTGCTCCAGGAAGCCATTACCGCGGTTCATCAACTGAGTGAACGGATCGGCGTTTTTCTTTGAGCACGCAGGCATCGCCACCATCAGCAACAGGAACGCGACGCCTGGAAGCATCCAAAAAAGTCGATTCAACATGTCGCCGAAAGTTAGCGAGTCAAAGACCCATCGCCAAGCAAATCACCAGGAGGGATGATCGAAGAAGGATCGCCGAAAGGTCGCGCGGGAAGGTTTCATCCTTAACTGACAAGGCCTGATCAAAAAAAAGGAGAGCCGCTGAGGCTCTCCTTTTGAAACCGATCCATCACCAGTTTACGGTGCGCTAAAGATGTAGAACCGCCTCGGAAAGTTGGTCGCGGTCAGATCATTGATCGTAAACGGACTGGTTGTGACCGTGCCGCTGCTCAACAAGGTCCACGTGGTTGGGATTGGAGTGAGCATTACGTTGGTCGTGGCGTAGAGTTTGTAAGTGGAACCGATTGTTCCGGTAGCCGTGACGGACTTGTTGCCATCCGGCAAAGTGGCTACCGAGGCCGGGTCGAAGGTCGGGGCCTCACCGGTGAGCACTGTGATGGAGCCGTCCACGGCGAGATTGTTTTGCCAGGCGACGCCACCACCGGAGATGGTAAGGGACGCCCCGCCACTGACCGGCTTGTTGAACACGAAGAACTGTTGGCCTGCGGTCAGAGCCGGCCCCAGATTCGCGACGGTCAATGTGCCGGCGCCCGTCTTACTCAATGTGCCGGTAACGGCGATTACGTCGTTCGATGGTGAGAGGGTCGTGTCAACCTCTACCGCCACATTACCGGCAATCGTCAGGTTGCCGCCAATGGTCAACTGACCGACGCCAGGCGCACCACCCGCAGTGATTGTGCCGCCTGATTGAACCGTCACGTTGCCCGCGATGGTTCCAATGCCGCCCAATCTGCCGGCGGCGACGACTGTGTCGCCCGTGTAGGTGTTAACACCGTCGAGCAACAGTGTGCCCGTGCCCAACTTGGTCAAACCACCACCGCCACCGCCGTCCAGCAAGGGCTGCGGAATCGCGCGGACATCGTTGTTGTTGATTTCAATGATGGCGCCGCCCGAAAGGACGTTGGCCGTTTGGAGATCGAATACGAGGTTTGGCCCGGAATAGGGCGGGCGCGAAACCAATTTGCCGCCATTGAAATTAAAGGTCGTAGTGCTCCCGTTTGCGGGCTGGCCTTTAACCAGGGGGACGGACAAGGTGCCACCGGACAGGTAGGCGGTACCGGTCGAAGGCCCGGCCGTGGGTGTTTGATCGGGATTGCTGCCACCCAGAATGAAGTTGCCGGAAGTCAGGCTGGCATTGTTGGTGAGGGTGAGCACCGCGGTGCTGCCGGGGCCTTTCCCGACGAACGTAAGGGCGGCGTTGATTACCGAGTTGTCTCGGGCCAGCAGCTCGGCGGTACCGTCGTTCACATCGCACAAGTTCAGGTCCGTGCAGGAGAGATAGCCATTGTCCTTCAAAAACACGCTGCCCGAGCCGCCCTCGTTGCCGATGGACATCCAGGCGTTAACGATGATCTTCGCGGAGTTGGCAACGGTTACGACCCCGGTTGCAGGGCCGGATAGCCCGTTATGCCAGCCCAGTTGGAGGCGCTGATTGTTAAACATCACCGAGGAATCGTTCAAGGTAATGATGGCCGTGCCGCCGGAACTTTCTCCGAAGTTTCCGTCACCCGAGTTCGTATAGGTGGACGTGCCGTTGAGTGTGAGGAAGCCCGCCTGGGTGCCGCCGGCAATGTTGTTGTCATAGCTGATGGACCCGTTGCCGCTGCGGAGACTGGAGTTGTACAGGGCGACGGAGGAAGTGGCACTATTGAGTCCGGTGCCACGCCCGATGGACAGCCAGGAAGAGACATTCAGCGTTGTGTTCGACAAGACGAGCGAAGCGCCGTTGGTGCTTGCCTCCGTGGCGCCGGCCCAGAGTTCACCGCTGATGCTATTGACTTGCGCGCCTGCGGTGCCGTCCATGACCACCCGCCCGTTGACAATGGAGTAAGCCCCGCCGCCGCCGCCGGAGGACAGGGTATTGTTCCCCAGGCGTCGGACATAAAGGGTGCCGTTGCCGGCCTTGGCAAAGTTGCCATTCAGGAATGAGTTCAACGCGCCATTGAAGGTCACGTCGTTTTGCGCATCCAACGTGCTGTTGCCGGGGTTTAGAGTGTAACCACGGTCGGTAACAACGGATGGGCCGGTATAGCTCAGGGTGCCTCCACCGAATACCAGGCTGGACGCATTGGCGGACGAACTCCCGATCGGGCTGGGCACGCCGCCGTTGGCGATGGTCGCAATGCTCAACGTTCCGCCGTTCAGAATCGTTGGGCCGGTGTAAGAATTGACCGTTCCAAGCGTGAACGTCCCGGTGCCCTGCTTGGTGAGGCTGGCAGTGCCTGAGATGGCGCCAGCTCCCGTCAACGAGTAGCTCAGGGCTTCGTTGGCAACTGTCACGGCGCCGGGATTTACGGTGACTCCCAGGCTGACTGCGGTCGTGCCCACCGTCTGGTCGTTAAAATAAACTGCCGCCCCCTCGGTGTACTTCGCGGACGCACCGTCGACGAAGTTCGACCAGTTCGCGGTGGTGTTAATATCCCAGACACCGGACACTTCGCCACCCCAGCGAATGACGGAGGTGGACGTTATGTTGAGTTCGATTTGGCCGAGCCCCGCGTTGGTGACGAGGGTTGCCGACACACCAGCCGGCAGGGCGCCGAGGACGAAAGTGCCTGACCCGGTCCTGGTGGAGTATTTAATCAACGGGATGGATCCAACCGTCAGAGAATTTGCTGAAAGATTTACCGTGGTGGTACCGCCGACATTCAATGTTCCCGTTACGTTCAACGGCGCCGCCGTTGGAGTTGGAACGGCGTTACCACCCAGCGCGAAATCGAGTGTCGCCGCGCCGGCCAGATTTACGCTCGAGGAACTGTACTGGCCATCGGGGCTGATGACATTGATGCCGAAGCCCGCCGCATTGGAAACCACGACGGGGCTGGTTACGAATGACGACGTTTCCACAACCAGTTTCCCGACGGCCACGATACTCGCGCCCGCATAGCTATTTGGACCGGTCAAGGTAAGGGTGCCCGTGCCCCGCTTAACCAGGTTGCCGCCCCCGCTATCAGCCAAAGAGGACGAAATGCCGATGTTGAAACCTTGCGAATCGATGATGGCATCGCCCATTAGAAAGCCCGACGCATCGCTCATAAAGTTCGGGTTGGCGGCCCGTGCCATAAGGGTGCCGCCAATGAAATTAAGAGTGCCGCTGCCATTGCCCATATTGATCTGGTTCACCATCATGGTGCCCCCAGCCAGATTCAGGGTGCCGGGGCCGCCCGCAGCCCCAAAACGGAGCAGACCAAGACTGGCTACGCCGTTGGTCATGTTCCAGAAGCCCGTGCCGTTTTCACTCAGCCACGTCTCGGAGGTTTCATTCGTTACCGCGCCGCCGTTTTGATTCAGCGTGCCGGTCCCGGCCCCGATACCGGCAAAGGTAATGTTACCGCCGCCCAGCTTCGTGATGCTGGCGTTGCCGGAAAGGTTGACTACTCCCGTTGAATTGTCGCGACCGATCGCGAGCCAGTTGTTTACGGTAAGCCGGGAATTTCCGCTGAGGTTCATCGTTCCATTGCCACCAAAACCTTGTCCCACCCAGAGCTCCCCACCCACGTTAACTACGCCGGTGTTCGTGCTTTCGAAAATACAGGGGCCCCCCTCGCTGATGATCAATCGCCCGTTGACCTGCAGCGTGCCGGCACGCACATCAGCGTACCCACCGGAGTCCGCTCCACCCAGCCCCATGCGGAACCAGAAGTTGAGCGTCACGTTCGGTCCATCCTGTACATACGAACCATAGCCGCCCGCGACGCTACCGAGCAAAATGTCTTGATCACCCAGCACCCAATCGGGATCGCCTGGGTTGACCTGAACTATGCTGGCCAGGCCGGCGTTGTTGACGGCATTGCCCAGGACGGTCGTGGATGGCACCTGTCCGCCACTCCAGTTGCTGGGAGTGTTGTAGCTCATGACTCCGCCATTCCAGGTCGCAGCATGAGCGGATGCGGCAAACAAAACCGCCAGGCAGGCGGCGACCAGGATTTTGTTAAGTTTTAGGTGCCGGGTGGTCGTGTTCATAAAGGAGCTGATTGCTGATACGGATTCGAAAAGCGGCTAATCGGGGTTGATTTTTAGAGCAACCGGTTGAGAAGTCAAACCAGAACAACCGCTCGCCCCGGAATTCAAGCCGGTTACCCCACGCGAATGGCTGTTGATAGCGCAGCGGTTATCCATTTTGGTTACAGTGGTGATTAGGAGACTAGGCGGAGTTCAGGAATTGTCATGTGGCATAAAGTGGGGACAACGGTTGAATCCCCGGAAACCGATGTTGCTGTCACAACCCCACTTTGCGGAATTCAATCGCCGATTTGCGGGGAGTTCCCCAGGGGTGAAACGCTCAACGGTCAGGCGGTCGCAGTGTGAGGGAAGGGGAGGTGGGAGGGACGGGATATTCGCGCGTCGAGCCGTCAGGCCAGCGGACCTGAAGGCCCGTGATGGGTGTGACGCTGGTTATCACCAGGACTGAGGAGTCTTGCGACCAGTAACCGGAGCCGGCTGTGATTAGCTGCGCCCGGCCCGGCCCGGTAGCAGTGACGGCGCGAATCATGGCTCCGACACATTGTGGGTTGCCCGGGCCACCTTCCAGTTGCACGCGCAAGCCGGGACGGCTTCGCCGATTGTGCAGCAGCCGCGTTTGATTGTTGGATTGAGCCACCACCAGATCCACGCGCCCATCGGCGTCATAGTCCGAAACCGCACAGCCGCGTTGTTCGCCGTAAATGGCAATACCGGACTCCTCGGCGCTGAGGGGTCGCAATCCGCCTTTGCCGTTTCCAAGCAAGAGCAATCCACGACCGGCATCATTGCGCAACGTCTCGGGTTGTGCGGAAAAGAAGTTCTGCGCCAGGAACACGTCGTCGTTTCCGTCGCCATCAAAGTCTGCTGCTGTTACCCCGAAGGCCGGCGCCAACTGTGCCTCGGGCGGGAATGGTACCGGTTCGAATCTCCCTCCCCGATTGAGGAAGAGCAGGTGGCGCAACTCGCGGGCTTCCACGACGGCGGCATTGGTTAGCCTATCGCCGTAAATCCGGGTGAGGTCGGCTTCGCCGAAGGCCTGAAAGGTCGGCGTGTTGCCGCGGAGGTACGGCACGGCGGCGGCACTGGCGGTAAGGTCACGCTCCGGTACCCACTTCCTGGTGACGCGGTCTTGATGCGCTTCAATGATTTCGATGCGGCCCATTTCGTTGAAGTCGCCATAGTAAATCCGCAGAGGCCGTTGCGCGTCGTAGGTGTCCTCGTATTTGGTGTTCTGTCCCCAATTGGAGGCAACAATATCGAGCCGCCCATCGCCATCGAAGTCGCCAGTGGCGACGCCGTTCCACCAACCCGTGAACTGATCCAACCCCCACGCGCTGGTGACGTTGGTGAACCCATTCGGCGTATTGATGAGGATTTGAATCGCGCCCCACTCGCAGGCGGCAATTAAGTCGGGCCGGCCGTCGCCACTGAAATCGGCGAAGACAGCGGAGGAGACCATTCCCAGATTGTTGAGTGCGCCAGCAGCCATGGGCCCGGCGTCGGTGAGCCGGCCTTGACCGTCGCGCAGCAGCAGCATGGAGTCGGCAGGTTCCGGGTAACGACCAAACCGCGCGCGTCCGCCAACGAATACATCCAGGTTGCCATCGCCATTCACATCGGCCAGCGCCAGCGGGCCGGTCGCATTCCGGGCGTGCTGGACTTGCGGGCCCATTTCCCAATCGCCATTTGGCTTTCGTTTCAGAACGTACAGCGCCATTTTTGCCTCGGGCTCTTCCCATGAGGAAGCACCGATCAGGATCGTCACCCCGTTGGAGGGAGCGCCAAAACCAAGCACGCTCGTCTGGTCGCGGCGGGAATTGATTTGTTTATCCGCGGCATTCAACGGCTGAAAGCGGCCATCGCCCAGGTTGCGGAACATGCCCATGGAACCGCCGGCGGAACTGCCGATGAACAATTCGTCCAGTCCATCGCCATTGATATCGAACCAACTGACGCCGGGGCCGAGACGGCTCAGCCGGTTGGGTAACAGGGGTTGAGCTTCGAAATCATTGAACGCATTCTCCTGATTCGTGTGGTTCAATAAGGTGCTGACATCTTCAAATAGCGGGTTGGGTTTGTTAACCACGCGCGGTGTCGCGCTGATCGTGTTCATCTCCGTGATGACATAAAACTGGTTGGCCTGAACGTCTGGCACTTCGGTGACGCGTCCCTCCCGCCAGGTGACCTGTAACTTGTAAGGCGACCAGTCCGGTCGAGCCGCAAAGGCCAGCGTGTAATCGCCTCCCGAAGCATACCGGCCCCCACTGATGACTTCCTGTTCCTGCGTCTTTTGACCGATTAGCTTCACCTTCGCGCCAATACCGGATGTGTTGGGGGAGCGACCTCGCAGGCGCACCGCAATGCGCGGTGCGGTGCCATCATTGCGATAAAGCTCCGGCATGCCATCGGCGTTGTTGATGACCACGTCGAGATCCCCATCGTTGTCGAGGTCAGTGACGATCATGCCGCCATGCGGACGTTCCGCGTGGAAACCGTAGCGCTCGCTCACTTCCTCAAACCGTAAATCGCCCTGGTTGCGAAACAACTGGCAGCGCACTTTCAACACTGGAAGATTCCGACGGAAGTTTTCCATGTCCTGCATCGTTTGCACTCGAGCGGCATTTGCGATTTGGGCATCGGCATCCAGCAAGTCCTGCAAGTTGCCGCAGGAGATGAGGAGGTCGGGGTAGCCGTCGAAATCAATATCAAGGAAATTTGCGCCCCACGTCCATTCGCTTGCGGCCAGGCCGGCGAAGGGCGCGATCTCGGCAAACGTGTTGTCGCCCCGATTCAAATAGAATGTATTCTGCGGATATTGGGGTTGAACGCTGTAGCTGTTGATTTGAGGTGAGGTCAACTGCAACAAACCTCGCTGCCGCATGCGGCGCGAGTGATCGCGGCTCAACATGTCTCCGACAAAGAAATCCAGCCAGCCGTCGAGGTTGATGTCAGCGAAATCGACCACCATCGAACTGGAACTCGTGTGACGCACTGTGTTGGCTGGCGCGAGAGCGAAGCGGCCCTGTCCGTCGTTCAGCCAGAAGCGATCCGGGGTTTGAAAATCATTGCACACATAAAGATCGGGTGACCCGTCACCATTGATGTCACGAAATTGTGCCGCCAATCCTGAACCATCCAGCGGGCCGGGCTGCAACGAACCTGGCGGCAAGGTGAAACACGAGACATCCGCGGGCTTGAAGCGGCCCCGTCCGTCGTTCAGCAGCAGCACGTCCGGTTCGCCTTTCTCATGCATGCTCCCGTCCTGAACGTAAAACTGGTTGGTGAACTGCGGTGATAGCTCCTTTCCCTCGCGCACGCGTTGCCACTCCTTGCTCAGTTCCGGGCCAATCTCGAGGTGCGTATCCAGGTAGGAACTGGTTGTGTAGTTGCAGATGTAAATATCTACTGCGCCATCGCCGTTTACGTCGGCGACCGCGATGGACGTGCTGGCCAGTCTGGAGGTGCGTCCGGGGAAACTCAGGTCCTCGGTGAAACGGCCCTTGCCATCGTTCAGCAACAGACGATTTGGTCCGCCGCGCGCGGTGACGATCAGGTCCAGCGAGCCATCGCCATTCACATCGGCCAGCGTCGCGCCGATTGATTGTTGGCCGGAACATGCGACGTCCGCTTTGGCCGTGATGTCGTCGAATTTCCAATTGCCGAGGTTGCGATACAGTGCATTCGTCCCATCACTTGAACAGAAATACAGATCGCACCAGCCATCGCCATCCACGTCACCCGCCGCCAGACCATTGGCAATCAGTGTGTGAATCGAGCGTCGCGCCACGACATTGGAAAAGGTAATTCCAATCTGCGACGGCGGAATCATGGTGAATCCGGCAGTGGTATTGCCGGTCACCGGCAAGGCCGCGGTCGTGACGTGACCTGGTTCGGCGGTAAGGCAATGTGCCGTGGTCAGGAGCAACGCTGCGACGCACGAACTCAATTGTCGGCAATAGCTGTCCCGGCGACGAAGCATAGGTTCACTGCGGTTTCTTTGGTGGCCGTAATCTGAGTGAAGAGGAGTCAGGGGGAACGGGGTGTTCGTGGAGCGTGCCGTCGGGCCAGCGGACCTGGAGGGCGGTGATGGGCGAGGCACTGGTTACGATCAGAGTGGAGGAATCTTGCGACCAGTAACCAGAACCGGCCGTGACTACCTGGGCGCGGCCCCGGCCCGTTGCAGTTATTGCACGAACGATCGCCCCGACAGCTTGTGGATTGCCTGGGCCACCTTCCAGTTGCACGCGCAAGCCGGGACGACTTCGCCGATTGTGCAGCAGCCGGGTTTGATCGTTGGATTGAGCCACCACCAGATCCACTCGCCCATCGGCGTCATAGTCCGAAACCGCGCAGCCGCGTTGTTCGCCATAGATGGCAATACCGGATTCCTCCGCACTGACCGGTCGCAGATTACCCTTGCCGTTTCCCAG
>DASUGI010000154.1:0-16313 GCA_036274115.1 Verrucomicrobiia bacterium
CCAGCGCTTTGCTTACAGCTTCCTTCAGATTCCACCTCGCGATGGACACCCTTGCTGTTCGGCTAGCAGTTCCCCTTGCCGGGCCTGCATTGGACTTTAACCAACTAGTCAGTGCGCCCTGCCGGGCGCACCAACGAAAAAGGCCGCTCCACGAGCGGCCTTCGAATTCAACAGCAATTACGAGCGTGCGGTTACTTCGCCGCGGCCTTGCGCTTGGCTTTAATTGCCGATTTCTTGCGCTTGAGATAAGCCAGCCGGCGTTTCCGTTTGATGGTTTTGTTGGATTGTTGTCCCATATCAGTCTTTACTTTGTAATCGTGTTCCGATTTTGTGTCGTCACTATGGTAAGTCGTTCATTGCGTTTCAATCTCTATTTGCTGTTGTTTGTGGCGTTGGCGTCGTTGACCGGCTGCCAATCGCCTGAAGCCAAACGCAACCGCCAACTCGCCACAGCGCGCGTTTATCTCGAAGTCGGTGTCGCGCGTCCCAACCAAACCCAGCAGGTCACCGTCCTGAGAGCCGCCCCAATGGTGCTGCAGGTCGAAAAAAATCCCTTCCTCAACGAGATTCACGTCGCTGCCGCCCAGATCGTGGACACCCCCGGCGGCTTTGTCCTTACCATCCGACTGAACCAAAAAGGCGCGTGGTTGTTGGAGCAATACACCGCCAGCCATCATGACCGGCGCATGGTCATCCGCTGCCAGTGGGGCGTCGCTCCCAATGTCCAGGACCGCTTTGTCGCCGCGCCGCTTATCACCAAACGCATCTCCGATGGCACCCTCACCTTTACGCCCGATGCGACTCGGGAGGAAACCGAAGAGATTGTGATCGGCCTGAACAACTACGCTGGCGACACCTGGCTCAAGGAGAAGCCTTACACACCTCAACAAACGGGAGGGGTGAGGTGATGTTGTTGCGCCGATTGGTTTCAGCGACGGCGACAACTCTGCTCTTCGCCACCTCCCTTCACAGCCAAGTATTCAAACTGCCCACCGCCAACCAGGCATTGTTCGATCGTGACGGTGGCGGCGAGCGATTCTTCGTTGGTACCGTCGGAAAACCCTGGACGAGCGGCACCTTCGGTTGCGTGCGCTCCGAGGGCTGGCAATTGCACGAAGGACTCGACATCCGTTGCCTCCAGCGCGACAAACGCGGCGAGCCAACTGACCCGGTAATGGCCACGGCGGACGGCACCGTCGCCTACGTGAATCGCAAACCTTCTCTTTCGAATTACGGCAATTACATCGTCCTGCGCCACGAGATTGACGGTCTGGAGATTTGCTCCACCTACGCTCACCTCAGAGAAATCCGGGACGATTTGAAAGCCGGCATGACTGTGAAAGCGGGCGAAAACATTGGCGTGATGGGACGCACGGCTAACACTCGCGAAGGCATTTCCAAGGACCGCGCGCATGTGCATTTCGAACTCAACTTGTTCGTCAACGACGCCTTCCCGGCCTGGTATAAAAAAACTTTCCCCGGCCAACGCAACGATCACGGCCAATGGAACGGGCAGAACCTGCTCGGACTCGATCCGCGCGAAGTCCTGTTGGAACAGCATCGTCTCGGAGCCAAGTTCAACCTCGTGAACTACATTCGCAGCCGAAAGGAAATGTGCCGCGTGACGGTTCGCGACACCAACTTCCCCTGGCTCAAGCGTTATGCCGCGCTGGTTCAGACAGGCTCCGCGCCCGACGCCATTGCCGGTTACGAGATTGCCCTTAACTTCAACGGGATTCCCCTCGAGTTGATTCCCCGCACCGCCGCGCAACTGAAAGGCAAATCCAAATTCCAGCTTCTGTCCGTCAACCAGGCAGAGCGGGATGCCAATCCGTGCCGCCGCATCGTCAACAAGCGCGGCAGCCGTTGGGAACTCGCGAACAACGGCATCAGGCTTTTGGAGCTGCTCACCTACTGAGGCTGGTTCTTCGAGACACGTGACACATGACTCCTGTCACCTCACCCTATCGCGGCCGTCTCGCTCCGTCTCCCACTGGCTATTTGCACCTCGGACATGCGCGAACCTTCTGGACTGCCCAGGAGCGCGCCTGTGCTCAGAATGGCACGTTGATTCTGCGCAACGAAGACCTGGACCACGCCCGTTGCAAACCCGAGTTCGTCCAAGCGATGCTCGAAGACCTGCGTTGGTTTGGGTTTGAATGGAGCGAAGGACCGGAGCGCGGAGGGCCGTTCGGACCCTACAACCAGAGTGAACGTTTCACTCACTATCGTGCCGCCCTGGAAAAACTCCGCGCCGCCGGCTTCCTTTACCCCTGCACTTGTTCCCGCAAAGATATCACCGCCGCTGCCCGCGCTCCTCACGCTGCCGACGACGATGAACCGCTTTATCCCGGCACGTGTCGACCGCGAGGTGACACGTGGCAAGTGACAGGTGACACGAAGCCGCCGACCGCCGATGTCTTGTCACCTGCCACTCGTCACCCGTCACCTTCCCCCAACTGGCGTTTCCGCGTTTCCGACGGCGAAACCATTTCCTTCACAGACGGCCACTTCGGTCCGCAACAATTTGTCGCTGGAAGGGACTTCGGCGATTTCGTGGTCTGGCGGCACGATGACATTCCTTCGTACCAACTCGCCGTTGTGGTGGATGATGCCGCGATGCAAATCACCGAAGTCGTGCGCGGTGCAGACTTATTGAAGTCCACCGCCCGCCAGTTGCTGCTTTATCGCGCGCTCGGCATAACCGCGCCCGCGTTCTATCATTGCCCACTGATGACTGACGATTCGGGGGTTCGACTGGCCAAGCGCCACGATGCCCTGAGTCTCCGCTCACTTCGCAACAGCGGTGCAAGCCCCGAAACATTGCGCCGATCCTGGTGTTTGGAGTGCAAATGAATTCTCCTGGCCAGCCATCCCGCAAGCGCCGTTTTCGCCTCACCCTCATCGCTTTCATAACCGGCGTCGCAATCGTGGCTGTGCTCTTATTCGCCAATCGTCCATCCGCTTTGCCTGACCAGGTTGTGTGGCTCACTCCGTCAGAGTTTGCCCAAGTCAAGCGGGTCGGCCCTTCGACCAAATTGAAGCACACGCTGATGAACTGGACCGCACCGTTGTGGAAAAGTTACTGGCGCGATCGTCCCCAAATAGCGATCACCTTCACAGCATTTACCCTTCCGGTGACAACGCCATGGCCGACCAATTGCCCCGAACCGCTGGTAATTACCACCAACGGAACGCGCGTTTGGATTTTCGCTCCCGATCAATTCAAGAAAATCGAAGCCGAGTTCGTTTCGTTATCGGAAACCACGATTACGGCGCAATCCCGAATCACCACCGTAGCGGGTGTGTCCGGCCAGGTTTCTTCGGGAAATTCCTTTGGGAGTGGGAGCAACGCGACCTTTGTAGGCTCGACCGCCTTTCTCGCTCCTGCCGTGGTCGGCGGCAAGATAGTTCTGCCGATTGACTTCACTTGCACGCAACTTGAAACCAATCCCATCTCCGGAGCCGTCAGCGTAAAAACCAACCAGGACTATGCCTGTCGGGCCATATTCCCGAACAACGGTGGTCTGATCATTGAAAACCCCAAGCCAGAATCCAGCGCATCACACCGCCATTGGTTCTACCTCAGCGCCAAAGCGGTGGATGCCAATGGTCGCTTGATTGGCCGATAGCACTCCGGCGCGGTGGGCCTCACTCCCCAGTTGCCGGGCAACCAATCATTCGCTATTTTACGCGGCCTTGATAGAATTTGTACGAAGCAGTTTGTCCCGAATGAAAAAATCTCAAACCATCGAGCAGAAAGCTGATGAGGTGGGGGCGTCGCCTGACGCAACAGCCAACGAGCCCAATGCCGCCGCTCCGGCGGACGCCCCGCCCGCGACCATCGACTCCACCAACGTCACACCGGAACAGTTGGAGGAACTGAAGACCCTCGCCGCCAAGGCCGACGAGAATTGGCAGCGCCTGCTGCGCACCACGGCAGACTTCGACAATTTCAAGAAACGCGCCGCGCGCGAAAAGCAGGACGCCATCAAGTTCGCCAACGAAAGTTTGATGGGAAAAATCATTCCGGTCCTGGACAGCTTCGAGATGGCTCTGGCCGCCACCCAAAACGCTTCGGGTGAAGGCGTCAAATCTCTCCAGGACGGCGTGGCGATGATCCATTCGCAATTGAAGGCCGTCCTCACTGATGCCGGCCTTGAGGAAGTGGACGCCACCGGCAAGACGTTTGACCCGAATCTCCACGAAGCCGTCTCACAGCAGGAATCCGCCGAAGTCGCGGAGGGCAACGTGCTCCAGCAACTTCGCAAAGGCTACCGCTTCCGCGAACGCCTGCTTCGCCCGGCGACTGTGATTGTTGCCAAGAAGCCCGCCGCCTGATATTTCAGGCCCGCGCATCACGCATCAATCCATGGCCAAACGCGATTACTACGAAGTCCTCGGTGTCAGCCGTGACGCCAGCGAGGACGAAATCAAAAAGGCCTACCGCAAACTCGCCGTGAAATTTCATCCGGATAAAAATCCGGGTGACAAGCACGCCGAGGAAAAGTTCAAGGAACTCGGTGAAGCCTACGAAGCGTTGAGTGACGCGCAGAAACGCGCCGCTTACGATCAATACGGCCACAACGCCTTTGATCCGCGCATGCGCGCCGGTCGCGGCGCTGGCGGCTTTCACGATCCGTTCGACATCTTCCGTGAAGTCTTCGGCGGTGGCGGCAGCATCTTCGACGAGTTTTTTGGCGGCGGTCGTGGCGACCCCACGCAACCTCAGCGCGGAAACGATTTGCGTTACGACCTCGAAATCACCTTCGAGGAAGCGGCTCTCGGCACGGAAAAGGAAATCTCCGTCACCAAGCCGGAACGCTGTGATGTTTGTGACGGCACGGGCAGCGAGCCGGGCTCGAAAACCCGGACGTGCGGCACGTGCAATGGTCGCGGACAAGTCATCACGTCGCGCGGCATCTTCAGCATCGCGCAAACGTGCCCGCAATGTCATGGCGCGGGAAAAGTCATTGAAAAGCCGTGCAAGGAATGTCGTGGCGTCGGACGAAAGGATCGCACGTCGAAAATCAAACTGCGCATTCCCGCTGGTGTAGATGCGGGCGCGCGCCTGCGTTCCTCCGGCAACGGCGAAGCTGGCTTGCGCGGTGGACCACCGGGCGACCTTTACGTCGTGCTTCATCTGAAGCCGCACGAAATTTTCCAGCGCGACGGCGATGACCTGCTGTGCGAAGTACCCGTGAGCTTTGTCCAGGCTGCCCTTGGCGCGGAGATTCAGGTGCCCACGTTGGGAGAGAAGGCCAGCATCAAGATCCCCGCCGGCACACAACCGGGAACGATGTTCCGCCTGCGCGGCAAAGGCGTGAAGAACGTGCAGGGTTATGGGCACGGCGATTTGCATGTGCGAATCACAGTCGAAGTGCCAACGCATTTGACCAGCGCGCAGAAAGCCAAGCTCGAGGAATTTGCCGAGTCCTGTGACGAAAGCGTGAATCCCATCAGCAAAAGCTTTTTTGAGAAGGCAAAGAGTTTGTTCCGCTAACATTGGAGCGCCGGCCGGCCCGGCACAATCGCGCGAACCATGAGATGGTGTTTTGGAGTGCCCTCACCCCTGCCCTCTCCCCCCAGGAGAGGGAGAATCGTTCGCCGTCTTATTCGTAAACCTGCGACTGGATTTGCCATGCGGCTCTCCGAGCAACCAGAAAACTCCCGCTGCTGTTCCCTCTCCCGGGGGAGAGGGTCAGGGTGAGGGCGAGCGTGACAACAAACATGCACCGCTTTTACCTACCACCTAATCAGTGCCGCGACGCCACTCTGGAGTTGACCGCCGATGAAGCGCATCACGCCCTGCGCGTTCTCCGCATCCAAACCGGCGAACGAGTCACTGTGCTCGATGGCGCTGGAAATGAATTCATCTGCGAAGTGCGTGAAGCAACCAAACGCTCTGTCACGCTGGCGGTGCTCCACAAAAACTCCTCGCCCCCCCTGCCCTGTCAAATCACGCTGCTGCAAGCCGTGCCCAAGGCCAAGGCGATGGATTACATCGTCCAGAAAGCCACCGAACTCGGCGCGGCGCGCGTTGTTCCCATCTTATCCGAACGCACCGTTGTCCACCTCGAAGGCGAGGACGCCAATGACAAAGCGGAGAAGTGGCAGCAGATCGCCATCGAATCCATCAAGCAATGCGGCTCGCCCTGGCTCACGAAGATTGAAGCGCCAGTGACGCTCAAGACCTATCTGGCGCGGCATGAGAAGTTCGAATTACCGCTCATCGCTTCGCTCCAGGACGACAGTCGTCATCCACGGCAGTTCATCCAACACTTCCGCGACGAACATAAACGCCTGCCTGCTACAGCGGGCGTGTGGATTGGACCCGAAGGAGATTTTTCACCGGCAGAGATGAACACCATCAAAACCGAAGGTGCGTTGCCCATCACCCTTGGCCGGCTCGTGCTGCGTAGTGATACGGCGGCGATTTACAGCGTGTCGGTACTGAATTACGAGTTGCAAGGTGCGGGCAGCCCTGTGCACTGAGACTCACAGTTGACCAACTGATCATCGTGTTCACAATGGCCTCATGAGACTTCCTCAGTTTTTTATCGCGCTCATGCTTGCGCTGAGCGTCTCAATCGTGCGTGCCGACATTGTCGCCGATTTTCCTTTCCGCCCGGATACCGGCGGCGGAATCGCCGGCTTTACCCAAGGCCCGTTTCAACCGGCACAAACGTTTTATTCCCTGGGCAGCGGTCAACTTCAATCCGTCTCGATTGCGCTGGCGCAAAATGGCCCACAACTTCCGAATCACATCTTCGTCGACTTCCGCCTCACTCAAGCAGGCATACCCTCGAGCATTCTTGGGACTGCGACGATCGACGGAGGACTTGTCGCCGGAGTGCAGCCGGGAGCACCCGTGATGCTTGCCGCAGATTTTACCTCCTTGAACATACAAATCACCGCTGGGGAAACCTACGCCTTCTCACTGCGTACGGACGGGAACGCAGCCTTCGCTTCGGGTTCGGGAGCCTATATCGCATATCCTTACCCCGGCGGCTCCTTGTTCAGTTCGCACGATTTCGGCACCACGTGGTCTGCAGAGCCGCTCTACGATTTGAATTTTCAAGTCACCGCCGTTCCAGAACCCTCTGCACTGGCGCTGCTGCTGGCGGGTATTTCCTTGTTGCGCTTTATAAGAGTCCCGAAATAAACCTTTGACAATCCCAC
Organism: Verrucomicrobiia bacterium; assembly: GCA_036274115.1. GTDB lineage: Bacteria > Verrucomicrobiota > Verrucomicrobiia > Limisphaerales > JADLHS01 > JADLHS01. Next base: position 7,183 of record DASUGI010000154.1, read on the forward strand.
CTTGAATCATCTATTTATCCGCATCCGTTGATACCAACGGTCTCATGCAGAGTGGCTGAGGGACTGGCCCGACGACGCCACGGCAACCGGTTGAAGCCATAGCTCTAATGCAGGTGCCAATTCCAGCTCGAATCGAGTGATTCGGGAAAAATGAGAAGACGTGCCGGATTTGTCGCCCCTTCTCATCGCATGAGTCGGGGCTTTTTGTTTTTTGAATCGTCCTCGTCGTCGTCCTCGTTCTCGCAATCGAGGCGACAGTCGAGGACGAGGAGGAGAACGAGGACGAGTAAGCTTTGGAAAACAGATTTATGAGTGAAAAACACGAAGGATTCATGAAGGCGCTCAAGTGCCGCGAGTGCGGCCGCGAATATCCCCTCGCCGCCACCCACGTTTGCGAGTTCGACTTCGGCCCGCTCGAAGTCGCTTACGATTACGACCGCATCAAGAAGTCTTTGACCAGGGCCACCATCCAGTCGCGCCCGAAATCCATGTGGCGTTATCGTGAGCTTCTGCCCGTCGCCGGTGAACCCACCGTGGGCGCGCAAGTCGGTTTCACGCCGCTCGTGAAGGCGGATCGCCTCGCCAAAGCGCTCGGCATTCGTGAACTCTGGGTCAAGAACGACACCGTGAATTATCCCACGCTCTCGTTCAAAGACCGCGTCGTCAGCGTTGCGTTGAGCCGTTCGCGCGAACTGGGTTTTGAAACTGTCGCGTGCGCGTCCACCGGCAACCTCGCCAACTCCGTCGCTGCCAACGCCGCGAGCGCTGGCCTGAAATCCTACGTCTTCATCCCGTCCGATCTCGAACACGGCAAGGTTATCAACTCGCTCGTCTATGGCGCGAACGTCATCGGCATCAAGGGTCATTACGACGAAGTGAATCGTCTTTGCGCCGAGATCGCGGGCAAGTTCGGCTGGGCGTTCGTAAACGTGAACATGCGCCCCTACTACGCCGAAGGTTCGAAGAGCATGGGCTTCGAAATCATGGAACAACTCGGCTGGCAGATCCCGCAGCATACCGTCGTCCCGATGGCATCCGGCTCGTTACTGACCAAGATCCAGAAGTCGTATCAGGAATTCACCAAGCTCGGCCTTGTGAACGAGACGAAGTATTCCGTGCACGGCGCGCAGGCGACCGGTTGCTCGCCGATCTCCGTCGCGCAAAAGGCGGGACTGGATTTCTTCAAGCCCGTCAAACCGAACACGATTGCGAAATCGCTCGCCATCGGAACGCCCGCGGACGGCTTTTACGCGTTGCGGGTGATGAAGGAAACCGGCGGCGCAGCCGACGACGTGACCGACGACGAAATCCGCGAGGGCATCCGCCTGCTCGCCGAGAACGAAGGCATCTTCGCGGAAACCGCTGGTGGCGTGACTGCGGCTGTGGCCAAGAAACTCATTGCCTCGGGCAAGATTCCGGCGAATGATTCCGCCGTCCTCTGCATCACCGGCAACGGCCTGAAGACGCTCGATGCCGTCGTGGGCCACGTCGGTAAGACGCGCGAAATCAAGCCGAGCCTGCGCGAGTTTGAGGCAATGCTGGCGAGTGAGGAGAAGGTCAGTGCATGATTGAACCTCGTGGAAACAGAACAGTTCAACAAAGGGCACAGCTTCCGGGTGGCTTGCGCCACCTACGGCGGACTTTGTCGGGCAGTTTCCAAAATTCCCGGAGTGATATTCACACGGAAGCGAAAGTTTTTCTGGTCCTTTGAAGATATTTGTGCTGAGTTTACTTTTCGCGGCTGCGAATTTCAGATTCAAGCAGATACTTGGGATGGCGCACTTTGGATTTTGACGAAAGACCAGGCAGCGCATACCTCTGAAATCCAGGAACTGCGAGAAGCTGTTGAACAATCTCGATTGAGCTTTATCGGAAGAATCCTGTTTAAACGACTCTGGTGATGATTAAGTCCTTGTAGAAACATTGTAGAAGTTATGGCAAAGAAAGTTCGAATCCCAACGCCGCTCCGCAAGTTGACCAACAACGAGGAGCTGGTCGAAGTCAACGCCGCCACCATTGGTGAGGCGATCACCGAATTGCAGTCCCGTTACCCCGGCATCGCCGAGCGGCTCGTGGACGAAAAAGGCGAAGTCCGCCGGTTCGTGAACGTCTATGTGAACGAGGAAGACATCCGTTTCCTCAACAATTCACAAACCCCGCTCAAGGATGGCGACGAGGTGAGCATCATCCCGGCGATCGCGGGAGGTTAGGCAAACTCAGATCGGGCGAGGCTGCTGACAGCCGGCTCGCGAGGACGCTCGCCCCACCAGAATCAATGAACACGCTCGCCCTCACCCTGACCCTCTCCCCCAGGAGAGGGAACAGTGAGCGTCGATCTTTGGTGACTCGTACGTCTGGAGCACGTGCGCTGCACTACGAATCACCAGCAAGCGTCAAATTGATCCCCCTCTCCCTGGGGAGAGGGTCGGGGTGAGGGAGAACAACCAAACCATTCCATTTCATGGCCACGAAAAAGAAGAAAACCTCTGTTACGAGCGAGAAGACGCAGCAGCAAACACGGCTGTGGTTGATGTACCCGCCCAAACTGATCACCAAGCCGCTGATTTGGGAGATCGGCAAACGCTTCAAGCTGGTGACCAATATCCGTCAAGCCAGCGTCACGGACGAAATCGGCATCGTCTGCCTCGAACTCGACGGCACGCGCAAGGAGATCAAAGCCGCGATCAAATGGCTCGAAGCGCACAAGGTCAACGTCGAGCCGGTGGAGATCAGCGCGATTGCGGGATAGTCGGTTCAGTTACCAGGAGGAGGCGAATTCGTTTTTCTCTGGTACACCAAGAATCGGTTTATCGCTTCAGCCGCCAGCTGGTTCGCGAGTTCATTCGGGTGAGCGTCGAAGGCATTTACCGTCAGTTGGGCGGGTGCATAGTCCTGGAACACCGGAAGCAAATCCAGGTGCGGCACTTGTTCTTCGCGCCAGAAACCACCCAAAGCATCGTGGATGAATTGATACTTGTAGTCCGCCCCCAAGGCATTCATGAAGGGGAAGGTCACGACGGATAGTTGACCTCCCCGCTCCGCAATCAGATCCCGCAAGGCGCGCAACCGTTGTTTCTGTTCGTGCCACTTGGCACCGCGATACGCCTCGCGCACGTAAGAAAAGTAGTCCTTGATCCACGGAAGCCGGGCGATGGTGAAGCGATAGTAGAAGGTGTCGAGAAAATAGCTGTCGTCGTAAAACGGGAGTCGCCGGCTCACTTTTCCCGCCGCGGCTTCGAGGGCCTTATTCCAATCGTCCAGCAAATCATTGATGTCATTCAGGCAATAAACCAGCACGACCCGATCAAGCACGTAACCTCGAGAGGTGTGGCTTTCCACCAGGGCGAGTTCACCTCCAGTATTCAAACCGTTGACCGCCAGCACGTGAATTTCCCAATCCGGATGCAAATGCCGGATCCGATTTGAAAACCGGTCTTCCACACGCTTGATCCCGTGGCCGGCGGTAAAAGAGTCACCCAGGAAACTGACCCTTCGTTTGCCTGGCGCGATGGTGAGCGAGTATTCCACGTTGTCCCGGAACTTGGACTTGTTGTACTGGTAGTGCCGTTTGATCCAGCGCTGGGAGACCTTGGTGTAGGCAATGGAATCCGTCGTATCATAGAAAAAACGGAAGTAAATCTCGCCGACCGCCAGTGTGAGTGTGAGCGGGACCAGCAAGACGAGGCAGTTTCCCAGGAGCAAACGCTGCCAGCCGGCTGGCGTGACGCAACGGCGATTGTGTCGGAAGAAGACGTACGCAACGAAGGTGGTTTGGATCGGCAGATACAGCATTACGCCGAGCATGACGTCCTCGGAACGATTCCAATACATTTCCCAGCCCGCAAGGCAGAGCGCAACGGGAAGGATGGCAACCAACAACCCCGTGATCCACTTCGCCGGGGCGGACGGTTTGGTAACCGAGGGAACCTGCCAGAGCCGAAGCAAGAGGGCATTGCCCACCGCTGCTGCAATGAGCAGGGTTGCCACTTGATTTGGGTTGATCGCCATCAAATCGATATCGGGAGCATGCATTTCAGCACGGCAGCGAACAATGGAAAACGCCAGCGGGTCAGCGTCGAGCCGGTTGAAATCAGCGGGATTGCGGGCTGAGTTGGGACTGGTTTGCCCCGACCGCGGGCTGCGAGTTGATCCTCATCTGTCTGACCAGGTATTTATCAATCGCCTTCGCCGCCAGTTCATTGGCGAGTTCATTCGGGTGGGCATCGAAGCGATTCACCGTAATTTGCCGGGGTGACATTTCCTTGAAAACAGGCAGTAGATCCAGGTGCGGCACACTTTCCTTGCGCCAGAATGCGTTCAGTTCATCGTGGACAAACTGATACGGATATTCCGGACCGAGCGCGTGCAGAAAGGGAAAAGTCACAACGATCAACTTACCGCCTCGACTCTCAACGGTGTCCCGCAAGGAACGCAGTCGCTCTTGTTGCTTTTCCCAGGTCGCTCCGCGATAAGCGTCGAGCACAAATGAGAAGTAGTTGCGCACCCAGGGAATGCGCGCGATGACCAACCGGTGGTACAGCAGGTCCAGGAAATAACTGGCCTCGCAGATCGGCGGGCGGTTGATTTTCCTGCCGCCGGCAGTTTGGAGCACGGGCTCCCAGTCCGGCAGCAAATCATTGACGTCGTTGAGGCAATAAACCAGGACCACCTGATCCATTTCGTATCCCAGTCCGTTCAGAGTTTTCAGAAAGTCGACTTCCGCGCCGGTATCCAGGCCGTTGCCCGCGATGACATGGATTTCCCAGTCCGGGTGCAAAGGCCGGATGCGATTGGCGAACCGGTCTCCGACGTTCTTGATGCCGTGACCGGCGGTGAACGAATCGCCAAAAAAGCTGACGCGGCGTTTCCCGGGCGCAACTCGGAATGAGTATTCGACGTCGTCGCGGAAGGTAGCCTGATTACGCCGGTAATGCCGCTGGGTCCAGCGTTGGGTCACCTTGGTGTAGGCAAACGAGTCAGTGGTGTCGTAGAAGAAGCGAAAATAGACCTCGCCCGCCGCAAGCAAAGACGTGGACAAGACGAGCAGGAGGAGAACATTTCCCGTCAACAATCGGCCCCAACCTGCCGGGGTAACGCAGCGCCGGTTATAACGGAAAAAAATCACCGTCGTGAATACGGCCTGGAGCGGCAGATACAACAAGGCCGCCAACAACACATTTTCCGAGCGGTTGTGATAGATCTCCCTGCCCGCCCATAACACCGCGAGCGGAACGAGCGCCAGCAACAACCAGACGAGCAACCTTTGGCGCAACGTCCTTGGGGCAATCAGGGGTGCCGCCCAGAGTTGAAACATCAACGTATTGCCAAGGACGGCTGCCAGTAGCAGCGCAATAATCGGGTTCGGGGTCGTCATCGATGACTTTGTTCAGGATGCATTTGGATGGCCCGGTAAACAACGGCAAATCGCCGAGGACGAGCACGTTTGACCGTCATCACCTTTTCCGGCACAATCGCCGCAATGGGAAATACCTTTGGCCATCTGTTCCGCATCACTACCTGGGGCGAGTCGCACGGTGGCGGTGTGGGCGTGGTGGTGGATGGCTGCCCCCCTCGCCTGAAACTGACCGAGACTGATATTCAACCGGACCTGGATCGTCGTCGCCCGGGTCAGTCTTCCATCGTCACACCGCGCAAGGAAACCGACACGGTGCAGATTCTTTCCGGTACTTTTGAAGGCAAGACGCTCGGCACCCCCATTTCCATGTGGGTGAAAAACACGGACGCGCGTTCGGAAGCGTACCACGAGATGGCCGAGAAATTTCGCCCGTCCCACGCGGATTATACCTATCAAGCGAAGTTCGGCATCCGCGCCTGGCCCGGCGGCGGACGCACCAGCGCGCGGGAAACCATCGGTCGCGTGGCGGCGGGTGCGATTGCGAAAAAGATTTTGCGCGACCAGTTCGGAGTCGAAGTGCTCGCTTACGTGACTCAAGTGCAGTCCATCGTCGCGAACGTGGACATGAGCCGTGTGAAGTTCGCCGATGTTGAATCCAACATCATTCGCTGTCCCGACCAAAAGGCAGCGGACCAGATGATTCGGCTCATCGAGAAGACTCGAAGCGCGGGCGACAGCGTTGGTGGCATTATCGAAGGCGTCGCGCGCGGTGTCCCGCCGGGCTGGGGCGAACCCGTCTTTGACCGGCTCGAGGCAGACCTTGCCAAGGCGATGTTGAGTCTGCCGGCAACGAAGGGGTTTGAAATCGGCAGCGGTTTTGGTGGTGTAACCATGACCGGTTTGGAACACAACGATGCTTTCCGCATGAAAGCTGGAAAGGTTCACACGCCAACAAATCGGTCCGGTGGCGTCCAGGGCGGCATCAGCAACGGCGAGCCAATTTATTTTCGCGTTGCCTTCAAGCCAACGGCCACCGTCATGCACGAGCAGGACACGGTGTCAACGCAGTTCAAGAACACGACGTTAAAAGGTCGGGGCCGCCACGATCCTTGCGTTCTCCCGCGTGCCGTGCCGATGGTGGAAGCCATGACCGCGCTGGTGCTGGTGGATCATGCCTTGCGTCACAAGGCACAGTGCGGTTGAAACTACCGGGCGACGCCTCGTTCGCTGGCACGCACGAAGTTGATCAGGTGCTGCACCTCCGGCAAGCCCGGCACTTCCTTCTCGATCCGCTCGATCGCATTGGAAACCGTCAGGCCGGCACGATGCAGAATCTTGTAAGCCTGTCGCAAGGCTACCTGGGCCGCTTCCGAAACCCCGTTGCGTTCCAGGCCGACTTTGTTGACGGTACGAGGCGCCGCCGGACTGCCCTCCGCCAGCATGAAGGGTGGAATATCCTGCAACACGCGCGAGCAACCGCCCACCATGGCCAGCCTGCCAATCCGGCAGAACTGGTGCACCGCCGTGAGCCCTCCAATGATGACGTTATCTTCCATGACGACATGGCCCGCCAGCGAGGCAACATTCGACATGATGACGTTGTTGCCCACAACACAGTCATGAGCGACATGCGAGTAGGCGAGCAGATTGTTGTTCGAACCGATGCGCGTCACGCCGCCATCTTCCGTGGCGCTGTGAATGGTTACGCCTTCTCGAAAAGTGTTATGATCACCAATCTCAAGGCGCGTCAGGCCTCCGCTCCACTTCAAGTCCTGAGTCTTCAAGCCCAGGCTGGCGAAGGGAAAAACCTCATTTGAGTTACCGAGCCTGGTGTGCCCGTCAATCACCACGTGCGCGTGGAGTTTGCAACCTTCCCCCAATTCAACATGCTCGCCGATGATGCAATACGGTCCAATGATGCAGTTCGCACCCAGCTTTGCCTCCGGATGAACAATGGCCGTGGGATGAATCATGCCTCACGCACCATGAAGGTGACCTCGGCTTCACTCACCACCTCCCCGCCCACTTTGCAAACGCCTTTCGCCTTGCCGATTTTGCCGCGCATTTTGGTCATCTCAATCTCGATGGACAGCACATCACCGGGCAGCACGGGCTTGCGCCACTTTACATTTTCGGCGGACATGAAATAGGCAACCTGATTGCCCGGAGCGACCGTCTTCAGCATCAGAAACCCCGCCACCTGCGCCATGGCCTCCAATTGCAAAACCCCGGGCATGATGGGATGACCCGGGAAATGCCCTTGGAAAAACGGTTCGTTGATCGTCACGTTCTTTACGCCCACAACCCGATTGCCCTCCATGCTGACAATCTTATCCACCATGAGAAACGGATACCGATGCGGCACCGTCTTCATGATTTCGACAATGTCCATTACGGCGTTGCCGTGCGGGGCGGATTCGCTGCCATTCTCTTCTCTCGTGTCGCGTGGGGTCCGGGGCGGTGGTGGCGCGAAGGTTTGAGCCGCACGCAACGGTTTGGTCATTTGAGTGACGATCCGCCGCGCCATCTCGCAATTGCCGCCATGGCTGGGTTTCACCGCGATCAGATGCCCGTGAATGGGACGGCCGATCAACGATAGATCGCCCAGGATATCCAGCATCTTGTGACGGACAAATTCATCGTTGTAACGCAGCGGCTCGGTCGTCAGCACCGCATCTTCCCGGATCACCACTGCGTTCTCCAAACTGCCCCCTTTGATCAATCCGTTCTTGATCAGGTATTCAATTTCTTCAAAAAAACAAAACGTGCGCGCGTGTGACAGCTCCTTCTCCCACGTTTTGGGCGTAATGTCCGTGCTGTAAAACTGCGTGAACCGGCCCGTCTTGTCCGCACTGGTGCAGGTGATCTTGAAGTTCTCATCCGGGAACAGCGACATCGTGGTCTCGCCCATTTGCAATTGAATGGGTTCCGTCACCACATACGGTTCGCGCTTCTCGGGCAACGGCACCAGACCGGCCTCCTGAATCAATTTGCAAAAGTCCCGCGCGCTGCCGTCTCCAATGGGCGGCTCATTGGCGTCGAGTTCAACGATGGCATTGTCCACGCCGTATCCCGCCAAAGCCGCGAGCACGTGCTCGACGGTGTGAATTTTGATGTTCCCTTTGGCGAGAGTCGTCGAGCGGCTCGTTTCCGACACGTTTTCAACTCGCGCTTCAACTTCCGGCTTGCCCTCCAGATCCACTCGGCGAAAGCGCACGCCATGGTTCGCCGGCGCCGGTAAAATGGTCATGTCCACGCGATTGCCGCTGTGCAGACCGATACCGGAAAAACTGGCGGAACGACTCAGGGTTTGCTGCTGTAGCACCCGCGCATTAGACCAGAACGTGAACCAGCTTGGCAAGCGGGCGTTGAGTTGGATATAGGCTACCTGTCGTCGTGTCGAGGTGACTCCCGACCCAAGGTCGCAACTTTTCTACTTCTTCCTTAAGAAGAGAATCTTGGGCTCTCCATCACCACCTGCACCAAGCTGCCATTGTTGATTACCATCGCCGTAGTCGTTGCGTCCCCAACCAATAACGCACCCAGACCTAAACCCACCAATCGTTATGTAGGGGCTTTACGGCGGATCAATCGGCATCGGCCACTCGGATCAATCGCTTTGATTGCATCGCGCATTGCCGAACGAATCTCCTGTGCGGACTACGAATGAGTTCCCACCTCGACCAGGTAGAAGGTGCGAAGCCGGATGCGGTGTCGAACGCCGCCACACCGAACTGGAATCTCCAACTCCAACCCGCTACCGTTTGCGCCAATG
>DASUGI010000155.1:0-5382 GCA_036274115.1 Verrucomicrobiia bacterium
CGATTGTTCCAAAACGTGTCCAGCGTCATCTGGGCTTCTAACTCGCCCAAACGCTTTTGCGTGCCCGGGACGTCAAAGAAACCTCCGCAAGTGCGTGAGCTTCTGCGCCGCGGTCTCTACTGATGCTGTGACAGTTTCGAACATAGGGCGCGAAGGATAGTGAGGCGAATGCCGGGATGAAAGATGGAAATTCGACCGCGAAGCAGCGTTAAAATCAGCGCTTGAAAATCTTCGGCCCGCTGATTGTCAATCCCGGGAAATGCGGCGACTTGAATGTTTGCCGTGCCGAATAACTGGCCGTCGGGTTCTCCGGGTCTTTCTGAAGGAAATAAACGTGAACGGTCTTCGTGTCGGGGTCCACCAGCCAGAGTTCCTTCACTCCCGACCGCGTATAGACCTGCCGTTTCGAGCGCTTGTCCAGAAACGCGGTCTTGGGCGAGAGTATTTCCACAATGAAATCCGGTGCGCCTTCCGCTCCGGCATCAGTCAAACGGTCTTCGTTCGCCTTGGTGAAGAACACGATGTCAGGTTGACAGACATTGAAGCGGTCGAAATACACATCGAACGGCGCTTCGTAGAGTTTTCCGATGGGATGTCGCTCGAGGTAGGTGCGAAGCAAAAAAACGATGTTGAGCGAAATATCCTGATGAAACCGATTGGGAGCGGAGGCCATGATGAGGTCTCCTTCGATGAGTTGATAGCGCGGCCCGCCTTCGGGCAAAGCGCGATAATCCTCCACCGTCAGCGGTTGGACTTGCACGGCCTGCATAGCGAGACGCTAGGTTGGGGCCAAATGGCCGTCAAGCGGTGGTTTGCCCGCCCAAACTGATTCGTCACAACTCATCTTCGCGCTCGGCATAGAACAACTGGTGCGCACGTTCGTAGTCCGCTTCCGGCACGAATACTCTGGCCTGACGGCTCAAGTCGCCATCATCCGGCGCGGAAGGATCAACGAACTCCTGCGTCGCCGTGATGCCGTGTTTCTCCAGCATCACCACGAGCATCTCGGTGTTGATCACCGGACCGGTATAAAAAAGTTTCACGGACAAAATTAAACACGAACCCCCTCACATGAACATGCGTTTCTGCAACGCGGCTGCGGCGTGAATACTGCTGAACTCCCCGCGTCAGTCCTTGCGGGAGTTATGTCGAACCAGAAGCACAATTCAGGATTCACTTTGATCGAACTCCTCGTCGTGATCGCCATCATTGCGATCCTGGCGAGCCTGTTGTTGCCCGCACTCAGCAAAGCCAAGGCACGCGCGCAAACCACCACGTGCGCCAACCAGCTTCGCCAAGTGGGCCTGGCGATGCAGATGTATGGGGACGACGCGAACGGCGCGCTCCCCACAGCGCATGGCAGTGTGCCATGGACCAATACTGCTCCCGTTCCCTGGTCGCGTCAGCTGCTGGATTACTATCACACCACCAACGTGCTGCGCTGTCCCTCCATGAGCCAGCACTACGCGCAATCGTCTTTCAGCTATTTTCTCGGCAATCGCGCCGTGTATGTGCTCACGGGTGTCCCCGGCGCAATCAAGCTCGGCAGCATCACGCTCGCGAGCCAATACATTCTCTCGGGCGACACCAACTGGCCTTTCGAACAGGGCGATGCCGACCCGGACAATTACTCGCAGGACACCCTGTTCTCGTTTGTGTCGCCAGCCCACGTGGGCAAAGTGAACATTCTCTTCGCCGACGGCCACGTGAAGAACTACCGCAAATTTGAACCCGGCGACATGACGTACTCACCGACCAGGCCGGGCGTGGCGTTCAACGATCCGGCTACGGCGTTTTGACCTCCGATAAAATCTCACACAAAGAACGCAAAGGTCGCAAAGTCAAATGGGCTTAACGTTTGCGCGCCTGGTCTTGACGAGAAGCGAGAGTCCGATCACCACCATGAATTCTGCAAAGGTCATCTCGTCACGGCATTGCCAAACGGTTCGTGGCCAGCCGTTGCCGGGCAAGTTCCCGCCGCCGGTGCCACCGGTAATACCGGTAAGCCAGGTAGGCAAGCACTGCCACGAGCAAAACCAGATAAAGCCATTTGAAGGTCGATTGAATTACCTGTACCACGACAACATCCGTCGCGCCCATCGCGGAATCAGCCGCAACTGTCTCAGGAGGCAAAGCGACCGGCTCGTTGGTCACAAGCAGGACCGGGCGATTTGAAATCTGAACACTGGAATGCTGAGGGCTCGTTCGCGACGAAGCCTGAGCAAAGAGTGGCGATTGAGTAGGGTTCGCCCCTTGAGGAAATTGGCCACGACCTGGCTGGGCACTTGAAGTTATCGGCGCTGACGCACGACCTGGCTGGGCACTTGAAGTTATCGGCGCTGACGGGTCTGGCGGATAGCTCGGCTGCGCAGAGGGAGATTGGCGATCAGGGACGCCAGCCTGGGGGCGGCGAGGAGGTATTGAATAGGTTGCTCTTGATGGTGGCCTGGAAGGACGCGCAGCGGTGGATTGTGCGAGAACCCGGTTCAGGGCTGGACCATTTGGCAACCATTCAACATGCCCATCTGCAAAAAGCAGGTTGCCCTTAAGACGATGCGCACTATCGGCCCAGCTAAAATAGTTCGTCTTGTCCAACGTGGGCACGCCTCGATCATAGTGCGCCCAGTCTCCCGGCCGAAGATGCCCATCAGCGACAAGTATGGTCGTCGCTTTGCCAACGTCCTCGGCCGTTATCTTCAGATTCCCGACGTAGGTGCAGTGCTTGCACACGCAGGCAGTCCCCTCGTCAATCACTTCAATCATCCGAGACCAGTTAGTCGGCCAACGGCGACCACCGAATGAGGGGCAAATCAATACCTTTGGGTTTACAAGTTCATTCGACAGCGCCTGCAAAACGCGGAAGACGTTCGTCGTCCATGGATCCTTCCACCGGCACTCTTCGATGCCACCGTCCCAGACTGAAACTTGCGTCGGATAACGGCCATTGTGGTCGTGGGCAAAGCTTTGATAACCGACGCCAATCTGCTTGAGATTACCAGTGCATACCGCCTGGTGAGCCCGCAGCTTGCCTCGATTCACCGCCGGCAATAGCAGCGCCGCGAGGATACCGATAATGGCCATGACCACCAGCAGTTCAATCAGAGTGAATCCGACGACTCGTCTGCACTGCCGTAGCGGTTTCATGGGTGGGTAACTTAGCAGTGCCAATGCCATGCCATTTTGCGCTCAAATCAGGCAACAACCTGCGGTCAGATGCGGGAGGGTCACGCATTTGGAGTGAGCTTGGCGCTATTGCCGCCAACTCAGCTCAGGAAACCAACAGGTTACTGCGGGCCACTGCTATCGCGGTAAGAAGTTCAGGCAACGTGAGGCAGCTCGCGGCGCGGATTTTGAAACTCGATTCCGGAGCGTGTTCCGGCTGACAGTCCAACAGGATCCGCCAATCGGATCACGGAAACTTCATCATAGGTGAATTCAGCTGAGCCAACAGCCCGGGCGGAAAATCCGAAGTGTTTTGATAGAAGTAACCCCGCCGGGTCCAATCTCCAGCCCAGGTATGCAGAAAATACATCCGCTGCGCTTTGACCCACTCACCCGACCCATCGATATAGAGCTGGTTGCCACCGGCCGGCAAATTACCTCGAGGGTTTTTGTGGGGTGGGATATTGGCGTAAGCGACGTCACGATCGACACCTCCCCATACGCCCAGTACTTTCATAGTTGCATCAGCGGCCAGTACCCAGTGTGGCCGGGAGGTCGTTGTTTTGACGGGACTTCGCGAGGGGCCATCATAGGCCGGGTTATACCAACGTGATATGCCGCCGAAATACTGATAACCAATGTTGTATTGCGGAAAGGAGTCTTCGTACGTCGGAAATCCCGGGCGATTGGGACAGGTCCAGATGTTGTTCGTTTGAACGGTTAGCCCGACGGTCTTCGCCGCGGCAACCTCTGGCGGATTGATGGCAATCTGGACGAACCGTGGCGGGTTGCTGCCGGGAATGTTTCTCGCCTGCACCACGTAATCCTCATTATCCACGGCATACAGATTCATTCCGATACCAATCTGACGCAGGTTGCTAAGACACGTCGCGCGCTTCCCCTTTTCCTTGGCCCGCGACAACGCCGGCAACAACATCGCCGCAAGGATGGCAATGATTGCGATGACCACCAAGAGTTCGATAAGCGTAAAGCCTCCACGGCGATGGTGCGACGTCTTCATTGGATTTGCCGCAACCTACCGCCCCGCCCTCAAAGGGACAAGACCAAATCAATGGAGAATTTTATGCCATACCCAAACCCATCCCACCGGCAGCAGCATATGAGTTCAGCTTGAACTCCAGCCCTTCAACCCTGACTCTCTTCCGCCAATGCGCTTTGCCATTTGCAACGAAATCTACCAGGGCTGGAAGCTCGAAGACGTGCTGACCCATGCCGCCCGGCTCGGCTATGCGGGAGTTGAAATTGCCCCGTTCACACTTGCGAATTCCGTTGCTGACATTTCTCCAGCCGAACGTCAACGCATCCGGGAAGCAGCCGCCCGAAACCAGATTGCCATCGTCGGCCTGCACTGGCTGCTGGTGAAACCAGAAGGGCTTTACCTCAATCACACCGACGCGAGCATCCGGAATCGTACGGCCCGATACTTTGTCGAGCTGGTGGATTGTTGCGCCGACCTGGGGGGCACCATCATGGTCGTCGGCTCACCCAAGCAGCGCAACGTCCTGGAAGGTGTTTCGCAGCAACAAGCCTGGGACTGGACGGCGGCGACGTTTCGCGATGCAGTGAAGCGGGCCGAAGACCGCGGCGTCACCATTTGCTTGGAACCCTTGTCCCCGGCAGAAACGAACTTTATCAACACCGCCGCTGAAGCGATCGAGTTTGTAAAACCGTTCAACTCGTCCGCGTTCAAAATCATTCTGGACGTAAAGGCGATGTGCTCCGAGTCCAAGTCCCTTCCACAAATCATCCGGGAATCGTCTCCACATTTTGCGCACTTTCATGCCAACGATAAGAACCTGAAAGGGCCCGGCTTTGGCGACGTGGACTTCAAGCCCATCGCCGCCGCATTACGCGAGGTTCACTACGATGGCTACGTCTCGGTCGAGGTGTTCAAATTCGAAGAAGGCGCGGAGGTAATCGCCGGTCGCAGTATCGAACACCTCAAGCGGACCTTCAGCCCTGATTAAGCCGGCAAGCGCTACTACTTTGCCGCCTTCGCCTGGAATTGCTTCAAGGTCTCTCCAAGTTGGGCCCGCGTCTCATCATCTTCGGCCGCCGCCACGGCTTTCTTCTGCCATTCGATTCCTTCAGCGGTTTTACCCGAATCAAACAGCGCGCGGGCGTAAGTATCCAGCACCCCGGCATCCTTGCCGCTGCTGGCATTCACTGCGGCTTTGGCGAGTTTCGTCGCCAGCGGAT
>DASUGI010000156.1:0-5114 GCA_036274115.1 Verrucomicrobiia bacterium
GTTTGCGGACGGTTCACTGCTGGCCCAACTTTCCACGCCGGATATGTGTTTGCCGATTCAATACGCGCTCACGTATCCCGACCGCGCGGCCAGCGAACGTGTCCAGACGGATTTCCCGAAAGTGGGCAGCCTCACGTTCGAAGAACCGGACGTGGAGCGATTTCCCGCCCTGGAACTGGCCCGCCACGCCGGCGAGGTCGGTGGCACGTTGCCCGCTGTGTTGAACGCCGCCAATGAAGTCGCGGTCGAAGCATTCGTGAATCGGAAGATCAATTTCCCGCAAATCACTGAAACAGTCCGGCGCACCATGGATGCGCACCGGGTTGTTTCGCACCCCACTCTGGACCAAATCCTTGAAGCGGACGCCTGGGCCCGCAGTTCCGCGGCGATCGCATGATACCGGGTGTGACTGAACGCGAGGGTCACGTAGCGCAGAGTTGCAATCTGCCGTATCGCGGATTTTCAATCCGCTCCGCGCCGCCAACTCAAAGCACGCCTGTCAGAATTGACGCCATGCCGAATGAAATTCGGCGATACAGCAGATTAGAAATCTGCGCTCGGAGTATCGGCCTCACTTTCAGGCATGACAACCTCCGTCATTGCGGCAGGCCGATTCACCGCTATACTCATTGCGCCCCGTTTGGGCTGAATTTTATTGCATGTCTATTCTGAAGATCATTTTCGTCGTGCTGGAAGCGCTGCTCGCGCTCAACCTGCTCATCTTTGTCCACGAACTGGGCCACTTCCTCGCCGCACGCTGGCGCAAGATGAAGGTGGAACGCTTCGCTATTTGGTTCGGCAAACCCATCTGGAGCGCCAAAATCAACGGGGTTGAATACGCGCTCGGCTGGATTCCCGCTGGCGGTTACGTCTCGCTTCCCCAAATGGCCACCATGGAAGCCATCGAAGGCAAGACGGAAGAAAAAGCCGAACAACTCCCGCCGGTTTCGCCACTCGACAAAATCATCGTGGCTTTCGCCGGACCGTTGTTCAGCTTTTTACTCGCCGTCCTGTTCGCCGTCGTGGTTTGGAAAGTCGGGAAACCCATTAACACCGTGGACAGCGAGCCCGTGCTGGGCTGGGTAGAACCGGATGGTCCCGCGTGGAAAGCGGGTCTGCGTCCCAACGACAAAGTCATCGCGGTGGACGGTTATCCCGTTAAGAGCTTTGGCTCACAGTCCGAAGACAGTCTCACCTGGCGCATCATCACGAGCGAGCGGACCAACATTGCGATCACCTACGTGCGCGACGGGGCCATCAACACCGTTCATGCCACACCGTTCAAACGTGAGACCAAGTGGTATGAGCGAAAGGCCCTGCGCATGATCAAGGTTGGGCCGGTTCAAAAGGCGTTGATTGCCCGCACGCTCACGAACAGTCCGGCTGACCTGGCGGGTTTGAAGCACGGCGACGAAATCATAAAGATCAACGGGGAACCAATTTTCAGTCTCGGCGCCGTCGAACACGTCGAGGACGGCATGACGAATAAGGATGCCCAGCCCGTCAGGTTCACCATTCGCCGCGGAACGGAAGAGTTCGAGCGCGAGATGCTGGCCGAACGACCGGTTGCGCCCACGAACGTTCCCCCAATTTTCGGCATCGTGTGGCTGGAGAACACCAATAAATCTCTGGCCCACCCCACCCCGTGGGATCAGATCTATCAAAGCGCAAAGCAAATCTTTGCCACCATCGGCGCCGTCGTTTCGAAAAACACCGACATCGGCGTTCAGCAACTTGGTGGCGCGGTCATGATTACCCGCGTTTACGTCAACCTGTTCCAGAACGACGACGGTTGGCGACTGGTGCTGTGGTTCAGCGTCCTGCTGAATGTAAATCTCGCAATGCTGAACATGTTGCCGTTGCCCGTGCTGGATGGTGGGCACATCACGTTGTCGATTGTCGAAGCCATCCGAAGACGCCCGGTAAGTCCCAAATTTCTCAATTACATCCAAAGCGGCTTCGCCGTGCTGTTAATTGGTTTCATGCTGTTCATTGCCTTCTTCGACACGGGCGACTGGATTCGCAGCTCCGGCGGCGTGCGCCACGACCAAATCGTTTTTGCTCCCAAAAGGTAGGAGCGCGGACAGCCATGTACGCCGCCTCGCTTCCCAATTCAACGTTCCCTTTACTTTCGAATTCCGGCGGACAAGGCTGTCCGCGCTCCTATGGCACTGCCTGCTACGGAATATCGCCCTGGCCTTTCCTTCCAGCCGCATCTGCCGGTAACCGCTGAATTGACCCTGCGCGGCTAAAACCCTACTCTGCGTTTGGAATTTATGCGCTATTGCGAGTCCCCTTATTTCTACAAACGTCGTCAAACCCGCGAGGTCGTCATCGGCGATCCAAAGAACGGCGGCGTCACCATTGGGGGAAATCATCCGGTCGTCGCACAGTCCATGATTACGTGCGACACCATGGACACTGCCGCCAGCGTCCAACAAACGCTCGACCTCGTCGCGGTAGGCTGCCAGCTCGTTCGTATCACCGCGCCAACGGTGAAGGATGCGGCTAATTTGCAGAACATCGTTGGCGAACTTCGGAAACGTGGCTGCAATGTGCCCATCGTTGCGGACATTCATTTCAAGCCCGAGGCCGCGATGGAAGCGGTGAAGTGGGTCGAAGTCATCCGCGTGAACCCCGGCAATTATGCCGACTCCAAAAAGTTCGCCATCAAGGAATACACGGACGAACAATACGCGGCTGAGTTGAAGCGCATTGAGGAAAAGTTCACTCCGCTGGTGCTGGAGTGCATTCGGCTCAAGCGCGCGATGCGCATCGGCACGAACCACGGTTCGCTCAGCGACCGCATCATGAATCGCTACGGCGACACGCCGCTCGGCATGGTTGAAAGCGCTCTGGAGTTCGCCCGGATCTGTCGCAAGCACAACTTTCACAACTTCAAGTTCTCGATGAAGTCGAGCAACCCGAAGGTGATGATCGAGTGCTATCGCCTCCTCGTCGCACGGCTCGAACAGGAAGGGCCGGACTGGAATTATCCCATTCACCTCGGCGTCACCGAAGCCGGCGAAGGTGAGGATGGCCGCATCAAGAGCGCCATTGGTATCGGCTCCCTGCTCTGCGACGGCCTCGGGGATACGATTCGCGTTTCGCTGACGGAAGACAGTCCGCGCGAAATCGAAGTCTGCCGCGATTTGCTGGCGCAGATTCCATCGCTGACGGCTAAATCGTTAAATGAGTTAAATGGGTTAAATCAGTCCTCACGCGAGAGCATCAGCCGATTTAACGATTTAACCATTCAACCATTTAACCCTTTCCAATACGCCCGCCGCTCGACACCCGAAATCGAACTAAGCGAGCAAGCGAGATGCGGCGGCGAACAAGTTATCCGCGTCGTCGTCACTCGCGCCACGTGGGACAAAGTCGCGCCAAAGATTCGCCCCAGGGACGACGTGAAGCCGGAAGCCGTTTACGAAGACCTGAACGTGGCCGAGATCGATCCGACCCAGGACTTCGACATCAACTGCGACACGCAACTGGTCACCGTGAAAGACGGCGTGAATTTGCCGACCATCACCGCGTTTCGTTTGCTGGCAGCGAAATTGAAGCGGTTGGGCCGTAACAATCCGATTCTGCTGAAGGATTGCCTTGGCGCTGAGGGTAGGACAGGCGTCGCGCCTGTCTCAAACTTCAATTTTCAAAATACGGAGACAGGCGCGACGCCTGTCCTACTGGAACCCAAAATCGCCCTGCTCCGCGCCTCGGTGGTCATTGGCTCATTGCTCGCTGATGGCATTGGCGACGCAATTCTCGTTCGCGGCGAACCCGGCGCCGGACAATCGCTGCGCCTCGCCTATAACATTCTTCAAGCCGCCGGTTGCCGCAGTTTTAAAACGGATTACGTCGCCTGCCCGAGCTGCGGTCGCACGCTGTTCAACCTCCAGACCGTTACCGCCCGAATCAAGGCGCGCACGGAACACCTCAAAGGCGTGAAGATCGCCATCATGGGTTGCATCGTGAATGGCCCGGGTGAAATGGCTGACGCGGACTTCGGCTACGTGGGCGGCGCACCCGGCAAGATCAACCTCTACGTTGGCAAAACACCGATCTAATTTAACATCCCCGAAGCCGAAGCCGTCGAGCGCCTCGTGGATCTAATTCGCGAGCACGGCAAGTGGGTGGAGCCAGACGCAAAGGAAGCTGTGTTGCAGCACTAAACTGGACACGCTAGAGTAGGCACATGAAACAGAGTGAGCTGCGGGAGCTGATTCGCAACTCGATCCAACGTCCGGTGCGCATTTGTATGGACGACGGCAAGACTTATCTCATCTCCCATCCGGACTTCGCCCTCGCCGCGCCCAATGCCGTGCTTCTGGTTTCCGGGCCGGGCCATTCGTTTGGCGCTTCCTTCGTGATTTGTGGTTTTGAACACATTTCGCGCGT
Organism: Verrucomicrobiia bacterium; assembly: GCA_036274115.1. GTDB lineage: Bacteria > Verrucomicrobiota > Verrucomicrobiia > Limisphaerales > JADLHS01 > JADLHS01. The sequence continues at coordinate 4,402 of DASUGI010000156.1, forward strand.
CGAAGTTCGGGATAAACCCAAGTCCAGGACGAAGGCGTGAGCATAGGCAGCCGATAACTGAGAATTAAGATGGTTTGGGCAATCATCAAACGGTGGAGATATCCAATACTTGCTGTCTTTGCATTGCTCTTCCTCATAGGCGTTATCGATCCCTTGGCGACATTAATTCTGCGCTCGTCCCGGGAACGGAAACGCGAGCAACGGCAAACCGCTCCCCGATGGCGGTGGTTTACCAACCGTGATTGTGGATACATTGTGGAGTTTCCTTCCAAGCCATTTGAGAATCCCGTCACGTTGAGCAATCGTCAAAACGTAATTTCCTATCGGCAGTTCGCGTCCGCACTGGGAAGCAACCATGTCTTTATGGTGGCCACGCTCGTGCCCACATTCACTAACGCTTTCACTGATGAACAAACCAAATCGTTTCTGAGCAAAGCCGCAACGGGAATTGTGACTCCGGACGATAGACTGCTTGTGGAGCGCGATATTGCAATGGGAACCAATATAGGAAAGGAGGTTGAAATCCTAAGAACCGATGGAAACTTCGTCAAAATGAGATTCTACCAAGTTGGTCATGATCTCCAACAGTTGGTCGCTTCAAGCCCCGACTCAGATCGGCGAGAGACTAACATCATGCGCTTCTTTGACTCCTTCATGCTGATCGAGTAATTGCTGGCTGATTGCTGCGTGCTAACAGCGAATTCACCCGACGA
>DASUGI010000157.1:0-23899 GCA_036274115.1 Verrucomicrobiia bacterium
CGCATTTAACCGGCGGTTATTCCGGCGGTCAGGCGGAGTACGTGCGCGTGCCGTTTGCCGATGTCGGCCACCTCAAAGTTCCCGAGGACATGACGGACGAGCAGGTTTTGTTTCTGTCGGACATCTTTCCGACCGGTTACATGGCGGCGGAGAATTGTGACATCGAGCCGGGAGATACGGTGGCGGTGTGGGGATGTGGCCCGGTCGGACAATTCGCCATCAAGAGCGCGTTCCTGCTGGGAGCGGAGCGGGTGATAGGCATCGACAAAGTCCCGGAGCGCTTGCGCATGGCGCGGGAACAGTGTGGCGCTGATACGATCGACTATGAGGAAGTGGACAGTGTGTTGGATGAGCTGAAGGACGTAACCGGTGGTCGCGGGCCAGACCGTTGCATCGATGCGGTGGGCATGGAAGCCAATGGGCACGGACATCCGATTCAGTTCGCCTACGACCGGATCAAACAAGGATTGATGCTGGAGACGGACCGGCCGATCGCCTTGCGCGAGGCGATGATGGCCTGCCGGAACGGAGGCACACTGTCAGTGCCGGGAGTTTACGGCGGATTCCTGGACAAGCTCCCGTTTGGTTCGGTAATGAATCGTTCGATCACGATCAAGACGGGCCAGACTCACGTGCATCGGTACCTTCAGCCATTGCTGGAGCGAGTGCAGAAAGGGGAGATTGATCCCGGCTTTGTCATTACTCATCGACTCAAATTGGAGCAAGCGCCGGAAGGCTACGAAACCTTCCTGCACAAGCAGGACGAGTGTATCAAGATTGTGCTGACACCTTGAGCGAACAGGGAAGGGCTAAATCCCACTGTTCGACAACGTGGTGCTGATGGTGTTGACGATGTGGGCGAGACGCGGATGAGATTTCTCAAACTCCTGCACCGAACTGCGCAAACCTTCGAGGGAAAGGTCCAATAATTTGGGGTCTTGATCAGCGCGAGTGGCCTCATGTGCCGTCACCTGGGCGAAACCCACGATGCTCTGCGCCTGTTCGCCGTGGGTCTTTGCGAGTTCGCCCGCTTCCGCCTTCAGCTTTGCGAGCAGTTCAGAAAGTTCGGCACGCTTCTCAGGCGTCAAAGATTCAGCCGAGTGAATCCGGGCCTCGATTTGCTTGATGGTCTCGTCGATCACGGTGGTTTGCGGTTGCGAAGAAATTGTAACTGGAATTTCGACTTCGGCAACCTGCGACTTCAACCGCCGCGCGTGGCCACCAGCGGCGCCACCAAGCGCCAGATGGCGGACTGCACTTCGGCTACCGTTCCGGCGGCGTTGATGATTTGAATGCGCTGAGGCTCGGCGGCCGCAACGGCGTCGTATCCTTTGGCGACGCGTTCGAAGAAAGCGCGGTCAGCCTCTTCCATCCGGTCGCGGATAAACGGCATCGTGGCTTGGCGTGACCGCAACCGTTCTTCACTCACGTTCTGAGGCACTTTAAGGAAGAGCGTCAAGTCAGGGCGGGTATTCCCGACGGCGAGGTCGATGATGTGTTTAACGGTCTGCAAGTCCAGTTGGCGACCATAGCCCTGATACGCGGTGGTGGAATCATAAAAACGGTCGCACACGATTACCTCACCACGCGCGAGGGCAGGGCGGATCACTTCGCGCACGAGTTGGGCGCGGCTCGCGTTCATCAGGAGTAATTCGGCTTCGGGGGTCATCGCGGCGTTGGCGTGACTGTGTTTGAGGGTATGGCGAATTTCTTCGCCAATCGGCGTGCCGCCGGGTTCACGAAATACTTTTACGGTGTGACCCCACTCGCGCAATCGCTCGACCAATAACGGAACTTGTGTGCTCTTGCCGCTGCCTTCGTTCCCCTCGAATGTGATGAACAGTCCCTTCACAGTTTTTTGAGTTTCGGTCCCTTCGGTGAATCTTCGACTATCCAACCCTTCGCCTTCAACTCGTCGCGAATCTGGTCGCTGCGCTTGAAGTCCTTTGCTTTGCGAGCGGCCTGACGGGCTTCAAGCAAAGCGACGATCTCAGGCGGCGCTTCGGCTTCGGCAACACTACCAATGCCAAGCACCGCATTCACTTTCTCCCAGGCTGCGAGTTCCGTGGCGGCTTGAGCGGCGGAAAGCGAGTTTTCCGCAATGCGCTTGTTGGTTGCCGTCACCCACTTGAATACTTCGCCCCAGGCGGCGGAGATGTTGAGATCACTATTGAGCGCTGCGCTGAAATTCTCGACCAATTGATGGTTTTCATTGGTGGCTGCTGCGTCCGTTGCCAGTTCGCGCAACTTGCCAACGCACTCGTCGATTCGAGCGAGGGAACTTTTAGCTCCAGCATCCAGCGTGAAATTGAAGGTCTCACGATAGTGGGCGCTCAACAGAAGGTAGCGAACTTCACGACCGGTGAAACCTTTCGCGAGCAGGTCGCGCAGGGTGAAAAAGTTCCCCAGCGACTTGCTCATCTTCTTGCCTTCGACGAGCAGGAATGCGCCGTGCAGCCAGTATTTCACAAACGGCTTGCCGGTTGCGCCTTCGCTTTGGGCGATTTCGTCTTCGTGATGCGGGAACTTCAGGTCCTCACCGCCGAGGTGCAGATCGAAGCTTTGCCCGAGCACCTTCATGCTCATGGCGGAACACTCGATGTGCCAGCCGGGGCGGCCTTCGCCCCACGGACTGGGCCAGAAAACCTCACCATCGTCGGGCACTCGCTTCTTCCAGAGCGCGAAGTCGGCCAGCGATTCCTTGTCGTATTCATCCGAGGCGACGCGTTCCCCAACCCTCATTTCGTCGAAGTTCAACTTCACGAGCTGACCATAGCTGCAGCCGCACCCGCGATATTTCTCGATGCTGAAATACACCGAACCATCGGTGGCCTGATAGGCGATGCCTTTGGCGATGAGTTTTTCAATGAGCGCGATGATTTCAGGAATGTGCTCGGTCGCGCGCGGCGTGTGATGCGGCATGAGACAGCCGAGGGTCTTCAAGTCGTCGAAGAACGCTGTTTCGTATTGGCTGGTGAACTCGCGCAGGGTGGTTTGGTTCTCACGGACGCGCTTGATGATTTTGTCTTCCACGTCCGTGATGTTCATCACGTGGTTGACGTCGTAGCCTTTGAATTCCAGATAACGTCGGACAAGGTCGGCGAAGACAAAGGTCCGCCAGTTGCCAATGTGGGCGAAGTCATAGACGGTGGGCCCGCAGCAATACATGCCGACTTTTTTGCCATTGGAATCCAGCGGCGCAAATTCCTGCACCGAGCGCGACAGCGTGTTGAAAAAGCTCAATCCCATTTTCTGAACGGCGGTGAGATTAAGCCAAGAGGTCGAAAATCAAAGACGAAAAACTTGCGCTCAGGCAAAGGCAAGTTGTTGCACAATGATAATTGCCACGACAAACGTGAGGACGATTGTCAGGAACAAGCCGGAGATTGCGGTAGCGATTCCCCATCTCAGATAGGCCTGGGCGGGATTCCATTGCGCGCCCAGCCCGCGCCTTACCTGGCGGAAGTTATCGAGTGCAAGGAGGGCAAAGGGGACACCGAGTAGCGGGACGATTCCAATCAAACCCAGGGTGAAACAGCGCAGAGAACGTTGAATTGCCTCAATTTTGTCCATTGATGCCGGGTTGACGGGAAGTTGAGTCATTGCGAGCGAAACGAAACAGCCGTCGCAGCATTGGTCAATGCTGCGGTCCTCGGGAATGATTTGTTCAGCCGCTGCACTTGTCTTTGTTCGACCAGGCGAACGTCGCGTTTGAGGGCGGCAAGCACGTGCAGGTTGGCGGCGATGTAAACCAACATGATGGAGATAATCGCCAGCAGGGCGATGACGAGGAAGCCGCGTTGGCCGCGTCGATTTCGGTTAAGTGAGGTCAATTTCATGGCGTTATCGTGCCGGACACGGCGGTGAAGGTGAATAACGGGCGTACCCGGACCGGCTCGCGCAGTGATTTCAGTTCCAGCTCCCAGCGCCACGCGCTTACCTGGATGCGTTGGTCCAACTGCATCTGTGATTGCCCCACCCTGGGCAGAATCGTCACCCACGGGGCGTCTTTGCCGGTGCGACGAAGGATTTGTCCGTCGGCGAACTTGTAGGCGACTTCGCTCTCGCCCTGAAAGATGAGGAGTAGTTGGTCATCGGCAGCAAATTGGATTGGCTTGGTTGCGGCGCGGATGTCCGCGCGCCAGAGTTCGCCCGCATTCAATGCCTGGGTAATGTCGTTTGAATTTCGCCGCAGGGACTTCATGTTGTCGAAGCAACGATAGAACGCAACGGTGGCCATGGCGAGAATGACGAAGACCACGGAGATGTAAACGAGGCATTCGATGAGGGTGACGCCGTGTTCATGGCGGGCAGAGGGAGGTTGCCGGCGGACCGAGTGGTCATTTTGGATGTCTCGTCGATTGCGAGCATCAGTTTGCGGGGGAAGTTTCATCGCGCAGTCGCCTCCCGAACGACTTTTCCTCCCCGGCGGGTTTCGGACGGCAGCCATTCGAGTCGCAGGTTCTTTCCCGCAACCGTCAATTGGAGCACTCCGGGCGGCAAATGCGCGGCGGCGGAAGCACGTGGCACGAGTTGGTGAACGCCGTTGGTGAACGAATGCCAATCACCGGCCAATAGCACTTCCATTTCGCCGTCCACAATCTCCATGGCTACCGCACGTTGATAACAGCTGCGCAGGTATTGGTGTTCCTTCGCGAACGAAAAGGCGAGGGGGAAGACGGCGATGCCGAGGATGGCGACGCCGACCATGAGCTCGGTCATCAGCGCGGCCGTTTCGCGCTTTCGGGGCAGCTTCTTGTTGATTGCAATTACCATAGTGTGCCGGCATTGACGATGGAGATCAGGAACGAAAAGACGGCCACGACCACCGCCGCGACGAACAGACCGTTGATCAGGACCAGGCTGGTGGAAATAACGTGAGCCGCGGCTTGCTCATGCTGAAATGATTTCGCGTTGAGCGCATCATGCCAACCAGCCAGAGCAGCGAGGAAACCACCATGCGAGTGCGTGGCGTTGGTCAAGCGCCAGCGGAATTCTCCAGTGTCATCCATTTCCTGCACTGCCTCGGTGAGTGAACGCCCCTGCTTGAGGTTGTTTGCCACCCGGGCGGCGCGCTCTTGAAACACTGAGTTTGCGGTACAGCTGGCGGCCAGTGTCACGGCGTCGGGTTCGGGCATTTTCGCATCGAGCAAGGTAGCCAGCATTACCGAGAAATCGCGTTGCATGCGTTTACGCCGCCACGAAAGCCGCCAGTTGAATTGGTCGTAGCCGGGTAACCAGTTGCGAATATGCGGGCCCATGACATAGGCAAACGCGGTGAACCACACCACGAGTTGCAGCAACACCTGAAGCCACACGAAGGGCAGGCGATAATCAATGAGCAGGCGCAGGCCCACCGGCATGCCCAAGCCCATGCCCCAGGCAATTTCCTTGAACTTCGGAAAGACCAGGACCGCCGTGATGGAAAAAACAAAGATGGTCACCGGCGACACGATGAAAGTGATAACGACGAGATAGTTCAACGCACTGCGCGTTTCGGAGACGGCGTCAGCGAGGAGTTGCCGGCAGGCCGGCAGGACCTTTCGGAGGTCGTCGATCTTTTGTCCGGCTCGAAGCATTGCCGTGATGGCAGGCGGGAGCAGACGTGGAACTTTTGCCAACGCCTCGTCAAGACGCAAGCCTTTCTCCAACCACGCCACGAACAAATGAAAGCGCACGCCAATGGATTGTTCGCGGCTTTGAGAGATGGAAATCAGTGCCTGCTCCACGGGTTCGCCGTGTTGGAGTGCCGTCTCCATCAGGTCGAGAATGGTGCGCGCGCGTTCCGCACGCCGCAGCGGCGACGAGAGCAGGAAATGGAATAACGAAAGAATGCCGGCCAGCAGGATGCCCCAAAGCAACAAGAGCAGGATGATAACCACGATGCGCAACGTGATGTCACTGATGTCATTCACAACACAGCCTCATTCAAACGAGCCCAGCATGTTCATCATCTGCGTCAGCGAGAACAACACCGGTTGCACCTGCATGACGATCAAGATGCCCAACCCGAGCACGGAGCAGGGCAGGGCGGAATAGAGCAGGAGTTCGGCTCGGTGCGTGGCCCGGGATTGATAAATTTCAGCCGCGCGTTGGAAGCCAGCGGCAAGGTTTTCGCGTCCGTGGGCGACGAGCCAGATGAATAGCGGTGGAAAGGCCCGACCCGGCTCCGCCATCTCGAGGAATTTGCCGTGGCCCGCGGCCAAGCGTTGTCGCCACGCGGAGATCTCTCGCGCCGCACGGGAGCCGTTTTCCATCCGTTCCACCAGGGCGAGAGCATGGTCGAGTGGCACGCCATTGCGCAACAGCAGGGCGACCGACGAGGCGATCTGCGCCAGGCTGGATTCGCGAAAGGAGGGCACGCGCCAACGAAGTGCCTGGCGAACCGAAGGGACCGTGAGAATGACCACGGCCATGGTGAGCAGCAATCCGAGGATTATCGGCGACAACCACAAAGCGGCATGGAAGGAGTCGCCCGGCAGGGAAGCAACGGAAAGGCTCGGCCAGACCAAGCGGTCGAGCAGATAAGCCAGCAAGGCTGACAAGGCGAATGATGCGACGAGCACAATCATCGGGTAAATCAGCAAACCCTTGAGCCGGGTCCAAATGGTGTAGCGACGCTGGTAATGATCGGCGATCAAAGTGAGTACGCCGGGAAGGTCGTTGCTTTGAGAGCCGACTTGAATCAGGCATTGGTAGAGTTCGGGCAGTTGGCGTTTCTGAATCGCGTCGCGGAGGGGAGTGCCACGGGACAGATCATCGGTCAGCGCCTGCAACTCTGTCCGAAGCGCGCCGGCGCTCATCTCCGCACACAGTCGTTGTAGTGCGCCCTCGAGCGGAATCCCGTCGCGCAACATTGCGGCGAGCTGGTGATTGAAGAACGCAAATTCGTCGGTTTTCATAGGCCCAGCACGCGTTGCATTTCCAGCTGATTGGACAATCCGCGAGTCACAAGGTCACGAGCGGATTCGGCCAGGGTGGGTTGGGGCGTGAGGTTCTGGAGGTCGCCTGAGCGGATTGGTGCGCGCAGGCTGTCGTTCAGGCGCAACCCTTCCACCAGAGGCAAACGGCCCTGGTAGCCGGTGTTGAGACAACCAGGACATTTTGCTCCGTGACAGGCGGAACAAAGTCTGCGGATCAGCCGTTGGTTGAGCACCAGTTCAACAGCAGACGCGATTGCGGAATGGTCGCGGCACAGGACGAGCAAACGTTCGAACACGCCGCGGCAAGAGCCTGCGTGCAAAGTTGAGATGACGAGATGGCCCGTGAGGCCAGCGCGCACGGCGAGGTTGGCCGTGTCTTCGTCGCGAATTTCGCCGATGATGAGCACTTGCGGATCCTGTCGGAGGAGATGTCGTGCGGCGCGGGCGAAGTCGAGCCCGATGGCTTCATTGACCTCGGTCTGCATCGTGCCGGGAATGATTTGCTCGACGGGATCTTCGATGGTGATGATGTGGCGTCCGCGTGGTTCGGCCAGCTGGCGCACGCAGGCGTAGATCGTGGTGGTCTTCCCGCTGCCGGCCGGGCCGGTGAGCAGCATCAGTCCGGTAGTTTGGTGAAGAAACGCGTCAAGCGCGGCTTCTGCGGTTTCGGGCAAACCGAGTTCGGTGATTGCTTTAACAGCCGCGACATTGAACAGGCGCAGGACGATTTTCTCACCCGTCACGGTGGGATAGGTCGCCACGCGGATATCATGCTGGCAACCGAGTTCGGTGTGTTCGATGCGACCATCCTGGGGAAGGGAGTCTTGATACGTTTTGAGTCGAGCGAGGAATTTTACCCGACCAAACACCCGTTCGGCCACGGACGCGGGAAGTTCCGTTACGGGGGTGAGAACGCCGTCGAGTCGGAAGGCGACTTGGGCCGTTGGGCCGCGCCTTTGGAGATGGATGTCGCTGGCCCCGGATTTTTCAGCCTGTAAAACAAGGTCGGCGAGAATTTGCGGCGCGTGACTCGCCCCGTTCTCGAAACCCTGCAAAGTCACCTTTGATTTTCCGGACATTCAGGTTTTTTCGGCCATAAAGGCCGTCAAAACTACGGACCAGGCAACGCTCAGTTCGTCACGAACCGTCTTGAACAGAAATGAAGTTTCCCTTTCAAAGTGGAGAGTTGATGATATGATGCAGCCAGTGAGTGAGTCGTTGAAAAAACCGCGGGTGTTGTTTGTTTGCCGGCAGAACAAGGTGAGGAGTCTTACCGCGGAACATCTGTACCGAGTACGTCCCGACCTGGAAGTACGCTCCGCAGGGACGGTTACCTTCGCGAAGAACCAGTTGACGGAAGATCTGATGGATTGGGCGGACGCGGTGTTTGTCTTCGACGAGAGTCAGCTTGAAGCCATGGAGCGGCGCTTCGGAAAAAAAGATTTCGGCAAACCCGTCGTTTGTCTCGGATTGCCCGACACGTTTGATTATAAGAGCCAACAGCTCGTGTTAAAACTCACCGCGAAGCTCGAACCTTATTTGGGTCGGCCCAGTCCCAAGCCGGCGCGGACCCGTCTTCCCGCACCACCAAAAGCACCCATCGTGAAGCAAGGGACGCCGCAAAATGTTCCCGAGCAACGCTCCTTTATGGCGCGCTTGTTGAACAGTGTGGGTGTGGTTTCGCGCAAGCAGCCTTCGGCGCAGTGACACAAAATCTCGCCCGTTGTCACGCACAAATCCTCTGCGGTTGATTTTTCAGGAGCCGCAAATTTGGCCAAATCCTGAATAAAATCTGCAAAATATGCTTGCGTGGGTGCGTTGAAACCCTTTAATTCGCGGCAAGTCAAACGACTTTTTAGCACAACAACAACAATTAGAGAACAAACACAGTTATGGCAAAAGCACTATCCAAGTCTCAAATCGCCGCCGAGATCGCAGAAAAGGCCGGCATCAAGAAGAAGCAAGCCCAGGAAATTCTGGAGCACATTGCCGTGCTCGCGTACAAGAATGCCAAGAATACTTTCACCCTCCCCGGCATCGGTAAACTCGTGTTGGTCAATCGCAAAGCCCGTCTCGGCCGTAATCCGGCGACTGGCGAGCAGATTCAGATTCCTGCCAAGCGTGTTGTGAAGTTCCGCGTGGCCAAGGCTGCCAAGGACGCGATCCTGGGCGCCAAGTAAGTCGTTGTCTTTCCCGAAGGCACTCTGACGTTGTCGGAGTGCCTTTTTTATTTCGCCGGGTCATGAAGATAGCAATGGTCGGCTGTGGGGCAGTGGGAAGCTATTATGGCGCGATGCTGAGTCGGGCCGGGCGTGAAGTGCATCTGCTTCTGCGCTCAGATTACGAAGTCGTGCGCCGGAATGGAGTGAGAATTCAAAGCCCGGCGGGCGACTTTGTGGTCAGACCGAAATGCGCCCGAATGCCGGAGGAAATTGGTGTGGCCGATCTTGTCTTCATTGCTCTCAAGACCACGGCTAACGTTGAGTTTCCGAAGTTGCTGCTGCCATTGGTGGGGCCGCAGACCGCCGTGGTTACTTTGCAAAATGGCCTGGGCAACGAGGAGGAGCTTGCGAAGCGGTTCCCGGTCGAGCAAATCCTCGGCGGGCTCTGCTTCGTCTGTTTGAACCGCATCGCGCCCGGGGTGATTCAGCATCTCGACCACGGGCTGATGGTGCTGGGTGAACACCAGCGTTACCCCGAGCCGCGCACCCACGAAATCGCAACGATGGTCCGGCATGCCGGCGTGCCGTGCAAAGTGACTGACAATCTGGCGCGAGCCCATTGGGAGAAACTGGTCTGGAATATTCCGTTTAACGGACTTGGGGTTGCCAGTGTTGCGGGATATGAGGCATTGGCAGTTCCGAGAACGGAGTTGCAGATTCCAGGCACACGCGCGCCATGCCTTACCACGGACATATTGCTTTCCGACGCCCGATGGGCGCGGCTCGTGCGCGAGTTGATGCTCGAAGTCGTTGCGGCTGCCAATGCGCAAGGCCTGGGAGTTTCCGAATCGCTCGTGGAGAAACTGATCGAGCGCACGCGGGCGATGGGAGCCTACAAGGCCTCGACCCTGCTGGACTTTGAACAAGGCCGACCGCTTGAGCTTGACAGTCTTTTTCTCGAACCACTGCGGCAGGCGCAACGCGCGGGTGTTGCTACTCCCCGCCTCGCCTCGTTGTGTGAAATTCTGCGTCGATTGAACCCTGCCTGAGTTTGGTAGCGCTTTTTCTTTTTCTTCGCGGGAATCTGTGTTCATCTGTGGCTAATTGAAGGATATGAAACCACGCGTCCGTTTTGCTCCATCGCCCACCGGATATCTGCACATCGGTGGGGCGCGCACTGCTTTGTTTAACTGGCTTTACGCTCGTCATACCGGCGGCACGTTTGTGCTGCGCATTGAAGACACCGATGCCGCGCGCAACACGCAGGAGGCCGTGGATGCAATTCTTAGTGGCCTTCGCTGGCTGGGGCTCGATTGGGACGAAGGGCCAATCAGTGGTGACGCGACCGGCCCGAGCAAAGGCGATCGCGGGCCGTATTTTCAATCACAGCGGAAAGAAAACTACCAGCGCCGCGTTGAAGCGCTGTTATCTCGTGATTTGGCGTACGAGAAGGACGGCGCCATCCGCTTTCGCATGACGCGCGAGCCGATTTTGATTCCGGACCTGGTTGTCGGCGATGTCATGCGGCCGCTCACCGACCGTGAGGAAATCGATCCGGATTGGGTACTGGTGCGCAGTGACGGCCAACCTGTATTCCATTTTGTCAACGTGGTGGACGATTTGGAGATGGGTATCACGCACGTCATTCGCGGGGAGGACCATTTGAGCAATACCGCCAAACACATTGCGCTGTTCCGCGCCTTTGGGGTCGAACCGCCGAAGTATGGGCACATCCCGCTCATCCTGAATCCGGAAGGCTCGAAGATGAGCAAGCGCGACCGCGGCGCGAGCCTGTCGACGTACCTGGAGGAAGGGTTTATCCCCGAGGCGGTAAACAATTATCTGTGCCTGCTCGGTTGGTCGCCCAAGGATAACACCGAAAAGCTTTCGCTTGCTGAAGTTGTCGAGCGCTTTGATCTCCCGCAAATTTTGCGGCACAACGCCAAGTTCGATTTTGAGAAGCTTCTCTGGTTGCAGGGCGAGTACTGCCGCGAGTTGCCGGATGATCGTTTCTACGAACTCGCGGTTCGCGCGCTGGCCAAGGTTGGTATCGATACGAACAAGTTCAATGTGAACTACGTCAAGGCGGCGCTCGATACCTGCAAAGGCAAGATCAAGACGTTCAGTGAGCTGCCAGCCTACGGCGGGTTCTATTTCAAAGACGAGATCGTTTACGACCCCGAAGCCGCAAAAAAAAGTTTTGTGCCCGAGAACAAACCACGGATCGAAAAGCTCCGTGAGGCGTTCGCCAAGGCTGATCCCTTCAACGCGGCGAATCTCGAAGCGGCGTTGAAAGCCACCGCCAGCGAACTCGGCGTGAAGGCCGGCGTGCTCGTCCACCCGGTTCGCCTCGCGGTGACGGGCAATCCTTCCGGCCCGAGCTTGTATCATTTGCTTGAAGTAATCGGGAAGGAAAAAGTGATGGACAGGATCAAGCGGGCGCTTGCGACTTTCTGACACGAAGGTTGGAAGTGCGCGTGGTGCGGATCTGTTCAGATCCAGCAAAGGTTCGTTAGGGCCAACCCCCCATTGTGACCGCCGCCGCCGAGCCAGAGGCTATGCGCTATGACAACGAGCTCATCGGCCGAGACGATCGAGTGCGAAGGTATACCTCGCCTGAGAAATTGAGAGAGATTGAGCACCGGACCGGGGAGAGCATTCGCTTTTACGCACGGCGACCCAAGGACGAGATTTCACAACGGATTCGGGCGCTGGACGAGGAATGGAGCATGGAGCGTTGGCTGGAGACAAACGCGTCGGTTCTGGCCTTCACGGGAGTGATGCTGGGGATGACGGTGAATCGGAAATGGCTGGCGTTGTCACTGGTGGTAACTGGATTTCTTTTTCAGCATGCGGTGCAGGGATGGTGTCCGCCCGTGCCCGTGTTAAGGCGGTTGGGGGTTCGCACGCGCAGCGAGATTGATCGAGAAAAGTTCGCCTTGAAATGGCTGCGTGGCGATTTCAAGGCGATTCCTGAGGTGGACTCCGCAAATGCCGATTGGATACTCACCGCGGTCATTGCCTGAGCCGCGGAGTTGAAACGATCTTGTTATCGAGTCCAATAGCCAGGGACGTAGATGTGTCGACCATCCTGGAATGAGTAATGACCCGGAACCCACCGGGCATCGCGATAAGGTTGACGGGCCCAGTGTCCTTCCTGCCATTCCCAAGCGTTGGATTTCCAAATCCAATTGCCGTCCACCCAAACGTATCCGGGTCGAGTTGAGACGGTGCTGGGGGGCGACCCAACGATGGTGGTGGGAGTTTCCACAACCGTCCTCGGTGGCGGCGCCGTGACCACGACTTGTCGTTCGACTGGCGGAGGACCACTCACGACCACGGATTCCCGGGTGTAATCACTGTAGCTGCTACCGTAAGGACTGGTGCAACCCGCTAGCGCGAGTCCCACCGCTGTTGTAAGCATCATGGAGGCGGCAAATGATGTTTTCATGGGCCAAGTTCTGTCAGAACGTGCCGCCAGTCGAATGGGGTTTGTTGCCCATTGTCGCGTGTTTCAGCGAGAGGATTCCTAATTCTTTCCAGTCGCGGACTTGATTTTGCCGGAGAGCTGTGGTTGGATTCGGCCAGCGATTCCATTGATGTGTGTAAATCCCCGTTATCACGACGCGCGTTTACCCTGATCGAGCTGCTGGTGGTAATCGCCGTCATCGCTATTCTGGCGGCGCTGTTGTTACCCGCACTGGCAGGTGCCAAGCACGCAGCCTGGCGGATCAAGTGCGTGAACAATCAAAAGCAGATGAGTGTGGGCTGGGCTTTGTATTCGGTGGATAATCGTGAAGCTTTAGTGCCGAATGGAGGTCGCTCCGGCAGCTTTGGACCGGGCGCGCCTTACTTGTGGGTTTATGGCGGCAATCATGGAGATTCCCAGACCCTTACCAACACGCAGTATTTGATTGGCGACAATTACGCGCTCTTTGCTCCGTACATCAAGCCCGTGGCGATTTACAAGTGTCCTGCGGACCGCACGCTTTGGCCGGTGCGTGGCAAAGGCAACGTGTTCATGCTGCGAAGTTACTCCATGAATTGTTACGTCGGCACGCGCTCTCTCAACGTGGAAGCGCCTTTGACACTCAATTCCACTTATAAAATCTTTCTAAAGTCGTCAGATCTCAATTCGGGAGGAGTGGCCAGCCGCCTTTTGTTTCTGGATGTGAATCCGGGGAGTATCTGCACCCCGGGCTTTGGCGTGGAAATGGTTCGTGATGAGTTTGTCCATTATCCTTCCGCCTTGCACAAGGGATCCGGAATCATTGCCTATGCGGATACGCATGTTGACGCCCGGAAATGGCTCGATGCTCGGACCGGGAAGCGGCTTGCGAATGGAGCGGACCGGATACCGCACAATGATTCGTCGGTGGGAAACAAGGACCTGCAGTGGCTTCGTGAGCGCGCCACCATTCGGAAATAGGCAGGATAATTCTCCATCACGACAGTTTCCCGCTTGTGTTCACCCGATGGGTTTCTGAAGCTACGGCCTACATTTATGGCCAAGCGCGCATTGATCACGGGTATTACGGGACAGGACGGTTCCTATCTGGCGGAATTTCTCCTGGGCAAAGGGTACGAAGTTCACGGCATCATCCGACGGGCCAGCACGTTTAACACGGGAAGACTTGAGCCTATTTATCAGGACCCGCACGCGAGTCGGAAGCGACTTTTTCTTCACTATGGGGATTTGAGTGACGCCAGTGCGCTTTCGCGTTTGATGCTCAAGGTGCAGCCGGAAGAGATTTATAATCTCGCCGCACAAAGCCACGTGCGAGTCAGTTTCGATAGCCCGGAGTACACCACCGACATTACGGCCACGGGCGCGATCCGATTGCTGGAGGCGATTCGCGAAACGGGGATCAAGCCGAGATACTATCAGGCATCGTCATCGGAGATGTACGGCAAGGTGGTTGAAGTGCCGCAGCGCGAGACGACCCCCTTTTATCCACGCAGTCCCTATGGTTGCGCGAAAGTGTATGCGTACTGGGTTACGGTGAACTACCGGGAGTCGTATGGCATGCATGCGAGCAACGGGATTTTGTTCAATCATGAGTCGCCTCGCCGCGGAGAAACGTTTGTAACGCGTAAAATTACGCGGGCCGTCGCGCACATCAAGGCCGGGCTGCAGGAAAAACTGTATCTTGGAAACCTCGATGCCAAGCGGGATTGGGGTTACGCCAAAGAATATGTCGAGGCCATGTGGCTTATGCTGCAGCAGCCCGAGCCGGATGATTACGTGGTTGCGACAAACGAGACTCACTCGGTGAAGGAGTTTTTGGAAGTGGCATTCGATCATGTCGGTCTGGACTGGAAAAAGTACGTGGAAATTGATCCGCGTTACTATCGCCCGGCCGAGGTCGACCTGTTGATCGGCGATTACAGCAAGGCCCGGCAGAAACTGGGCTGGGAGCCCAAGACGAAATTTGTCGAACTGACCCGATTGATGGTTGACGCGGACATCGAGTTATTACGCCGGCATCGGCAAGGCGAGATCAGGGTGGTGGGATAGCGTTAATACCAGTTAACGAACAACGAACGATGGTTGCCAACACCAACGTCGGGCAATTGCGAGAGTTTCGGGCCTATCCACACGATTGCTAGTTGCTTCTCGCCGGCAGTCTCAATTTGATGCTTACCCAACCCGAGTTCTACCGGGCCAGATGAAATTGCTTTGCCGTCAAGACTACCCTTGACTTCGCCTTCATCGAGTATCAGTGCCTCAGTTTCCTCGCCATGCTTTAGTGTCACCGTGACGATGCTGTAACGTCCTGGATGAATGATTTCAAAGCTACCTCCTCCAGCGGGTAAAACTGCGCCCAACACCCAGAAATCGTCTGCTAAGGGCACGTAGCGATGCTTGATAAATTCGTGATCCTCCGGAGGAAGCCAATCGGTGCGATAACTTGGGATAAATACCGGGGCGGGTCGTGCCGCCAGCATTTCACGAACCCGCATACCCGGAGTGTCTAGCATCCCGCGAATGATGAGGCTATGGAGATACCATTGAAAATGAACGCTGCGCCTGGTGGGCACCATCCCTATTCCATCGTAAACAGGATCGTTAGTCGGATGGCTCAATTCCTCGGCCAGATTCATCAATTTGGTTTGCCGGTGGTTGGGCTTGTCCAAGTGCCTGAGGGTTGCAAAGACGAATGGGACGATGTGTATGAAGAGAAGAACAGTTACAATGAGTGGCCAGTACTGGCGGTGCGTTCGGAGTTCGTTCCAGACAGATTCGCCGTACTTGAACGCCAATATGAAGGCATAAGGAACTACGTTAACGAGATTATAGGGAAAAGGAGTGGGGTTGATCAGCAAGGCAGTCAAGGCACCTAGCAGCAACAATAATTCGGGCAGGTTTCCGTTCCAGGTGAATGCTGCCAATCGTCGTCGCCACAACTCGGTGGCAACGGTGCAACCGGCCGCGACCGTCAAGGCAAGGAGTAAGGGAGCTTGATTGAGCAGACGGCCCAAAGTGGTTCCGGGCCAGAAACGAGTGGTCGTACCTGTGCTGGCGGAATACGTGGTCACTCCGCGAAATACCGAGAGATAATTATTCCATGCATCGCCACTGCCGTAGCACAAGCGAATCACACCCAGAGCGAGGAGAGCCCCGGCGAGCCAAAGAAGGGCTAGTTGCCATCGAGGACGTTTGTAGGCTGGCGGTGGAAACACGAGAATAGCAAAGGAGAGCGGTACAGCGTAAACGATGGTTTTGACCGCAGTAAAAAGCAGAATGATGGTTACTGCGCCTGCGATCACGTAGGACCATATTTGCATCGGTCTGATTCGAACCGCCCACCAGGTGAGAAGTATTCCGGTTAGCACCACATTGTCATGTCGGATTTCGAAACCGTAGTCCCACAGAGGTGCCAGGGTGGTTGCCGCAGCCAAGGCAACCAGGCCGGCGATCGAAACCAATTTTCTGCCGGCGATGGAGGCTACCAGCATCAAGTTGAGCCAGAAGACGGCGAGAAAGACCAGCCGCGCCGCCGTAAACATTTCAGCGGAGTCGAGGCGTGATTTCGTCAGCCATGAAAGCGGTCCAAAAAGAAACAATGACGAAGTAGTGAAGAATTCGGCTGACTGCCCGGTCGCGAACACTCGCGCCATGTATACGGCCTGGTACTCATCCACCTGGTAGATCCGAGTCAGCGATAGATAAGTGGAGAATCCTGCCAGGAGAACCAAAGTGACGAAGAGCAACGCCGTCCAGGCACGCTTTGGTTTCATGTGAGGTTCTCTGGCCGGATGCGACACTTAAACCTTGGTCGTAAGGATGCCTGAGCGCTGCTTGGTTTGGCGGCTGCTCGCTTGAATATCGAGGCTTGCCTGCAGGGAATCCAAACCAGATTCGTACGTCGCCGGGCTGCTTTGCTTGCTGGGGTGGCTCTTTTGACGGAAATGGATTTCGTCGGCGACGATGTATTCTGGCCGATTCTTGATTTCATCGAACAAGCTGCCGATGTAGTGGCCAAGAATCCCGATGGTCAATAACTGCACCCCGCCAAAATACATGACGGTCAAGACCACAGAAGCCCAGCCGGGAGCTATGTACGCGGAGTTGACAAACTTGCCGTACACGACCCAAAGCGCCAAAAGGCTGGCGAGAACAACTGACCCAAACCCGAAGGTCGTGGCGATTTTCAGCGGCTTCTTTGAGAAGTAAAAAATTCCCGTCGAGGCGAACCGAAGCATCTTGAACAGGGTGTACTTGGTGGTGCCGGCGTAGCGGGGATTTCGGACGTAATAGAACGGGGTCTGCTTGAATCCCATCCAACTGATCAGCCCGCGGACGTATTTGTTCTTTTCCCCCAACCGGTTGAACTCGTCAATTACCCGGCGATCGATGATCCGGAAGTCACCAGCGTCGCGCGGCAGCGACACTTCAGATAGTTTGTCTAACAGGAGATAATACAATTTCGCCGTAACCCGCTTGAAGATGGTTTCACCCTCACGTCGTTTTCTAACGCCATAAACGACATTCGAGCCGGTATCCAGTAGTTGACGAACCATCTCCGGGACGGCTTCGAGTGGATCCTGCAGGTCAGCATCGATGATGGCTGCCATATCTCCCAGACAGTGGCGGATTCCAGCGCTTACAGCCGCCTGGTGGCCGAAATTTCTTGAAAAGCTGAGCAGGCGGATGCGGCTGTCCTGCTGCGCGGCGTTGGCAATCAAGCCCGCCGTTTGGTCACGACTACCATCGTCGATGAAGAGAAACTCGTATCTGACCGTTTTGTCATCCACCAAGGTGCTCCTGAGTTGATCGATTGTGGTCGCAATCACCTTCTCTTCGTTGAAGCACGGTATGATAACTGAGATTAACATGGTCGTTTGTTTTGAACTTGCTGGCGCCGGGTTCTGAATAGGCAACCTACTGCGACAATAAGGAGCAAAAGGTGGGCCACGAACATCAGCCTTCCGGTCTTGAATCAGTCACTTAGGAGTGCTTTGCGTGATTGTAGCGGGAAGTCGCCCACCACGCGTTTTGATGAAGATGTTTCGAAACAGGCACCACTGGAACGAAAGTGCACGTCCCATCGTTACGTCCAACGTCGTGGTCTTCCAAGTTGGATCTGTGCAAAGTTTTTGGACAAAGTGCCGAAAACATGCTGCCTGATGGAATCCTGTTTTTGTGCTCACCGAACTGGGGGAAATGCGAAAAGCGGCCAGACGGGTTTGGTCAACAAAGGCGTCACCTTGCTTGAGCAACTGAGCCCAAAACGCCAGGTCAATCAAGTAAGGGTTGGTAGGGTCGAACAATCCCGAGCGCGCCAACACGTCCCGTCTAAACAAACCGACTGCAGGTTCGCCGACCAGATTGGTGCCCCAACGCACGCACTTCCGGATAAGTGTTTGCCCGCTCACCCGTCCTGCCGGGAAGCGCGGGTTTCTGCGCAGCACGACATCGTTGTTTGAGTTGATAACTTCGCTGCCACAAACAGCGAGGACCACGTTGGCATTGGCCGGGTCCTCCAGTTGACCTGATTGACGCTGCAAGCAGTCAGGATGGATTACGTCGTCCCCACAGAGGACTTTCAGGTACTTGCCGTTTGCGAGGGAGATAGCCTTGTTCCAGTTTCGCCCGAGGCCGAGGTTGGTCTTATTCCTGTTTAGCCTGATCCTCGAGTCCCTGAACCGTCTGACGATGGAGACGGTATCGTCAGTCGAGCAATCATCGACGATGATGATCTCGAAATCTGCATAGCGTTGTCGCAACACGCTCTCGAGTGTCTCGGCGATATATTCCCCGTTGTTATAGGCGGGGATGCAAACGCTTACTAAGGGTTGCTGAACCATCGTGGATTAATCCTGCGATCATTGTCAGCCAAGGGAGTGCCAACTTTGGTTACCTTGGCCATTCTTTTTGCGAGTATCTCAAAGTGTGTCTCGTCCGTGATGCTGGTCTGTCGCTTGCTACCAATTGGTCGCCCTAGATCCGTCGGCCAATTGGTCAATTACCAGGCCTGCCGTCAGGCTGTCGCCGCGATTGGGTACATCGGTGTTGACAGTTGTTGGAGCAAAATCATACAAGCTTGTCGACAATGACCGGACGAAAATACCTAAGCCTTGCATTATGTCACTGAAGTTGCGGATTCCGAGCATGGCCCGCTTGCCGCATATCTGCAGCCGGTTGTTCTACCGATATCTTCCCACTCAAGCACGAGCGGGCATCATTTCGACCTTTGGATCGTCGTGGCAATCGTACTGTCCGGCGTGCGAAGACCGCGTCCCCGGTTTCTCCCCGCTCCCGGATTTCTATTTTCAACAGTTGGAGGAGCACGGCTCTGATCTGCACGTCACACAATTCGAGACGATCAATTCTAATGCCTACCAATGCACACACTGCGGCGCCACGGATCGAGATCGGCTTTATGCACTTTATCTCGGCGACCGACTGCCCCGCAGCGAAGTTCAACAAACAGATTTTCATCTCCTCGACATTGCTCCATCTGCGACGCTTTCAAGGCATATCAAGCGCAAGTATAGCATTCGATACCGAACGGCGGATCTTTTTCAGAAAGGCGTGGACGATCGAGTGGACATTACGTCAATGACCTGCTACCGGGACTCCAGTTTCGACGCGTTTATTTGCTCGCACGTCCTTGAGCACGTCGACAATGACCGCAAGGCAATGGGTGAATTGTTTCGCGTTCTAAAGCCGGGAGGGTGGGGCATTGCCATGGTTCCCATTAGCACCGTGTTAAAGGGAATCAGTGAGCATCCGGTCAAGACAGCAGCCGAGCGCTGGAAGTACTTCGGTCAAGGCGATCACGTCAGGCTGTATTCGCGGGAGGGTTTTGTCCAGCGTTTACAGGACGCGGGATTTAGTGTGCTTCAACTTGGTCGCGACTATTTTCAATCGAGTCAAATGGTACGCTGTGGACTGACCGAGTCGAGCATCCTTTACGTTGTAGAGAAACCCGCACTCAATCACGGAGCAGATGAACACTGAAAACAAGCCGGCTCCGTTGGCAATTATGGGTGGCAAACCTCGGTTCGCGGAACCGCTTCATGTCGGACGTCCCAATGTGGGGGACAAACACCGGATTCTTGAGAGGATTGAGGGCCTGATTGAACGGCGGTGGTTCACGAATGACGGACCACAGGTCCGGGAATTTGAACAAAAGATATGCGAGATCACCGGCGTTAAACACTGTGTGACCATGTGTAACGCAACGGTGGCGCTCGAAATAGCCATCCGTGCTTTGGACTTTCGCGGCGAAGTCATCATCCCTTCTTACACGTTCGTGGCCACCGCACACGCCCTCCAGTGGCAGGAGATTACGCCAGTATTCGCGGATATCGATGCCTCAACACTGAATCTTGACCCCGGTTGCCTCGAAAGGTTGATAACCCCCCGCACAACCGGGATCATCGGCGTTCATCTTTGGGGACGTCCTTGCAACATCAAAGATGTGGAGGCCATTGCAAAAAGGCATTCCTTGAAAGTGATGTATGATGCAGCGCATGCCTTCGGTTGTTCGGACGGAGGAAGAATGATTGGTAATTTTGGCGAGTGCGAGGTGTTAAGTTTTCACGCCACAAAATTCATTAACAGTTTTGAGGGTGGTGCCATTGTTACCAACAACGACGAACTCGCCAACAAGGTCCGGCTGATGCGAAATTTTGGCTTCGCCGGCTTCGACCGCGTTATCTATTTGGGAACAAATGGCAAGATGCCCGAAGTCTGCGCGGCTATGGGTTTGGTTTCGCTCGAAAGCATGGATGACATCGTTGGGATAAACCTGAGGAACTACGAAGAATACAGGTCACAGTTGAGGGGAGTTGCTGGACTCACCTTGATGGACTACACAAGCACGGACAAGCGGAACTACCATTATGTCGTGGTTCAGGTTGACCCATCGGTGAGCGCATTGAATCGCGATGAATTGGTGGAAATGTTGCATGCGGAAAATGTCCTTGCCCGCAAATATTTCTGGCCAGGTTGCCACCGAATGCAACCTTACAGGGCATTATTCCCCAATGCACATTTATTGTTGCCGAACACCGAGTTGCGAGCCGCCCAACTGATGGTGCTTCCGACCGGGCAATGTGTTTCGAAAGATGATATCAAGACGATTTGCGATATTATTGGGGCGGCCTTGGCGCAGGCAAACGTTGTGAAACACTTTCTCAGCCTAAGGAAAACGTGACATGCCATAGCGCAAAAGTTGAAATTGCCGAAAACCCTAAGTTGAGCGTTTGCATCATCACGTTCAATCACGCTGAGTTCATCGCCAAAGCATTGGACAGTGTGTTGACACAGCAGACATCATTTGAATACAACGTCATCATTGGAGATGACTGTTCCACCGATGGAACTGATAAAATCATCGAAATGTATCAACGCCGCTGGCCTGACAAGTTTTCGCCCTTATGTCGGGAAAAGAACGTCGGCATGGGCAAAAATCTAAAAGAAACTTTGGAGCGCTGCAGCGGTGAGTACGTCGCATTCCTAGAAGGGGATGACTATTGGACCGACCCGAGAAAACTCCAAGCGCAGGTCGACCACCTCGATAACAATCCGGGGTGCGCACTTTGCCACCACCGCGTCGATTACATTAGCTGGCCGGGCGGTGAGAAGCTCAAAGAGTTTCCTCCCAGGCGTTTTCGCGTTGATCGTCCAGACCCGCGTACACTTGCCATGTGTAACTTCATTCAAACCTGTTCTGTGGTCTGCCGGCGAAAATGGCTACCGTTATTCGACGAAGAATTGGAGGAATTGAAACTCGCTGACTGGCCACTTTTTGTGCTTTTGAGCGAGCGCGGGTGGATTGGTTATCTGGACCGAACGATGGCTCATTACCGGGTCCACGCCAACAACAGCTGGAAGGCGCGCCCGATCGATTACCAAATGAGGGGATTGGAAAGAATGGCGAGGTATTTATTGGAGAGAGTGGACGATCGTTCGAAAGACTCCTGGAAGGACATGATCCTGACACTTGCCTTCAAGGAAGTGGTGCTCGCATTGCAATCATTTGCATTTGGGAGGTCGGTCGGCAAGCTGAAGCGATTCATTAAACGTTCTGTGGAGTTTAAGAAACCTTTTTGGACTTTCAACCGCTTGTGGCCGCACTATAGGGCCAACAACTGCAAATGATCCTAGAGTCCTTTCACACGATAATCCCCGATTACCTCAAAGATGGGTCATGTCCGCGGAGCCTCATTGGCAATTCGCAGTGCGCCACAATAGCATCTCACCGCAAGTCTGGCTGAAGCCACCAAACACGATGTCACGAGCCCCAAAACTCAGCATTTGTATCATCACGTTCAATCACGCGCAGTTCATTGCAAAGGCACTGGACACCGCGCTGATGCAACGGGTCACGTTTGATTACAACATTATCATCGGCGACGATTGTTCTACCGATGGCACGGATAAGATAATTCGAGAATACCAATCCCGCTGGCCTGACAAAATTGTGCCTCTTTACCACAAAGCAAACGTCGGGATGGGCAAGAACGTGAAAGAGACTTTAGATCGCTGCAACGGAGAATATGTGGCGTTTCTTGAAGGAGATGACTATTGGACAAGTCCGGAAAAACTTCAAATGCAGGTCGATTACCTTGACAGCAACCCCGCCTGCGCTCTCTGTCACCACCGGGTCGATTACGTCGCTTGGCCGGGTGGTAAGGTGCTCAAGGAGTTTCCGCCGGAGCGATTTCGAATGGAACGGCCGGATCCGCACGCTCTGGCCATGATTAACTACATTCAAACCTGTTCGGTCGTGTGCCGCCGAAAATGGCTGCCACCGGTGGACGAAGCACTTCAGCAATTGAAACTCTATGATTGGCCTTTGTTCGTCTTGTTGAGCGAGCGAGGCGGTATCGGCTACTTGGATCGAGCGATGGCTGATTACAGGATACACGATAACAATAGTTGGAATGAGCGTCCCGGCGATTACAAAATTAGGGTAATGGAAGCAATGGCGCGGTACTTGTTGGCGAAAGTAGACAGTGGTTCCAAAACTCTATGGATGGACATGATCCTGGCGCTCGCGTTCAAGGACCTGATTCTCGCGCTGCAATCATTCGCGCTGGTGAAGTCATTCGACAAACTCAAGCGCTTCGTTGTTCAATCGGCAGAATTCAAAAAGCCGTTTTGGCTTTTGAACCGGCTGTGGCCTTACTACAAAGCCAACTCCGGCAAGTGACTTCGAAAAGATTCATCGCGCGATCTGAAGAAAGAGATGACCTATTGTGAAGGCGGGCAAAAACGACCACGGAAGGCGAATCCTCGTTTGGGGTGCGGGCGGGCACGCGAAGGTCGTCATTGACATCTTAAGACACAACGGTTTTGACTTGGTCGGCGTTATTGACGATGAGAACCCTGCCAGAGCTGGGGAGTTTTTTTGTGGCGCAAAAGTCGTTGGTGTGTTGGATGGTTCCCTTACAGCCGGAACCCGAAACATCATCATCGCAATCGGAGATAACTCGGTTCGGGAACGAAAAGCCCGACTGGCGAAGGCACGGGGATTCACCCTCAGCTCGGCGGTTCACCCACGCGCCACGATCGCTCCCGATGTGGAATTGGGTCCCGGAACGGTCGTCATGGCTGGCGCTGTAATCAATCCTGGCACCCTCCTAGGCGAGAACGTGATCATCAATACGTCGGCCAGCATTGACCATGACTGTGTGATCAGGGATGGAGTTCACGTTAGCCCGGGTGCACGCATTGCCGGCAGCGTGAAGGTTGGTCGTCTGACGTGGGTGGGTATTGGGGCAACGATCATAGATAAGATAAGGATAGGCGAAAACGCTCTGATTGGTGCTGGAGCCGTAGTTGTGAGGGACGTTAAGTCCGGCGTCGTAGTGGCAGGAGTGCCTGCGCGGAGAATAAGGAATCGAAACAAAGCTTGATCCTTGATCGGAACTGGCAGCTAGAGATTCACCTCGAGGAGATCTCGAGGAATTGACCCATATTCAATGCACGAGGCATACACTTAGTTCATCAAGACGCGAACCATTTCCTACACTCAGCATGGAAATACTTTCATACTTTCGTCCCAAACCTGTCTATCACTGATGTGATGATGTTCAATTCCGTGGAATCGATTCAAGCCATGTTGGGGCAGTACGATCTTGTATGATGGGTGGATCAGCGAGGCGACTCAAGGTGGGGTGCTTGTTTTTCTATTGTAAGCGTCACGCCGAGCGCCACTGGATAATTTCTGACAACTATCATAACTCTGAGAGTTATGATAAGTACGAAGTCTTCTGATTCCCCGCCCAGTGTAGCGGTCCTTTCGAAGTTGCCGGCAACCTTGGACAGCAAAGGACGCGTGCGCACTTCCCGGG
>DASUGI010000158.1:0-34790 GCA_036274115.1 Verrucomicrobiia bacterium
TGAAAATCTCCCAGCGACTCCTGCACCTCCACCCACACGCGATCCTTGTCCTCCTCGCGCTTTACGTCGCGAACCATTTTCTCCAACGCCTCGCGCGCGGCATCAAGCCTGGTGGTGTCGGCATTTTGCGTGGCCGCCGCCGAACGCCATTGCGCATCGTAATTCCGAAACACCACCCAGCGCACTTCGTTCGACGAGATATTCGACATCTCCATCGCCCTCGCATAGAGCTCGTGCGCCTTGCCGTAAGAACCCTCAGCGTAAAGCTTCTCCGCTTCAGTTTTCAGACGGGTATAATCCTCGGGCGATTGGGCAAGCCCGCAGAACGCAGCAACCCAGGTCAGGGCTAAAATCAGGCGCAATTTCATAATGTCCTTCCGTTGGACGTGTTCGGAGCGAAAATGCTCCCTGGTTGAAACGGGAGCGAGAAAAAACCAGCGCGCTATCTGGCTGGCTCGGACGAAGTGGAGTTGGGCACAACGGAAATCTCGCCCATCAGCACGCGGGCGTTGGTGCGAGTCGACGGCGGTGGCGTTGGCAAAGCAATCTTGCCCATGATCACGGGAGCATTGGCGACTGGCAGGTGCTGAGGCAGCGCCACGAAGCCCATCGTCGCCGGCATCGGATTCGTTGTGCAGGCCGGAGTCGGTAACGCCACGTCGCCCATGAGGATTTCACCCGGTCGGCCACCACCGGCTTGGCTCGTCTGGCGCGGCGAACAGCCAATGACCGACAGCACTAACGCGCACAGCGCCCCGCCGACCTTTGCCAGCCGCGCGCGGAGACGTCGCATTCGCGACGGACAGTCCGCCGTCAACAGCCGTCCATCGGCACGTCGATAAAATCGCCCGCAAAATTTCCCTTCCTTGTCGCGGACTAACGCCTCAATCTGCGCCCGCGTCATGGCCGACAGGTTGTAAACATTCTTCTGGCAGTGACCGCAGAACCGCGCGCGCTCATCACCGCTCATATCGTTCCACCGCGCCTGGCAAGGCGAAGCCACTCGAATTTCATCCACATCAAACGCCATTCTCATACCGGAAGTTCGACGGAAGTTTGCGTAACATGCTCCTCGCGATTTCCAACCCGGAGGTTTTCTCCAGGGTTTGACCCAGCCAGCCGCAAAAAAAGCGCAGTATTCGCCAACGTGCGTGGAGGCGGCGCGCGGGTGATTCGCGAACTTAGCGTAGTATGTGTGCCTGGGGAAAGAGTCTGGTCGTCGCCATGCTCGGGGTGTGGTTGCCACTGTCCGCAGCGGCTGCGTTGAAAGACAGTGATTGTCTGGATTGTCATGAGGACAAAACTCTGACAAAAACCAATGCCACGGGTAAGGTCGTCTCGCTTTTCGTCGATATCTCGAAACTTGCCGCGTCCGCGCACCAGACCAATACGTGCGCCAGCTGCCATTCCGATCTCACTCAGGATCATCCCGACGATAATATCGCCGCCAAATCGGTGGATTGCCGTCAATGCCACGAACGCCAGACTGCAAGTTACGGAGCGAGCGTCCATGGTCGGGCCTTGAAGGACGGACGCGCGGAGACGGCCACCTGCCAGGATTGCCACGACTCGCACGAGATCGTTCCACCGGTTTCCCCGCTTTCACCCTTGCACGTGTCGCGGCAAGCGGAAACCTGCGGTGTCTGTCATGACCAGGAGGCCCAGGACTATGCGGCCAGCGTTCACGGTCAGGCCCTGGCCGCCGGGGTGCGCGACGCCCCGACCTGCACGGATTGTCATTTTGAACACAGAATCGAGGCCCTGAACGGCGAGTTCGCGCGCAAGGTCTCCGCCGAGGTTTGCAGCCGTTGTCATGCTTCCGAACGGTTGAACACCAAATACAATCTGCCCGGCGACCGCGTGAAGACGTTCTTCGAAAGCTATCATGGATTGGCAAACTCCTACGGCTCGACCGTTACGGCAAATTGCGCCAGTTGCCATGGACATCACAAGATTCTGCCTTCGTCCGATATCAACTCAACCATCCATCCCTCCCATCTCGTGCAGACTTGCGGCAAATGTCATCCGGGGGCGAATGAGAAGTTCGCGCTCAGCAAAGTTCACGTGGACATCGCTGCCGCACAAAGCGGGGCCGACCTCGGCAGCGCCGTCAACTGGTGGGTGCGGAAGCTCTACGTGCTGCTGATCTTCGTCGTGATTGGCGGGATGCTGGTTCACAACGGATTGCTGTTTCTGAAAAAGGTGCGGGCGCATCTCCGTTCGACCGGGCGGCCGATTCTCCGAATGAGCCGTTCTCAACGCTGGCAACATGCGGTGTTGGCGTCGAGCTTCATCGTGCTGGCCATTACGGGCTTCGCCCTGAAGTTTCCTGATTCGTGGATTGCCATGCTGATGGGATCCAGCGAGCCATTTCGTCGGTGGTCACACCGTTCCGCCGGCATCGTGCTGCTGGCGGTGGGCTTGTACCACGTGATTTATCTGCTGCGCACCGCCCCAGGTCGCCAGTTGGTCAAGGACCTGTTCCCGATTAAAAAAGACCTCACCGACGTGATCGCCGCCGTGCGCTACCTTTTTGGATTCAGTCCGGAAAAACCAAAGATCGGTCGCTTCGGCTACGCGGAGAAGATGGAGTATTGGGCCGTGGTCTGGGGCACGATCATCATGGGCGTCACCGGGCTGATGATCTGGTTCAAGATGGACGTAACGCAGTGGCTGCCTCGCTGGGCCGTGGATGTAGCTCTGACGATTCACTATTACGAAGCCATTCTCGCGTGCCTCGCCATCGTGGTATGGCATTTCTACCACGTCATCTTTGACCCCGATGTGTATCCGCTCAACATGGCCTGCTGGGACGGCAAAGTGTCCGAGCATTGGCAGAAGGAGGAACACGCCCTGGAAACCGTCACGGCGTCTCCCGATGCGGACAATCAGTCGCGGCAGGCCGATTCCGCGGCGGAACCAAACGCTATTGCTCCCGAGGCGAAAGGATCGGGTTGGCATGATCGAGCGCCAGCATCCGACGGGTGAGGAGTTCCTGAGTTATTGCAGCCAATGCCAGCGCGCATTTCCCAAGGGACGATGGTTCGCACGTTTCTGGCGGTCCGGACGTTGGCTGGAGTTTTGTCGGCCCCGCTGTGTGGAACTGTTTCTCGGCTCCGCCAGCAGCAATGGCGAATCCCGTAAAGAAGGCGACCTTCCAATCCGCTGGAATCTGGATGGTTACCCGTCAAATCGCCCGCAGTCGCCCCTCGCAGCGAATCAGCTGCAATCGCGTGCCCTGTAAACGCCGCACCACCACTCCCGCCATCCGCCGCATCAATTCGTAGCCAAAGACAGGATCGGTAGCGCAACGCTCACGCAACCACGTGCCGTAAAAGAAAACCGCCCGCACGGAACTGGTGGCGCGGGCGGTGAAATTCCAGACGTACGGAACAAACAGCCACGACCAGCCCAGCACGTCACCCGCCGAGAGCGCATCCACTTTTACCCAGGAAGAATCCGGAGCCTGCGTTTCCAGGATCACGCATCCGCCGAGAATCAGGTAGAAGCGATTGGCCAACTCGCCTTCACGGAAAATGACTTCGTCGGCCGCAAAGCCGCTCGGCATGGCGCACTCCGTCAGCACCGCAAGATGCTCCGGACTGAAGTCCTTGAGGAAGGGATGGGATTTCCACTCGCCGGCACCCTCCTCCCACGACGTGGCATCCGGGTGGAGCGGCGAAGTCATATTACGAGTTCTTGATTCGGACCGCGCACGACGAGCACGGGACAGGGCGCATGTCGCACCACCTTCTCGACCGTGCTGCCCAGCAGCATCCGATTCAAACCCGCCAGGCCGTGAGCACCGATGACAATGAAATCCGCACCCAGGGCCTTCGCCGCTTCGGCGATCTCAAAAAAGGCAATGCCGCTCCGCACCGAGGTTTCGACCACGCGACAAACGCCCAGCATTCTTTCGCCGAGCGAACTCAAATCGAGCTTTGCTTCCGCCAGACGTTCTGAATCCGTGGGCTTCGGCATTACCGGCACGCCCTCCGCCCCGAGGACACTCAAATCGGGTTCAACCACGTGGACGATACTGAGCGAGGCCCCCAGGCGTCCGGCGAGGGTGCCTGCATATTCCAAAGCCATTTTGCTGTCGTCGGAAAAATCCACGGCCACGAGGACGCGTTGTAATTCCGGACGCGGCATTATGGGCGCATCGTGGATTCTCTTCCCTGGCATCACTTTCATTGTATTCCGGTGTTGGCTTACGGTAGCGCCAGGCGGAACGGGCGGGCTCCGCTTCTCTTGCCGAATCGTGACCATCTATTGCCGCAAGGCTTTTTGTCACTTGTCGCGGGCCCGGCGCATCATTAGGCTGGCGGTGTGGAACGAAGCGATAACAAGAAGTTCATCGAAGCGCTTTCGCAATCGCAGATTTACCAGGACTACGAGCGCGCCTTCAGCAAAACCACCGGACTGCCTCTCAGCCTGCGTCCCGTGGAGAGCTGGCAACGCGCGCACCAGGGCAAGAAGACGGAAAATCCCTTTTGCGTGCTTATGTCGGAGCAAAACCGGGCCTGTGCCGCCTGCCTGGAAACCCAACAAAAAATTGCCGAGGCGCAGGGCAGCGGTCCGCGCACCGTAAAATGTTTTGCCGGGTTGTGTGACACCGGAGTACCCGTTTCGGTGGGCGATGAGGTGCTCGGTTTTCTTCAAACCGGACAGATTTTCACCCAGAAGCCGAGTAAAGCGCAGTTCTCCAAAACCGTTCAACAGCTTGCCGACTGGGGCTGGAAAGTTGATTTGCGCAAGCTTGAGGAGGCTTATTTCCAGACCCGGGTCATTACGCCCAAACAATACGAGTCGGTCCTGCGCCTGCTCACCATTTTTGCCCAACACCTGTCGCTGGTGAGCAATCAACTCCTCGTCAGCCGGGCCAACGCCGAACCGCCGGCCATCACGCGCGCCAAGAAGTTTATTGAAGAGCATCAGGCGGAGGAACTTTCTCTCGGCGATGTCGCCCGGGCCGTCAACACGAGCACGTTTTACTTTTGCAAAATGTTCAAGAAGGCAACCGGCTTGAACTTCACGGATTATCTGTCGCGCGTGCGCGTGGAGAAGGCGAAGAACCTTCTCCTGAATCCCAACATGCGCATCAGCGAAGTCGCCTTTGCCGCCGGCTTCCAATCATTGAGCCATTTCAATCGGGTCTTCCGGCGCATTGCCGGTGAATCCCCCACAAACTATCGCGACAAGTTGCCGAAACCTTGAGGCGTTCCCCCCGGGCTCATTGAGCCGGCTTAAACGCGACCTCAAGCGGCAGGCTTACCTGCAGTGGCTTTTCAGGTTCAATCAACAGGTTCTTCACGCGATAGTTTATCATCACGCGCTTCGTGGCATCCCCGCGATCCAGGTTCAAGTTGCTGCGCACCTCGAACAACACGGTCTTTCCACCGGCTAACCGGATCGTCCGGGGCGTTTGCAGTTCTTCGATATCACCCACACGTTCCAGGTCGTAGGTAAGATCCGAACTGTTGTTGATCTGAAGATTCGCACGCCCCCTGCCTCTCAGCGTGACGTTGGTTTTATTGAACCGGATGGATCCTTCGAAGATGGGTTTCAGGAATTGCTCGTCGCCAACCAGCATCTCTCCGGAATAAACCGCCGTGCGCCGCGCGAACAGTGCTTCTTTGATGGCCTCGGGCGTGCGGCTTTTGGCAAACACCAGGGTCAGCGGCCGATGATCGCCGGCGTGAACGTGATAAGCGAGATTCAAGGGCGCGTGAATGTCCGTATTGCTGAGCAGCGTCAGCTTCTTCTCAATCGCCCAGCGGTGCGCTTCGGGATAGTAATCACGGCCGTTGACGACTTCGATTCCGTGCAACTGATCCTGCTCCAGCAGCCAGGTGTGTTCCGGATACCAGAGGACCAATCCGTTGGTAATCTGTGCTTCCCAGCCGGGATGATTCCAAAAAATAAAGGCGCCCTGCTGTCGCGCCGCGGCCGCGGCCTCCTGCCAGGTCTCCCTCACCAGCGGAGTCGAATTCGTCAGAAAAATGGCATTCAAATGACCGGGCGGCATTCGGCGCGTAATCTCCGAACCCTTGATGACCATTACGTCCAGATCGTTGCCGGTGCCCCGAGCAATTTCATAGGACCGATTGTGATTCGTGGATACGTCCGCCTTGTGCGGTTGGTACTCGATGTGGTCCGTAATGGCAATAGCATCGAGCCCTTCCCGCCAGGCCTCCTCCGATCTCACCGTCGGCCAGACACTCCCGTCCGAAAACACGGTGTGAATGTGGAAGTCGCACTTGAGCGTGACGAACCCGGGCACGTCAGGAATGTTGACCGGCGTGCGCGCCCGAGTAACCGGCTCATGAGCCAGCCCGGTTCGCGCCGCCAGCGCGACCAGCGCAATCCACACAAAAGTTGCTTTCATTTGATCGCCTTGCAGCGTAGTCACCGAGCTACGCCAGCGCAACTGTACTCTCGCAACATTCCCCTTCGAATTTTCTCTGAACAGGATGTCTGACACCCTGTCGAAGCAATGAGAGCAGACCAGGCCTTGATATGAAAGCGATACAAATAACCGTTCAATGGCCAGAGGGATTGCACATGCGAGCGGCAGCGCAACTGGTCAAACTGGCGCGCCGGTTTCAATCACGCATTTTGCTCCGGCTCGGCTCGCAAGTCGCCGACGCTCGAAGCATCATGAGCATCATGCTTCTGTGTGCGAATCTGAGTTCGCCGCTTAATATCGAAATCTCTGGTGAAGACGAACACGAAGCCACCCAGGCCGTGCAGGCCTACTTCGGTGGCGAAACGACGAATCAGCACCGGATCTAGCGCCCGGACGCCGACTCCAACTTCGCTCTTGGCCTCAACCGACGAGCGTGGATACTCCTTATGTGCCAACGCTCCTTGAATCCTTTGCTCGCGAACTGGAACGGTCGCGTGAGGTTTCCGCGCAAGTCGCCAATCACGTCATTGGCACGTACGGCTTGAATCGAGATACGATTGGCCCGTTCCTGGTGAAAGAACTGCCCGGGCTGGAAGATTACGAAATCGATCTCATCCTCTCGCCGCTGTTCACCCCGACACTGCGTGATCAGGCGGTTTTCGCGGAAATCCTGGGACGGGAGTCCTTGCCGTCAAGGGATTGGCCCGATTTGATTCAACAGCTGGTTGCCCGCCCGACTCACGCCCAACTTGTAACCGAAGACCAACAAACCCACTCGGTGCGCTTGCGCCAGGTCACCATCGAACGTTACGTGCATCGGCTTCGGCTGGATGCCACAATTCCTGAACCACTGTTCAAATTGATAGCACATTTCCCTTCGGCCGCAGACCGGCCGCTGCTCAAAGCGATTGCGCGTCGCGCCATCTGGCAAACCGACTCGCGGGCGCAGATTCTGATTCGTTATTTACTCAACACGAACCCGGGCGAGGGATTCGACATCAGAGATTCCATTGAACTCCTCAAGCTGATGGAAACCTACGAACCTGCCGACGCAAACGAGTTACTCAAACTCATTCCGCATTGGCAACAGGTGCTTCGACAGGAAATCAATGAAGGAACCGGCACGCGACCTTTCTTCAATGAGCGAGTCGAAGAACTGCACGGTGGCGGACGCGACCAGCGTCGACGGGACAGCGCCCGGCTTAGCGCCAAGGAAAAGGAACAGGCATTCCTCGACCGTCTGCAACGCGTGCTGGCAGCGTAAGCCCTGTCAGAGGTTCAGAGATCGCGGATAAACCGAGCCGCCTTGACGACATCTGCCTCCGTATCAAACGCCACGTAGCAAACGAACTTCCTGCCCTGAGCCGCTGCCGAAAAGCCCCGAAGGTTGAGGCCGTGTTCAGAAAGCGCAGTAGCCACGCGCGCTGCCTGGCCGACCTTGTCTGGTCCCTCGATGCGCAACGTGTGCAAGCTGCTCGATCTGGTGAATCCCGCGGAACTCGCTGCGCCGACCTGTTTGGCCCCTTTGATGGGCGTCACAAACACGACACCGTTGCCTTTGGCGTCGCCGTGTCGCCGGGCAATGATGAGTTCCAGATTGATTCCGCCAGTGGCCAGCGCTCTGAGTTTGTTAGCCAACGCTCCAGACCGATCGGGCATTGACGCCGCCCAGGTATCGACTCTTTGAGATTTCATAGATCAGCTTTCCTTTATTCCAGTTGTGGTTGAACCGGTTGATCTTTGCAAGCTTCGTTATGCGGTATTACGCACCTTGTCGCGCCCGTCACAATGGCTATAGTTCTGGCCATGGCTTTGATCAAGTGTCCCGAATGCCTTCGAGCGGTTTCGAGCGAGGCGGTGGCGTGTCCCACGTGCGGTTATCCGATCGCCGAAAGACGCCCCGAGGATCAACAACCAGAACCGGCCGTGAAAACCGTGTCGTCGACAGAGTTGCTCGCCGAAGTTCGCCCGTCCTGGTGGCGCTTCTTTTGGCACCTGTTTTTCTTCTGGTTGATTGTTCCGCCCGCGATCGCCTGGTGGAAGCGCGCCTCGGTGGTCCTCAGAATTTATCCGGGTCGACTGACCATCGAACGCGGCATGTTCTCCAAAAGCTTTCGCGAATTTCTCGCCCGCGACATTCGATCGGTTGATATCGATCAAAGCTTCATGGCTCGCGTGGTCGGCATTGGCCATCTCAGCATCTCGACGGCCGCAACGGTGGATGCCGCGGAGCAGCTTCAAGGCATCCCCGATCCTCACAGCGTTCGGGATTTGATTCTCGAGCAGCGTGGCAGCCGGTCTCCGGGCCACGCCACAACCGACTAAGCAAAACAGGCGCGGACCATCGCCCGCGCCCAGAACTCAAGAAACTTTCCCTGCTTAGACGGAGTAGGTGGAACTGCTCGTGGTCCCGCCGCGGCCCGTCCAATTGGTGTGGAAAAACTCACCTCGCGGCTTGTCCACTCTTTCGTAGGTGTGGGCGCCAAAGTAGTCACGTTGCGCCTGCAAAAGATTCGCCGGCAACACGGCACTGCGATATTGATCGTAAAAGGCGAGCGCCGTACTGAACGCGGGCACGGGGATTCCCTTTTTGGCTGCTGCGGCCACGACATTACGCCACCCTTTCTGGCAGCGCTTGATCTCTCCGCGGAAATAGTCGTCGAGCATCAGATTCATCAACTTGGGATTGTTGTCGTAGGCTTCCTTGATCTTGCCCAGAAAGCGCGAGCGAATGATGCATCCGCCACGCCACATGAGCGCGATGCCGCCGTAATTCAAGTTCCAGCCATACTCCTTCGCCGCCGCGCGCATCAGCATGTAGCCCTGCGCGTAGCTCACGATTTTGGACGCATACAGTGCGTCGCGAATATCGTTGATGAAAGCCTTCTTCTTTTCGGCGTTCTTCGCAACGCCAAGCACCGGCCGCGGGCCTTTGAGTTTCCGTGCGGCCTTGACGCGTTCCTCCTTCAACGCCGAAACGCAGCGGGAATAAACCGCTTCAGCAATCAGCGTAATGGGAATGCCGAGGTCCTGAGAGTTGACGACGGTCCATTTGCCCGTGCCTTTTTGGCCGGCGGTATCCAGAATCTTGTCCACCAGCGGCGCTCCGTCTTCATTGAAGGCAAGAATGTCGCGCGTGATTTCAATCAAATAGCTATCGAGTTCGCCCGTGTTCCACTCCTTGAAAACCTCATGCATCTCGGCGGCGGTCATGCCGAGACCGTTTTTCAGGATGTTGTAGGCCTCGCAAATGAGCTGCATGTCGCCATATTCGATGCCGTTGTGAACCATCTTCACATAGTGTCCGGCTCCCTGCTCGCCCACCCAGTCGCAACACGGCGTGCCGTCGGCAACTTTGGCTGCCACGCCCTGGAAAATATCCTTCACATGAGGCCAGGCCCTGGGTGAGCCGCCGGGCATGATGCTGGGGCCATGACGCGCGCCTTCCTCACCGCCACTGACCCCCGTGCCGATGTAGAGCAGCCCCTTGCTTTCACAATATTTCACCCGGCGGTTGGTGTCTTCGAAAAGTGAGTTACCGCCGTCGATGATAATGTCGCCGGGTTCAAGGTGCGGAACGAGCTGTTCGATGAGTTCATCAACCGGCTTGCCGGCCTTGACCAGCATCATGACCCGACGCGGCTTCTTGAGTTGGGCAATCATTTCCGGAATCGAATGGGCGCCGAGGACTTTCGTGCCTTTGGCTTCATGGGCCAGGAAATGGTCCACCTTTTCGATCGTGCGATTGTAGGCCACGACGGTAAAGCCGTGGTCGTTCATGTTCAGAATGAGATTTTGGCCCATCACGGCCAGTCCGATTAGTGCGATATCACCTTTTGGTTCCATAAATTTTCCCTATATCGCAACTGAGGGTAATTAGGCGACCTCGGAACGCGAGCATAATCTCGGTGCCGGCGCGCCACCGACTGTCCCATTCGTGGCAGGGCAAATTCAAGGCAGGAGTCCGGATCGCAGTTTGTTCCCCTTACCCGCACGAAAGGCCGACGGTCAGGGCATTTGAAATGCTCCGCTAAAGCACAAACCATTCGTTCCGGTTTGAACGATGCAACCCGTTGTCGATGGACCTACATAAATCAGCGGATCGCGAAAGGTCTAACTCCGATCATCCGAATCGAGCCAATCGGTTCACGGTGTTTTTTGCGCTGATTGTCGGGGCCATCGGGGGCGTGGTTTCCATTCTAATGGCGAATCTATATACCAGCCAGGCCCGCACTCAGCAGGACCATATCCGTTCCGTCCTGGGACTCGATCTGGGTAGTGAATTGCAATATCAGACGCAGGAGGCCCGGTGGGCTTTGTTATATGCGTTAGTCACCGACGATGCGGACCGAAGGGCGGGATACACCAGCACCTCCCGGCAGGCAGAGCGGGTGGTGAGCACGCGGCTGCGTACCTGCCGGTCACTGCTTGAATGGTTCTCGGAGGATCAGTTGGCACACCGGTTGGAACAGGATTGGACCGATTTCCTGCGCGCGCGGGAACAGGTTATCATCCTCATGGAAAGCAATCGCGCGAATGAGGCCGCCGAAATAGACCTGCGCCTCGGCATGCCGGCTTTTAATCGCGTGCGTGACGACCTGCGGCTGGTTCAGCAGCTCTTCAAGCTGCAATCAGATCGTCTTTTGAAACAATCGGAGACATCGTTGGCCAGTTCGCTGGTGCGCGCGGTTTTTGTACTCGGATTGTGCCTGATCTGTTCCTTCATATCCGTCAAGGTTCTACAAAAAGGCGACCTGCTGCGCGCCGCCCGGGCTTCGGAAGCTCGGCTCCGCAAAGATCTCGAGTCTATCAGCGAAGAATTGCTGGTCGTCGATTCCGGGATGCGGGTGTTGCAATGGAACGAGACCGCGGAACGGAACTGGAAGCGTTCCCGCGCCGAGTTGATCGGACGGCCTTTGGATGAGGCCTTGCCCAGTCTCCTGGACACTCCATTGGCCGACGGCCTTCAAACCGCGTTGAAAGAAGGCCGGGGCACAGTGTTGCCAGACTTGAAATTGCATCGCGAGGGAGAGGAACGAGTCTGCCAGGCCCGCGTCTTTCCGTTTCACGGAGGCGCCAGTGTATTCCTTCATGATATTACCCAGGCCAAACGGGCGGAGTCTGAACTGGCCGAACTCAACCGGCAAATTGCCGAAACCCAGCGCCAGGCCGGTATGGCGGAGGTGGCCACCGGGGTCTTGCATAATGTGGGAAACGTTCTCAACAGCATCAACGTGTCGGCCACACTCGTGCGCGAGCAACTCGCCGCCTCCAAGCTGCAAAGCCTCGTCAAAGTCACTACGCTGATCCGCGAGCACCTTTCTGATCTGGGGACCTTCTTCACGCAAAACCCGCAAGGGCGCAAAGTCCCCGAGTTTTTATTCAAGGTCACCGATCACTTGTCCTCGGAACACGAACGCTGGAAGAGTGAATTGAGCGGGCTGACGAAAAACATCGAGCACATCAAGGAAATCGTGGCCATGCAACAAAGCTATGCCCGGCTCTCCGGCGTGGTTGAACCGCTCGCCGCCCAGGAGCTGGTCGAAGATGCGCTGCGGATTAATGAGGTGGCTCTGGGCCGACATGGCATCCACGTCCGACGCAAGTTTGATTCCGTGCCGGCGGTGGCGGTCGACAAGCACAAGGTGCTGCAAATTCTCATCAACCTTATTCGCAATGCAAAACAGGCCATCGAAGACAACAATCGCGACAACAAAGAGCTGACCCTCAGCATCACTCACCACACCAACGGGCCGGTGGCCATTGCCATCGCGGACAGCGGCGTGGGGATCGCCCCCGAGAACCTCACGCGGATTTTTTCACACGGCTTTACGACCAAGCGAAGCGGCCACGGCTTCGGCTTGCACAGCGCCGCAAATGCCGCCCGCGAGATGGGCGGGAAACTCTCCGTCCAAAGCGAAGGTCCGGGCAAAGGCGCCACCTTCGTTCTGGATCTGCCGGTAGCCAAAACGCCTGCTTGAACTTTTGCTCCTCCAACTCTCTCATGAACACGACCGAACTCGTTCGCAAATCACATCGCATCCTTGTGGTGGATGACAACCCCGCCATTCATGAGGACATCAGAAAGATCCTGTGCCCGCCTGTGCACGATGATTTGAGCCAGGAAGAAGCCGCCCTGTTTGGAACGATATCGCCGGTCATTGAGCGCTCGGAATTTGAAATCGAATCCGCCCATCAAGGCCAGGAAGGACTGGGCATGGTTGAAAAGGCGCTCGCCGACGGTCGCCCCTATTCCATGGCTTTTGTGGATGTCCGCATGCCGCCGGGCTGGGACGGTATCGAAACGATTCGACAAATCTGGAATCGTTACCCCGAATTGCAGGTCGTCATTTGCACGGCCTATTCGGACCATTCCTGGGATGAAATCATCACCCACCTCGGCAAGTCGGACAGCATGGTGATTCTCAAAAAGCCATTCGACAACATCGAGGTGTTGCAGCTCGCTCACGCGCTTACGAAGAAATGGGTGGTCACTCGCCAGGCCAAATATCGCCTGGATAATCTGGAGGCCGTGGTGGAACGGCGCACTGCCGAGTTGGTGAGCACGAACACGCGCCTGCAACAGGAAATCGAACGTCGCACCCAGGTGGAAGTCGCCTTGCGTGCATCCGAGGAACGCTTTCACAAGGCGTTCGACACCGCCTCAATCGCGTTGGCCATTCTGCATGCCGACACCCTGCAGTTCACCGACGTCAACAACAGCTTTCTGGTCCTCGCAGGCCATACTCGCGATCAGACCATCGGCAAAACGCCCTCCGCGCTAAAACTTCCGGAAAAACCCGGCAGTTTCGATCAAATCATCAAAACGCTGCGCGAGGGTCAACGCGTTCATAACCTCGAGTGTAACCTTCGCCAGGCTGACGGTCTGATTCGTCAAACGCTCATTTCCGTTGTTCCGTTGACCCTGGGAGGCTCCGCCTGCTTCCTGGCCGCAATCCTCGACATCACCGATCAGCGCCGGCTGGAATCGCAGTTGCGCCAGTCTCAAAAGATGGAAGCCATTGGCCAGCTCGCCGCTGGCATTGCCCATGACTTCAATAACCTGCTCACCATCATTATCGGGCACGCCAGTATCCAGCTGGCAAAAGCCAACGTTGATCAGGAAGTCACCAAATCACTCGAACAAGTCCGGCTCGCGGGCGAACGCGCCTCCGGCCTGACCCGTCAACTACTGGCCTTCAGCCGTAAACAGGTTCTGAAACGCAGCCCCGTCTTCATCAAGCACACGGTTCAGAACATGGAATCGATGTTGGTCCGGCTGGTTGGCGAGACGGTAAGATTCGAGTGTCAATGTGCCGAAAACCTGCCTTGCGTTCTCGCTGACGAATCGAATCTGGAACAGGTGCTTCTTAACCTGGTCGTCAATGCGCGCGATTCCATGCCTCAAGGCGGTCTCGTGCGCGTCACGGTGGAAACGTTGGATCTGTTCGGCAATGCGGTGCGACGTCATGCCGACGCGCGCGAAGGTCATTACGTGGTTCTGACGGTCGAAGACAACGGTTGCGGCATGACGGCCGAAACCCAGCGCCACTTGTTTGAGCCGTTCTTTACCACCAAACCAGTCGGCAAGGGCACCGGTCTGGGGCTTTCGACGGTTTACGGCATTGTGAAACAACATGATGGCTGGATCGAGGTGCAAAGTGAGTTGGCGGTGGGCACGACGTTCCGCGTGCTTCTGCCCGCGACGGAGCAACGGCCCAACTCCCAGCAAACAAGCTTCATGGCCAAATCCACACTGGATCGCAAAGAATCCATCCTCGTGGTTGAAGATGAGCCCCTCGTGCGGGCCTTTGTTTGCGAAGCGCTGCAACACCATGGTTACAACGTACTGGACGCCGATTGCGGTCAGAAAGCGTTGGAAGTCTGGAAACAGGCCGGGGAACAGATCGACCTGTTGCTTACGGACATGGTCATGCCCAACGGCATCAGTGGAAGTTCACTCGCCAAAATGCTGCTGGACCACAACCAGAACCTGAAGGTGATTTACATGAGCGGTTACAGCTCGGAAATCACCGGCACCGGCGACTTGTTCAGCGAAGCGCGTAATTTTCTGCCCAAACCATTTAGCCAGGGCAAACTCCTCGACATGGTCGATCGGACCATGAACAACCTCGACCGACGCGACTACGCGATCCCTGCAACGAAAATCAGTGAGAAGCGATGAGTTGTCGGTCAGCTGAGCAATTGCAGCCGCGGGTCGCTTTCGAGCATGGCCTTAAGGTTGGGCCAGAAAGGTTGCCCATTGGAATCACCGGGCCCGTTCATGTCGTAGAAGGCGTTCAGATACACGATCACTGCCTCACGCTGGTGTTTTTCCAACAACAAATCCACTGCGGCTTTCAACTTCTCGTCTGAAACCGTTGCCGGCAAATCTTCAACCACGCCCTTCTCATTGGGAATGTCGAGGGCGTTAAGAAAATCGGCCAACATCGCCGCCTGTTTTTTTACCAACCAAGTGCGCAAGAGCGTCCCCGCAGCCGTGTCCAGATTCGGTCGGCTCAAGGTGTTCAAAATCATCGTCGCCTGCTCGGTCCGGGGCTTTCGTTGCACGAACGCCGGACGCAAATGGCGCGCCTCAGCCACCGCCTGGATAATGGCCGTCCGCAACGGCTTTTCTTCGTCAAAGGTGAAGGCCATGATTTCGTTCGCCAACGTTGGCGACATGAAGCCGATTAATTCGTGTGACTTGAGCATTATTCGTCAGTCCAAAGTCTGAAGTCTCGAGTCCCTGGTCAAGCCACGAGTGCCAGACTGGTGCAAAAACTTATTCTCTTAAAAGCTTCACGCACCCGCGACCATCAGTTCACGGCACCGTTGTGACCGCCAATTTATTTCGCGCCGCGAATCCGGCGCAAACTTCCGCTTCGAGCAGCAGACTGCGGCCGGATTCAAAGGCCAGCACGGCCACTCCGGAACGCGCACAGGTTTCAAGGGTCTGCGGGCCCAGGCACGGCACATCAAACCTCATGTCATGATTCAATTTGGCGACCTTCACGGCCACGGCACCACCATTTTTGCCGGCCAACTCACCCCCACGCGCCAGGCATTTGTCCGTACCCTCGAACCCTTCCACCGCGAGCACTGTGCCCTCTTTCACCACAACCGTCTGGCCAATTTCCAGCCGGGACACTTCCTTTGCGACACGGAAGCCAAAGTCCACATCCGCACGCTGCTCATCCGTCAGCTTGCGTCCCAACCGGAAGCCCGCGCCAGGCATCAAGGGTTGCAACCACGGCGTTGCTTCAATCAGTTCCACGCCGTCCTTCTTCAACTCCGCCGCAATGGCGCCGAAAATACTGTGCGCATTTCGCTCCTTGAGCTTCAACAATACTCCCATTGCCCGAAAATCCGGACGCACGTCGTAAAGGTTTTTGGGAGCAATCTGGCCCAACATCACGCAGTGACGAACCTTGCGATCCGTCAGGCCGGCGATCATCTTTGAAAGTTGCCCGACCTTGACCCACACCAGGTCGTCCACGAGCGATGCGATGGCAGGATCCGTCTCGCCCTCGAAGGCAATTGCCACAAGTCGTTTTACCCCTGAGCTGCGCGCTTGACGGGCAAACAGCAGGGGCAACGTCCGGTTTCCGGCAATTAATCCCAGGTTTTCCAATGCCAAATTCATGATGAGTGCGTCCTGTTTGAGAACACCGCGACTCATTAAATGACAAAGGTCCCCGGAAGTAAACCACGCTGCGAATCCAGTCGCCGCCCCATGTCAGATGATGCGGAATTCCCCGGGGAACTGGTCTTTAAGGTGCTCTTGTTCAAGCCGCCTGTCCGCCGCAAGTCAGGGGCGCGGCGGTTTTTGCAGAATCAACATGGTAGAAGCTCAACCATTTACCGTGGGCGCATCGACGAATCCCATCGTCGTCAGCGCCACTCGATTTTCTTGCGGTTCCCCGGTCTCTCATCGCTGGCGGCTTCTCGTACTCGCGGCAATCCTCGCAGTAAACGCCGCGGTAGCCATCTGGTTGTTTCTCGACCTCACCCAGTTTCTGCGCGTGGTCCAGGATGGTGCGAGCGTCGACCTGTTAAAACGATTGACGCAATGGCGTGAACTGGCGGTTAAAGCCGTCGCCGGCGCCGGTCTGGTCCTGGCGTTGGTCACTTTCATCGCCTTTCGATTCACAGAACGCTCGTGGCTCAAGCGGGCGGAGACCGCCGAAACCGAATGGGAGCGAAAAGCAGAACGCTGGCGCACTCAACTGACAGAAAAATACTTGTCGGAAGAACACTTGATCAAGGCTCATAAAGACCTCGAGTCCCAGATTTCGAAGCTCACCAGGACTAACACGGAGTTGGAAGAAGAGTTGAATCGCCGTCGCAAGGCCGAACGCTCCCTTTCTGCCCAGCGACAGCAATTGGAAGCGAGCAAGGACGTCCTGCAGGTCCATGTGCAGGCGCGCGCTCAGGAACTGCAAAAACTGCAGCGGCAGTATGAGTTGATTCTTAACGCCGCCGGGGAAGGCATCTGCGGCGTCGAGCCGAATGGTAAAATTACGTTCGTCAATCCGACCGCCGCCAAGCTCATGGGACTGGACGTCAGCAGGATGGTTGGCCGCAACGAATCGGACCTGTTCGGCGAGCTTGCGGCGCAGGACACCACTACGATCCGGAAGGATCAAAACGCCAGCCCCTTTGAAGTCCTGTTAAAACGCCCCGACGGCTCCACCTTCACTGCCGAGTTTGAACGTTCCCAAATCTGCGAGAACAACAAGGTCATCGGCCGGGTAATTCTTTTCCGGGATATTACCGAACGCAAGCAATCGGCCCAGGCACTCGAACTCAAGGCGGCCGAACTCACCCGTTCCAATGCCGAGCTCGAACAGTTCGCCTTTGTGGCGTCCCACGATTTGCAGGAACCACTCCGGAAGATCCGCGCCTTCGGCGATCGCCTCAAAATGAAATGCGCCCAGATTCTGTCGCCCGAAAGTGCTGACTACCTGGACCGAATGCAAAATGCGGCGGCCCGGATGCAAACGCTCATTAACGACTTGTTGACCTTCTCGCGCGTCATCAGTCGCACCGAGCCCTTTGTCACCGTCGACCTCGCCCAGGTCACCCGTGAGGTGTTAAGCGATCTCGAAGTGAGGATTGAAAAGACCGGCGCCACCGTCGAAGTCAACAACCTGCCCAGGATTCAGGCTGATCCCATGCAGATGCGACAGTTGCTTCAAAACCTCATCGGCAACGCCTTGAAATTCCATCTCCCCGACGCCAAGCCCAGGGTCAAGGTCAATGGCCTGATCGTCACCAATGGCTCATCCGACGATCCACTTTGCCAATTGACCGTTGAGGACAATGGGATTGGTTTTGACGAAAAATACATCGATAAAATCTTTGCTGTTTTCCAGCGATTGCACGGGCGGCAGGAATACGAAGGAACCGGCATCGGCCTCGCCGTCTGTCGACGCATCGTCGATCGACACAAAGGCAACATCACGGCGAGGAGTAAACCGGGCGAAGGGGCCACCTTCACGGTTCAACTGCCGGTCCGTTCGCGATTAAGGCCCGATTCGAAGTTATGAGTGAGCATCTTATCCTGATGGCTGAAGACGATGCCGACGATCGATTGTTGGTGCAGGACGCATTCGCGGAATGTGGCGCCAGCGACACTGTCAGGTTCGTCGCCGACGGCGAGGAACTCGTCGATTACCTGTTGCGCCGGGGCAAATATGAAAAAGCCAGCGCTTCGCCGCGCCCAGACCTGATCTTGTTGGACTTGAACATGCCCCGCAAGGACGGCCGTGAAGCATTGAAAGAAATCCGCTCCCACCAGGAGTTGCGCCGCGTGCCCGTCATCGTCTTCACCACCTCACGCGCCGACACGGACATCGATAAGGTTTACGAACTCGGCGCGAATTCGTTTGTCACCAAGCCGGCCGGCTTCGACCAACTGGTCACGACGGTCACCAAACTCACTGGCTACTGGTTTGGCACCGTGGAATTGCCGGCTTTGCGCAACCCCGCCGCATGAGCGATTCCGCCAACATCCGCCTGCTGATCGTCGAGGACGATGAAGAGGATTTCATCCTCACTCGAGATCTGTTGCGTGAGATTCGGGGCAAGCGCTTCAACATCGATTGGGCTTCCACGTTTGAAGAGGGCCTTAGGGCCATGTCCGCCAACAGCCAGGAGGTCGCCCTGGTGGACTTCCGGCTCGGCGCTCACAACGGCATCGAACTTTTACAGGCAGCCCGCGCGGCGGGCGCGGAAGCCCCGGTGATCCTCTTGACGGGCGCGGGCCACGAAGATGCTGACCACGCAGCGATGAAGGCCGGCGCCGCGGATTATTTGGTCAAAGGCCAGGTTGAGCCGTCCCAATTGGAGCGCACGATCCGCTACGCCATCGAGCGGAAGCGGGCCGCCTCGTTGGCGGCTTTCGAGCAGGCCCGCCTCGCGGCTTTCGGCGCCCAGGTAGGCCTCGTTCTGACGCAGAGTGGACCGATGCCTGAAATTCTGGAAAAGTGCGCCGGCGCGATGGTGCAATACCTCAGTGGTGGCCTGGCTCAGTTGTGGGTCTTCAATCCGACCCGGGAAATCTTCGAACTCAAAGCCAGTGCCGGTACCGTGAACAGTTCCGCCGACGAAGACACGGCGATGCTCGAATTCAAACCGCTGTGGGAAGGCAAACCTGTTTTCATCCCGGATGTCGCCAGAGACGCAACATTGCAGGCGCGCACCTGGATTCGCGGGGAAGGCTTCATGTCGTTTGCCGCCTATCCAATGATGCTGGAGGATCGATTGATCGGTTGCATGGCGCTGTTTTCCCACGAGACGCTGGCCGAGACGGTATTGCAGGAACTCGCGTCCGTCGCCAACGGTATCGCCCTTTGCATCCAGCGTAAACAAGCAGAAGAGGCGCTTGATGCCAGCGAAAGCCGCTATCAATCCGTAGTGAGCAGTATCAGCGAAGTCGTCTTCCAAATCACCGAACTGGGGCAATGGTCTTTCCTGAACCCGGCCTGGACCAAAATCACGGGTTTCGAAATCAAGGAAACACTGGGGACAATGTTTCTGGATTATTTCTCCTCCGACATGCGGGAACTCGTGCGGGAAGAATTCCAAAGGCTGCTGCTCGGGGAAACCGACCATTGCAATCTCGAAGCCAAACTCGCAACCCAACCGGGCGATTTTCGCTGGGTGGAACTTTCGCTCCGCATCACCTGCGATTCCAATGACGGCGTGCGTAGCGTCTCGGGAAGCTTAAACGACATTACTGATCGCAAGCGTGCTGAGGCCCAGGTGCAAAAGCTCGCCGCGTTTCCTCGTGTTAATCCCAATCCGGTTCTCGAGTTCACCCGACGCGGCGAACTGAGCTATGCCAATGGCGCCGCCGCTGCCCTCGTGGAATCTCTCGGCAAGAAGCACATCCTGGAAACCATGCCCGCCGGGGTTCGCTCCATCGTGGCCGAATGCCTCGAAAGCGGCACGAAACGCCTGCGCGAACAAATCACCATAAACGGACGCACGTTGAGCTGGTCCTTCTTTCCCGTCGATGGAAACCAGGTTGTGCACTGCTATGGCGCGGACATTACCGAAATTCTCAATCTGGAGGCGCAATACCGGCACGCCCAAAAGCTGGAGTCCGTCGGTCAAATGGCCGCGGGTATTGCGCACGATTACAACAACATTCTGACGGTCATCCAGGGCTATGCCGATTGCTTGATCGCCAGCCACCAGGACGATGAAGCACTGACGAGTCAACTTAAACAAATCGCCGGCGCCGCGCGCCGTGCCGCCACTCTCACCAGAAAGCTGCTCACGTTCAGCCGGAAGCAGGTGATCCAGGCGCGCCCGCTCG
This sequence comes from Verrucomicrobiia bacterium, assembly GCA_036274115.1. Classification (GTDB taxonomy): domain Bacteria; phylum Verrucomicrobiota; class Verrucomicrobiia; order Limisphaerales; family JADLHS01; genus JADLHS01. The sequence goes on from DASUGI010000158.1 coordinate 20,238, forward strand.
ACATTAACGCCGTGCTCGTCGACCTGGGCAAGATGTTGCCTCGCCTGCTCGGTGAGGACATCAATCTCATAACGCAGTACGAAGAAAACCTTCCTGCCATTGAAGCCGATGAGGGCATGCTCGAACAGGTGGTCATGAATCTCTCCGTCAACGCCCGCGACGCGATGCCCAAAGGCGGCAAGCTGACCATCAGCACCAGCCTTGTGGAGATCAACCAGAAGTACGTGCGCCAACGGCCGGAAGCCCATGCCGGTCGCTTCATCGCCTTGACGGTCGAAGACACCGGTTGCGGTATGGACACGGAGATCCTGACACGGATTTTCGAACCCTTCTTCTCCACCAAAGAAGTGGGTCGCGGCACGGGCCTCGGGCTGGCCACCGTTTACGGCATTGTGAAACAACACCAGGGATGGCTGGAGGTCAGCAGCAAAGTAGGGGTCGGCACAACCTTCCGCATCTTCTTCCCCGCCTTGACTGCCACCGTCGTGGAAACCGATGATCAGCACGATTCGATCATGATGACGAGCGGCGGTCGTGAAACGATTCTTCTGGTCGAAGACGAACCCGTTCTCCGTGAACTGGTCGCCAAGGTGCTCCAGGGATATCACTACCGCGTCCTCGAAGCCGAGACCGGCGTGCAGGCCCTGCAGGTTTGGGACGAATGCCACGGCAAAATCGATTTACTGCTCACGGACATGGTCATGCCCGGCGGGGTTAGCGGGGCAGAACTTGCCCATCGCTTGCGACAACGCAAACCGGATCTGCGCGTCATCTACACCAGTGGCTACAGTTCCGAAATCGTCGGGAAAAATTTCAGCGAGAATGATCCGGTCTTCCTTCCCAAGCCATATCGTCCACCTCAACTCGCCCATCGCGTGCGCAAGTGCCTCGACGCTCCACCCCAACCCATCCTCGAAGTAGCCGCCGCATAGGTCATTCTCACTCGGCCAAATCCGTCTCCGGGGCCGGTTGATTCATTTCCAACGTTTCCCTGTGGGATCGATACGGCTTCGGATTTCCACTTTCATCGAGAACAGGAAACCAGCGCATTCGATCCGCTTGCTCACCAATCGCGGTTCGCCGACAACGTCGGACCAGCGATTTGTAGAACAAGTCTGCGGTTTCCGGATCACGCGTCTTCAACCACGTTCCCCCGACGCAAAGCACGCGCGCTGTTTCGGCGGAATTGTCAGGCAGCAACTTTGCCGCTTCCCACGCCAGCAACGCCGCCTGGTAGCGATAATGAAAGCGCACCTCCGGATCAGCGCCGTGCTGTCGGGCGCGGTTAAGTTCAACGTCCGTCGCAACATTGACAGTCATGGCAGGTTCGTTGGTTTCGCGGTCTCGCAGCGTCAGCCCGAAATCAAAGTCGCCGCCGCGAACGAACCAGTCCGGAGCCAACTCCGTGCCAAGTAATTCCATCCCGTTGGTGCGCGCCACGCACGCGGCAGCGAACAGTGATTTTGCCCGCTGTCCGGCCGGCAAGGTCTCGTTCCAACCATCATTTAAGGCACTCACCAGACCATCCAGGCGCGATTGCCACTCGAGTGGAAAGTACTCACGCGCCTCCTTTCCGCGAGATTCCCGCGTAAGTCGGCGGGCCAGCAGATAACGAATGTCAGTATTGAGTTTCTGCGATAGGGTTTTTACCTCGGTATCAGTGCCACTGGCTTCCGGATTCACCGACGGCCAGTTGCTATCCACGTAACGTTTCAACTCGTCCAGCGTCAACACCCGCTCGGCCACATACGCCGCATCTTCCCAGAAACCCGAACGCAACAACGCATCCAATGCCTGCTCGAATTCCCCGCGACTCAACCGCAGCACGCCCAGCTCACCGAGGATCGCTTGCCGGGCTGAATTGTTTTCACTCCAACGCCGATTCCTCATGGCCAACAAACTATCCGCAAACTCGGTGGCCTTGGTCGGCGCACCCTCTGACTGCACCGGCAACAAGCTCGTTGCCCTGGTCAGTAATGCGGCCGCAGGCGCAACCTTGCCGGCCCGCAAACAAAGTTTTGCCTGCAGCCAATAACCTACCGGCGAACCCTTGGCCCGCTTCAACCAGCGTTCCGCGATTGCAAATTCACCCCTTTGATACGCCATCAACGCCAACTGTTCGGCGGAAGTCACGTCGTTAACCCCCGCCGATTCCATTACATCCAACCAGGCTCGAGCCGGTCTCAGCGCGGCGTCATCATCCATTGAGGTGGCAGCGGTGGACGAAATCAAATACGCGGTGATGATACCGCGCGCGCTTTCGGTTCTTGCAAGCGCCTCCAGTTGATCGTGATCTCCCTCGAGGGCACCCTGAGCCGCCACTTGCAACGACTGCGCTGCCGAACTGTCGCCGGCGGCGTACTGTTCGAGATACAATGCAATGGCGCGCTCGAAATTCCTACGCCGCAATTCCGCGCGTGCCTCCCGTCCCAGTGCCGCCGCCGCCAGGCCAATTGAGTCCGCAAATCCGCGCTTTGCCAAATCGCGGGTTCGCTGGAAGTACTCCACCGCTTTAGCGTCGTCGGTCTCTTCCCACGATTTGCCCAGCATGAATGCCGCCCAAACGGATTTGTATTGACGGTCGGTCGCCGGACGCGCCAGCAGCCGCTCCCATGCATTGCGTGCTTCCTCGACCCCGACGGCAGGATTGCGCAACGCCAACGCACCGGCAAAGTATTCCGCGAACTCGGCCGGCAGACCGGGTACGTCGTCAAACTGCGGAATCGCCGGTTTCGGGTTGGTCGGCTTTCCTCCCGGCAGTTTCATGACTGAATCGGAATCCCACCGATTCAGAGCCTCGACATATTGTTTCAGTTTTTCCCGGTTGCTGCGGTGCCCCTCGATGATGGGCGTAACCTCCTCTGGCGGCATCTTTGCCTTCCTTAACGCCTCCTTCAGATCAGTCAATTCACCATCAAAGGTCTGTTGCTCGTAACCATTCGTCTGTGAAATATGACTGAAGTGACCGGGCACAAGTTTCAAGCGCATCAGCTCACGTTCGAAGTTCACCAACGGTGCCGCCAGTAACGGCTGGTCCCCGCCACCCAAAAGGTTGTTCGGGAAGAATGGACCACAGGCGTACGCGGTCAACGCCACCGAAAGCAGAATCAAACCGAGCACCGCCAAGCGAAAGAGGGTTTCCAGGGCTCCAGAAGAAAGAGGCGGGACGGAATAGAGCCGCTGCCACCTCGGCGAATTGAAAGGACGAAGCTTTGAGTTGTTGCTCGAATTCAGGAGGCCATGACGTTCATAACTTTTTGAGTTCACACCGCACCTCACAGTCTTGATCAAAGCGCAACCAGCCCAGCACGCGCGATTCACCCGCGCGGAGATGATCTGGTTGCGACCTGGTTTGGAATCTCGCGGCGGACGCACTTCTGTCCGCCAGTTCAAAGTCCTTCAGAGCATCGCCCGCCACGAGACGGGCTTTACTCCAATAGACTTCCACTGCGAGCCGTGAGGAAATGTCGAGTTCGCCTTCGTTTACGAGACTGATTTCCACCAGTCCCGCCTCGACCCGGCGCGTATCCACCCGAAACTTCTCCTGTGGAACACGTGATTCGACTATGGCCCCGAGCGTCGGCCAACGCCAGTTAAATCTGTCGCCACTCACCGGCAGCCGATACCAGATGACCCCATTGAGAGTGGCAGGGCGATTATGCCGCCAACCTTGCACCAGCGCGGCAAGCTCCAAGGGATTGGAGGATACCTCGCGAATTTGAGCATTCGTCGGCCAATTCGGACGCGGGCCTTCAGCCGCTAAACCCAGGAATTTGCCCGCAGCGTCAAAGGCCAGCAGGTAGCCGTAGGTTGGCAAAGCGACTCGAAACGGAACACCAATTCTTCCAGCCCGCTCCACTGCCCGGCTTGCGGCTGCCGGGTCACACAACGTAAACGGCGCGGTGAAACTTTTGGGGCGTTCGACCGAGTGAACCTGCAATACATAATTCGTCGCCACGACCGCGAGGCGTTTGAACGCTCGCGAATTCAGCCAACTCGGCAAAGCGGTAATCGTAACCGGCAACGGCGCGACCCGTCGCTGAATTGCCTCGACCCACACGCGATAGCCATCGAGTTTGGCTTCCGCACAATCAAAATCAATTTGCAGTTCAACCAACTCAATTCGATTCGTCCGTGCCTCTGCAACCAGAGCCACTGCCGTTTCGATTACGTACCGGCCAATCAAATCATTCGTAGCGAACGGTCCGGCGTACGGCCCAATGCGCAAGGCCAGGCCAACGGGACGCTTTGCCTCAACCAACGATTCGTAAGCCACCGCCACCCGTGCCATCTGCGGCTGCTTGTCCTTCCAGGAAATCTCCGCCTTAAGGATCGACAAACTCAAAAAGTTTGTTCCGCGCCGGGTCACCGCGTCGCGCACCGGTTGTGACCACGCTCGTTGCCAGATATACGCCTCATGCCGCAGCGGGCCCGTGGAGCGCCTCCCGGGTCGCGCCAAAAGAATCGTCGCCGCCAGCGTCGCCATTGCGAGCACCAGCAGCGTTGCTGGAAATACTACGCGCCTGTTCATTGCAGCGCGGCAGAATGAAAAAGGGCTCGACGTCTGGCAAGCTCGCGAAGCCATTCATTTCGGAATCTGCTCCTTGACCCACTCGCGGGCTTCTCCCGGAGTCGTCAACTCATCCTGAAGTTGCTTTTCGCGGACTTCAGCAAGCAGCCGGCCCAGCTCCGGGCCGGGTTTGAACCCAAGTTCAATCAAATCCGTGCCCGTCAAGAGTGGCGGTCGAATCTCCGGTTGCCGTTCCAGTTGCGCCCACTGCGCGACCAGGAACTTGTAGACGTCGAGCCTTCGATGCGAGCCCAGGCAATCGAGCCGGTGCAATTGCAACTCCAACGGAAACGTCTCGCGCAAGAGCATCCGGCGCAAAGTCGCTTTCCGCATCTTCGGGGCATCCTTGAATTGCATGTGATGCAGCACCACTTCGGCAATCTCGTCAACTTGCTTTCGCGGAAAGCGCAAGCGCTCCAGAATCTCCACCGCCATCTTCGCGCCGACCTTCTCGTGTTCGTAGAAATGAATGCTTCCGCTGTGCGGATCACGCGAAGCGGTAAACGGCTTCGCCACATCATGCATCAGCACCGCCCAGGGCAACGACGGGTGCGCCTCGGATGGCAGTTGCTCGAGCATGAGGCAAAGGTGGTTGAACACCGAACCTTCTGGGTGAAAGTCCGGCGACTGCTCACACATAACGGTCGCCGCAATCTCCGGCAGCACGTGTTTCAGCAACCCGCATTGATGCAGCAACTGCAATCCCCGCGCCGCGTGCGGAGGCCGAAATAACTTCAGCAACTCGTCGCGAATACGCTCTGCGCTGATCAGCTTGATTTTCTCCGCATGCGTCCTGACCGCCGCTAACGTGGCGGGCTCCATCTCAAATCCCAATTGAGCAGCAAGTCGCACGGCTCGCAGTAAACGCAGGTGATCTTCCGCAAATCGTTCTTCCGGTGCGCCGATGGTGCGAATCACCTTCGCGCGCAGATCAGCTTCACCACCCACCCAGTCATGAATTCTTTGCGCGATCGGATCAAAGAACAGCCCGTTTACCGTAAAGTCGCGGCGCTCGGCGTCCGCCCGCGCATCGGCAAATATCACCTTTTCCGGCCGCCGGCCGTCTTGATAATCCGCCTCAGCCCGGAACGTGGCAACCTGGAATTGTTGTTCGCCTTCAACCACGATAATGACACCGAACTTGCGGCCGACGGCCACCGTGCGCGCGAAGAGTTTTTCAATCTCCTCAGGTCGCGCCGACGTGGCAATGTCATAGTCACCCGGCTCGCGCCCGAGTAAAAAATCCCGCACGCAACCGCCGACCCAGAAAGCAGAGAAGCCCGCCTGCTGAAGGCGGAGGACCATGCTGGTAGCGACCTGCTGAACTTGCGAGTTGCCCGGGACTGTGGCCATTTACGAGTTACGATTTACGATTTACGCGCTGCAAGAGCAACCTTCGTCCCTCATGATTCGTAACCCTTCATTCGCCCCAAAGCTGCTTCACGTGGGCCACACCTTGCTTTAACACCTCAACCGGCATGGCCGGACTGAATTCGAAGACCTTGATGTGTCGCGGCTCCACCATCGGCTTGAGCGCGGCAAAATTCACCGCCCCACTGCCCGGGGCGCAATGATCGCGGGCGGGCGGCTGCACATCGTGAATATGAAATCCGGAAAGCCGCTCCGAATACGTCTGCAAATGCTGCGCATGCTGAATGAAACCAAGATTCTCCTTGATCTGGGCATGCCCCGTATCGTGCCAATACGTCATCACCGGGCTGGACAGCTCGCGGAAGAGCAACGCAAAGTCATCCTCGACCGGCAATTCCTCGAGCGCCTCCCGATTCTCACAACCGAGCTTGATGCCTCGCGCCTCAGCTTCGGGAATGATCTTCCGCAAGGAAGCGTACAATCGCTCGACGAACTTTCCTTTCTTCGCCTCGCGGACCTTGACGAGTTCAGCAACCAGTTTCTCGTACTTGGTCGAACCTTTTTCGCCGCGTTCGAGCATTTCCTTGAACTTGCCGGAGTAATCTTTCATCTCGATGCTACCGAGATGCAGCACTACGAGCGGCGCTTTGACGCGCGTGGCGAACTCCAGCGTCTTGAGTGTGTGCTTGATGGCGGAATCGCGTTCGCGATCCGATTCAGCGGTGAACTGGTAGAGGTTCGGCGCGGAATTGTTGACGCCCATCGGCAACGGACAAAAATTGTGCAGGCTGGAAATCCTGATCTCGCCCGCATTCACGGCATCGAGAATACCCGGCATCAGGCTGATACGCGTGCCGTGACTGAGTTCGGCGTATTCAAACCCCAAATCGCGAACTTCGCGCAGCATGGCGCGACCGTCCGTGTGGCGATGGGAATTCCAACAGGTCGAAAGGGAATACATTTCTTTAAACAGTTAAACCGTTGAATGCCCGGCGCGTTCAAATTGCGCCGGAGACATCCAACGGTTCAATCAATCCCGGAAGGCCGGACCACGTTTTAACGTCTCCGGCAAACCCAACTCACAGATCCGCGTAACGGGCGCTCAACATCGCGGAGAAACGCGCCGCCTTTTCCTTGCGGCGACGTTTTTCGCTCGGCTTCTCATAATGCCGATGGCTGCGCACTACGCGCAACGTGCCCTCGCGGTCGATCTTCTTTTTGAGGCGACGCAGGGCCTTGTCCACTGGTTCGCCTTTTTTCAGCTTAATCTCGGTCAATCAATTCACTTCCTTCCCGGGGAGACAGCCGGCGGTTGGCCGGGTGCTCGAAAATCAGGGTGTGCAGCATAGATTTCTGCCATCGGCTCGTCAATGAACAAAACAGCTCAGGATTGCCTGTCTTTATCATCGTTTTTGCCCGGCTTGGGCTCCCGGCGGGGCTGGGGCGCGCGCAGTTTCTTGTAGAGCCAGGCCTCAATCGGCCGCAAGGGGCCAAGCCATTGGTACAATGGCGAGTAAATCAGTCTCACGCGGAGCACCGAAAGAAACATCGTCAGCGAGGTACGGAAGATCGAAGACGTCACCTTCGAACCAAACTTGTCCGTCCACTCAATGGGAACCTCCCTGATGGTAAATCCCGCCCGCTTGAGCGAAACGAGCAGATTTACATCGAAAGCAAGATCGGCAATTTGCAGCGATGAATGAATCTTTTCAATGGCGGCACGGCGCGCCACCTTGCACGGGCACTGCGTGTCCTGAATGTGCATCCAGAACAACATCTCGACGATGGCGTGAAAGCACCGGCTGGTGAGTCGTCGCATCCAGGGCTGCGCCTGGTGCAACACCGATTCCGGCAACCAACGCGAACCGATCAAACAGTCCGCTTCGTTGATTCGCTTGACGAGCGCATGGAAAGCCTGCGGCGGCGATGCGCCATCCGCGTCCACGTAGCCAATCACGTCCACCAGCGGCGCCAGCTTCAACCCTTCGATCAACGCACCGCCTTTTCCAATCGGCGCGTCAAAATTCAAATAACCGATGCTCGGGTAATCCGTCATCACCTTCTGCACTACGCCGAGCGTATTGTCGCGACAGCCATTGAGCACAACTACCAATTGAAATTTGCCTCGGTAGTGATCCCGGAAATAATCACCGAACTCGCGCAGCACCGGTGCGATGCGAGTTTCCTCATTGTAGGCCGGGATGAGCAGCAAGAGGCTGGGCTCCGTCACGCGCTTTCACTATCAGAACAACCTTCAAAAGTCGAACGCCATTCCGAGGCGACTCTTGCGCCGGGCGCGATTCTCCATTACGGTTCAGCGGTCAACCAAACGACACGACCAGACGTTCATTGCGATAACTGACAACCAAACTGAAATTATGGCACACGAACTCCCCTCACTCCCTTACGACAAAGCCGCGCTCGAACCGCACATTGACGCCACCACGATGGAAATCCACCACGGCCGCCATCACAAGGCCTACGTGGACAATCTCAACAAGGCCATCGCCGGCAATGCCGCGCTCGAAGCCAAGAGCCTGGACCAAATCATCAAGGACCTCGGCTCCGTGCCCGACGCGATTCGCGGCCCGGTGCGCAACAATGGCGGCGGCCATTGGAATCATTCCTTCTTCTGGAAAATCATGGGACCGAATGCCGGCGGCGCTCCATCCGGAAAACTCGCGGACGACATCAAGGCCACCTTCGGCAGCTTCGACGAATTCAAAACCAAGTTCGAAGCCGCGGGCGTCGGTCGCTTCGGCAGCGGCTGGGCCTGGCTCGTTTCCAACAACGGGAAACTGGAAATCGTTTCCACAGCCAACCAGGACAATCCACTCATGGGCAAAGCGGTTGCCGGCTGCGAGGGCAAGCCCGTTCTTGGGGTAGACGTTTGGGAACATGCCTATTACCTCAAATACCAGAACAAACGCGCTGACTATCTCAAAGCGTTCTGGAATGTGGTGAACTGGAACGAAGTCGCGAAGAGCTACTGAGCAGTTTCGACACCCGCAACGCGCTGACAGCAAATGTCGGCGCGTTTTTTATCTCGCTTCCGACGAAACCTGTTTCACGACGTTGCCGAGCAACCGGCCAATCTCTTCCAACAGCTTCGTCTCCTCCGGCGCGTACTCGTATTCCCGTTTCGTGCCGACACCAATCGTACCCACAATTGCGTCACCTTGACGAATCGGGACACATAGAGCGCCCCCCACGCCAGTCTGCTTCGCGCCAGGTTTGGCCACGCCGCTGGTGTCGGTTTGCAGGTTGCACATGGTTACCGGACCACCACGCACTACGGTTTCCCCGGCAATCCCCTTCCCCACCGGGATTGTCCTCACAATGTCCAGCATGAACGCGGGCAAGCCCACGTGCGCGGTGAGATGAAGCAACTGCTTTTCACCATCCAGCCGATGAATGGTGCCGGTTTCTGAATTCAATAAGGCCAGCACCCGGCGAAGAGTTTCTTCCAACACCGCCTGCCGGTCGCCGTCCTTGGCCAGCAGTGAAGCGATTTGATCGAGTTCAGGTTTCATTCAATTAGCCTTCCACGAATTGAGCGCCATTCCCGCCAGATATCCAAGCCAAACGCCCATCAAACACAGCACCACGGACAAGAGAATGTTACCACCGGCATTCAGCCATTCACCGTTGCGCAAAAAAATCAAGGTTTGCAGGCTGAACGAAGAAAACGTCGTGTAACCGCCACATACGCCGACCATGAGGAACAATCGAAACCCCGACGCGCCCAGGAGTCCGGCAGATCCGGCGAACGCAGCCAGGAAACCTATAACAAACGATCCTGAAACGTTCACCGCAATCGTACCCCATGGAAGACTCCCGCCAACGCGGGATTCAATCATAGTGGCCAGCCAGTAGCGCCCCACACTGCCCAGCGCACCGCCACAAGCCACCCAAAGATATGCCGTCCAACTCTGCATTAAAATCCGGTCGCCGTTGTTTAGCGTCTTTGGCGAAAAAGTCCATTCGGGAAAAGCAAAAAGGCCGACCCACAAATGGCCGGCCTCGTTGGGTTGGGGGCTGCTACGACTTATTTCTTGCGACGCACAATCAAAGAGAGCGCACCCAGAATTAACAGCGCACCCGTCGCTGGCTCGGGAACAGCCAATGGCGCAAAAGTCGCCACGTTTACCGAACTGGAGTTGATGATGGCAGCAAAGCTGTCCTGGAAACTGGTGGCGCTGGTTTGCAACACCAACAAGACACTGGCCGAACCGGGGATTAGAGTGCCCTCGAATGGCCCCGTGTAGTTGAAACTGATCTGATTGCCGCTGCCGTTACGAGTCACACTGGTTGGAACGATGGATCCGACGAGAGAACCAGACGGATAACTGGCATCGACAGAAAAACCCAGGTAGCTGCTGAGAGTGAATCGATCAATCGGATCAGGACTAAAGGACTCATTGCTCAACTCGTAGGTAAAAGTAAGTCCGCCCGCAAAAGGATTCGATGTGTCGCCAGAGATGACTTTACTCACTAAAGTGCCACTAAAGGTCGGCGCCACGAAAAACACTGTTGAAGAACCGATCACCGATCCGCCGATCGGGCCGGGCTCCGCGGTTAAACTAATGGATGAACCCGGACTTAAGAGCGCGGCATTAGCGGTGCAAACCCCCATCGCAACGACACTAAAGAACGACAACACATTCCGAATATGCAACTTCATAACACGAGCTGGTTTTTTCTGAGTTTCCCGATTCTTCTCTACTCTTCCGGTTGGATGGCCGAATCCTGCGCCTGTTCCCAAAAAGTTTCAAGAGTTTTCTTCCGTCATTCGAACAAAAGTTATTCGCACTGAAGATTGCTAATACGAACGTTACGACCACTGATTGACCCTGCGTCGTCGCTTTAGTTAACTGCCGAAAATCACCATGAAACTCGGCCTTGGGCTTTATCGTCACCAACTCAATCGCGAGCACTACGATTTCGCGAAGCAATGTGGCTGCACGCACCTGGTTATTCACCTGGTGGACTATTTCCGTTCCTCCAGAAGCAATCTTCCGGGAGATCAGCCGGTGGGTGACGACTCAGGCTGGGGATTAGCGGGCAACACAGACCAACTCTGGACCTACGAGGAATTGGCCGCCATCCGCAAGGACATCAACGCCGCCGGGCTCGAACTGGAGGCCATTGAGAACTTTGACCCCGCACATTGGCACGATGTGCTACTGGACGGCCCGAAAAAGCCTGAACAACTGGAAAACCTCAAAACCATCATCCGCAACGTGGGCCGGGCGGGGATTCGCGTGTTTGGCTACAATTTCTCCATTGCTGGCGTCGCGGGCCGGGTGAAAGGCCCATTCGCTCGCGGCAATGCCGAAGCCGTCGGAATGAACGGCCCGCTCGATACCCCATTACCCAACGGCATGGTCTGGAACATGGTTTATGATCGCAACGCCGCGCCGGGGATCGTCCCTTCCGCCACGCCAGACCAACTCTGGCAGCGGCTGAAAGACTTTCTCGATGCTGTCATTCCGGTTGCCGAGGAAGCTGGTGTGACTTTGGCCGCGCATCCGGATGATCCTCCTATGCCCACCGTTCGCGCCCAGCCCAGACTGGTCTATCAGCCGCACCTCTACCAGAAGTTGATTGATCTAAAACCCAGCCCTCGCAATGCGCTCGAATTTTGCGTCGGCACTTTGGCGGAGATGACCGAAGGCAACATCTACGACGTTGTGGACACCTACAGCCGTCAGGGAAAACTCGGCTACGTCCACTTGCGAAACGTCCGGGACAAAGTGCCGTATTACAAAGAGACCTTCATCGACGACGGCGAAGTGGACATCTTGAAAGTGTTGCGGATTCTGAAGCGCAATAACTTCACCGGCGTGCTCATTCCGGATCATGCCCCGCAAATGAGTTGCCCCGCTCCCTGGCATGCCGGAATGGCCTACGCGCTGGGCTACATGCGAGCCGGGCTCCAAATCGTAAAAGGTGAGCGCGGCTAGCAGCCTTGAGAAGCGTGTCGTTTGAAGACCGCAGAATCGTCCATTCCGCCTTCCAACGCGGGCCAGTACTCTTCGTCCATGCGCAATTCCTCGGTCGCCCTTGAACATCGGAGGATTTTCCATTGGATTGGTCCGGCAGGACTGAATTCAACCCCCGCACGCCCGTCGAACGCCTTGATGACCATTTGGCGCTTCGCCATCAACAAGGCCTGGATGTCCCTGCTCGCCATACTGGCCTGCCCCCCACTGATCTTCGCGATCTGTCAACCGAACTACGTGGAGAATGCTCTCAGCGACGGCAGCTTCGTCATTGCACAAGGCAACAACACAGCGAGCCTTTACGTGGACAGTGCTGATTGGCCCGGCGTCATTCGGGCGGTAAACGACCTTCAGGCCGACGTTGCACGAGTCACAGGAATAACGCCGACCATCGTCCGCGACGAAAAGGCCGCCACCGCATACACCATCATCATCGGCACGATCGGCAAGAGTACACTCATCGACCGGCTCATCCGCGACAAACAAATTGATGTCACCGACATCACCGGCAAATGGGAGGCATCGTTACTTCAGGTCGTGGCTAAACCACTGCCCGGCATCGAAAGCGCGCTCGTTATTGCCGGCAGTGACAAGCGCGGCACCATCTTCGGCATTTACGATCTGTCTGAACAGATTGGCGTTTCACCCTGGTATTGGTGGGCCGACGTGCCGGTGAAGAAACAGAGCACGCTCTTCGTAAAGGCGGGTCGCCACGTTCAAGGTCCGCCCGGCGTGAAGTACCGCGGCATCTTCCTCAACGACGAAGCCCCTGCCCTCCAAGGCTGGGCGCGCCAAAAATTCGGCGGCCTCAATCACAAGTGTTACACCAACGTCTTCGAGCTGATTCTTCGTCTCAAAGGCAACTATCTCTGGCCCGCCATGTGGGACAATTCGTTCGCCACCGACGACCCGCTCAACGCCAAACTCGCTGACGAATACGGCATCGTCGTCAGCACCTCCCATCACGAACCCATGATGCGTGCCTGGAAGGAATGGAGTCGCGCCGGCAATCGCCAAGGCACTTGGGATTACTCGAAGAATCCGGAGAAGCTCCGTGAGTTCTGGGCCGAAGGTCTGCGCCGCACGAAGGACTACGAGAAAGTCATCACCCTCGCCATGCGCGGTGATGGCGACGAACCCATGTCGGAAACCGAAAGCGTCGCCCTCCTCGAACGCATCGTGGCGGATCAACGCAAGCAAATCACCGAAATCATCAATCCCGACCTCAAAGCCGTCCCGCAAGTCTGGGCGCTCTACAAAGAGGTGCAAGGCTACTACGAACGCGGGATGCGCGTCCCCGACGACGTCACCCTCCTCTGGTGCGACGATAATTGGGGCAACATCCGTCGCCTGCCCACCGCCGAGGAACGCAAGCGCAGCGGTGGCGCGGGAGTTTATTATCACTTCGATTACGTCGGCGGACCGCGAAACTACAAATGGCTCAACGTCACACCCATTCCCAAAATCTGGGAGCAGATGCACCTCGCCTATGAACTCGGCGCGGACCGCATCTGGGTCGTGAACGTCGGCGACCTCAAGCCGATGGAAATTCCCATCGAGTTCTTCCTGACCATGGCGTGGAATCCCAAGGCGTGGACGAAAGAGCGCATGGCCGATTGCCTGAAACTCTGGGCCACCCGCGAGTTCGGCCCCGAACACGCCACCGACATTGCCGACATCGTCGCCAAATACACCAAATACAATCGCCGTCGCACACCCGAACTCCTCGCGCCCGGCACGTTCAGCCTCGCCAATTATCAGGAAGCCGACCGCATTATCGCCGAGTGGAAGGCCATCACTGACAAAGCCGAATCCATCTCAACCAAACTTCCTGAGAACGCGCGCGACGCCTTCTTCCAACTCGTTCTCCATCCCACGAAAGCCTGTTACATCGTCAACGAACTCTACATCAGCGCCGCGAAGAACAAACTCTACGCCAGCCAGGGCCGCGCCAGTGCCAACGACTTTGCCGCCATAGTGAAGGACCTTTTCAAGGCGGACCAGGAATTGTCGGATTACTACAATCGCCAGCTCGCGGGCGGCAAGTGGAGTCACATGATGGACCAAACGCACATCGGCTATTCCAACTGGCAACAGCCATCGCGCAACGTGATGCCGACTGTTACCGAGATTGAAGTCCCCGAAACCGCAGCGATGGGCGTCGCCATTGAAGGCTCAACGGCCACCTGGCCGGGCGACACCAACGAAGCCGCCCTGCACTTCGATTCTTTCAACCAGCCGAAGCGTTTCATCGACGTGTTCAACAAAGGCAAAGCCCCCTTTGACTTCAAAGCCGCCGCCAGCGCTCCGTGGATCACCCTCGATTCGACCTCCGGCAAAGTTGACAAGAAACATCGCCTCCTGGTGGGAGTGGATTGGGCTAAAGCGCCGAGAGATTCCGCGAAGGGCACAGTGACCATTTCCGGTGCGGGCACAGAAGTTGTCGTCCACATCAGCGCATTCAACCCCTCAACTCCCACGCGCGATTCACTCAAAGGCTTCGTTGAAACCGACGGCTACGTTTCCATCGAAGCAGCACATTTCACCAGTAAGCGCGAGACAGCCTCCGCACGATGGGAGGAAATCCCGGACTTCGGTCGCACGCTT
>DASUGI010000159.1:0-31443 GCA_036274115.1 Verrucomicrobiia bacterium
GTTCAACGGCTTGTTCATCGGGCCCACTTCGCAAGCGCCGCGTATTGATGAAGCGCGCAATGATTCGCTCTACGAACTCGAAGTTGCGTTCAAAGAGTTGGAGCGGCAGCTCGGCGTAGGACAGGCGTCACGCCTGTCTCCATCTGAAAACAAGAAGTTAGAGACAGGCGCGACGCCTGTCCTACCCTGGCTTGTTGACCGCTTGTTCCGCAATCTGCTGATTGATTCCAGCGGCAATACGCATCGTTCCGAGTTCTCGATTGACAAACTCTATGCGCCCGAGAGCGCCGGTGGCCGACTCGGCCTCGTCGAGATGCGCGCCTTTGAAATGCCGCCGCACTCGCGCATGAGCCTCGCGCAACATCTGTTGCTGCGCGGACTCATCGCGAAGTTCTGGAACCAGCCATACAAGAACGGCCTGGTGCGCTGGGGCACGGACATCCACGACCGTTGGATGCTGCCGCATTTCTGCGAGACGGACTTCAAGGATGTCATCCGCGACTTGCGCGATGCCGGATATCCATTCGAATTTGATTGGTTCGCGCCACACTTTGAGTTTCGCTTTCCGTTCATTGGCGACCTTGCACAACGTGACATCCATCTCGAACTTCGCACTGCGCTTGAACCCTGGCACGTGCTCGGCGAAGAACCCGGCGGCGGCGGAACAGTGCGCTACGTGGACAGTTCGCTCGAACGGCTCCAGGTGAAAGCCAACGGACTTATCGGTGATCGATTTGCCATCACTGTTGGCGGCTATCGTTTGCCGTTGCATCCGACCGGCACGAATGGCGAATTCGTCGCCGGCGTTCGCTATCGCGCGTGGCAGCCGCCGGAGTGTTTGCAACCGACGATTGGCGTTCACACGCCGCTGGTATTTGACGTAGTGGACACGTGGAACGGTCGCAGCATCGGTGGTTGCACCTATCACGTCGCGCATCCGGGCGGTCGCAGCCACGACACATTTCCGGTGAACAGTTACGAGGCCGAATCGCGTCGTCTCGCGCGATTTTTCCGCAATGGCCATTCCCAGGGCAAGTTCACCGTCGCTACGGCAAACGTTAACCCTGAGTTTCCGTTCACGCTCGACTTGCGAAATGTCTGATGCTCCCGACAAAGAAATCTCGCAACCGTCCGGCGCGTGTGATAAGAGCTGCGCCCGCAATGGACGACGCCTCGGTCGCTGAACCCGCAAAGAAAATCGCCGGCCTGCTGGATCAATATCAGCCGGGCCCGGACGTCTTTGACGAACTGCTGGGCAAGGATCGCGAAGTCCGGCCCCACTACGCGAAGTTGTTCAAATTGTTGGAGGAGTTTTCCGCGCCCGAATTGCAGCGCCGTTCGGATACCTGCCAACGACTCGTTCACGAGCAAGGCATCACTTACAACGTCTACGGTGACCCGCGCGGCATGGAACGTCCGTGGCAGCTCGATCCGATCCCCTTCATCATCGCGCCGGAAGAATGGGCAACGCTCGAAGCAGGACTGGTTCAACGGGCGACGTTGCTCAACAAAATCCTCGCTGATTGCTACGGGAAACAGGAGTTGATTCACACGCGTTGGCTTTCGCCCGCACTCGTATTCGCGCAACCGGATTTTTTGCGTCCCTGCCACGGAGTGCGGGTGGTCAACGATACCTATCTTCACTTCTACGCTGCGGATCTGGCGCGCTCACCGGATGGACGTTGGTGGGTGACTTCTGATCGCACGCAGATTCCGACCGGTGCGGGTTACGCCCTGGCGAATCGGCTCGCTACCTCGCGCATTTTGCCCGAACCGTTTCGCGATAATCATGTCCATCGCCTCGCGGGGTTCTTTCGCGACGTGCGAAACTCGCTCTCCCGACTCGCGCCGCGACAAGACAAGGCCCGCGTGGTGATGCTCTCGCCCGGGCCACACAACGAAACCTATTTCGAGCAGGCGTACTTGGCGCGTTACCTCGGTTACATGCTGGTCGAGGGCCAGGACCTCACCGTGCGCGACAATCAGGTTTTTCTCAAAACACTCAGCGGTCTCGAGCGAGTGGATGTAATTCTGCGTCGTGTGGACGACGACTTTTGCGACCCGCTTGAGTTGCGCAATGATTCCATTCTCGGCGTGCCCGGACTCGTGGAAGCGATTCGCGCCGGAAATGTCACGATGGCCAACGCGCTCGGCAGTGGCGTGGTGCAAAGTCCGGCGTTCATGTCGTTCCTTCCCGGTTTGTGCGAACACATTCTCGGCGAAGCGCTGAAGTTGCCCTCGGTGGCCACATGGTGGTGCGGTCAGGAATCGGCGCGCCAATACGTGCTCGAGCATCTCAACGAACTCATTGTAAAACCGGCGTTCCGGTCGCATCTGCGCGCGCCGGATCCGGATAAACCTCTCAGCGCTGACGAACGCGCGGCGCTCAAGCGGCATATTGACTTTGACCCGGACTTATTCGTAGCCCAGGAGCGCATTGCGCTCTCTGCGGCGCCAGCGTGGGAGCAGCGCGGTCTGGTGCCAAAACCGATTGGCTTGCGCGCTTTCGTGGTTGCGACGCCGGATGGTTACCGCGTGATGCCGGGCGGGTTGACGCGAGTTTCGCCCGACAGCGGAGGTCGATTTGTTTCAATGCAACGCGGCGGCAGCAGCAAAGACACCTGGATCACTTCGTCAACTCCGGTCGAAGGAGATACCTTGCTGTTTGGGTTGGGCAAGAATATTGAGTTGCGGCGTACGGGCAACAACCTGCCGTCGCGACTGGCGGACAATTTTTTCTGGCTCGGGCGCTACACTGAACGCGCGGACGCTACCGCTCGATTGCTGCGGACTTCGCTGCAACGTTTCAATCCCGAACGCGCCGGCGGCGCGCTGCCGGTCATCGTCCCGTTGTTGGAGACGCTTCAGATTCAAGGTCAGTTGCCCGATATTCTGCAGAAACCCGAGTTGCGCCAGAACTCCGAAGCCTTCGAGGCGGAGTTACTCGCCGCAATCTTCGACGCTTCGCGCTCCGGAAGTTTGCGACAAATTGCCGATCAGTTGCAGCGGCTTGCGATGGTCGTGCGCGACCGCACGTCGAACGACATGTGGCGTGTGCTCAGCCAACTCAATGACCGGCTGGCCACTCCCACCGCCCGCATGGTGATGTTGGCGGGCGATGCGGTTGCCATCTTGAGTCAGACCCTGATGGGCCTTGCAGCGTTTCACGGCCTGGCGCGAGAGAACATGACCCGGGCGCAGGCCTGGCGATTCATCGATATGGGATTGCGCCTCGAGCGCGCGATTTACCTTTGCACGTTGCTGGACGCGACACTGCGGCGGCCCGAGTCAGAAAACCCGAGCGTGCTCGAAGCGATCCTCGAGGTTGTGGACAGCTCCATCACGTTTCGTTCGCGTTACAACCTCCTTGCCACGGTGCCGGCAGTATTTGATCTCGTGTTGCTCGACGACAAGAATCCGCGCTCCGTGCTCTTCCAACTCGATCAACTGGCGAAACATTTCCGGCATTTACCGCAGGAACACGAGAGCGCGCCGGACTCGGGCAAAAATCTGATTCAGGAGTGCGCGGCACGGCTGAATCGCACTGATGCCCGGGAACTGGCCATCAAGCCGGAAACATGGCCGGAAACCGAGTTGCATAAGACCATTCGGCAAACCCTTCGCGACTTACCGAAAGTTTCGGATGCAATTGCTGCAAATTATTTTGCGCACTCGGCGATTTCGCGCACAGGGCGCGGAGGTGATGCATGAAATGCGAGGTTCGAAAATCGTTGAGGAAGAACTTTGTTGATTGGCTCGCCCTCACCCCGGCCCTCTCCCCCAGGAGAGGGAGAAACGCTCGCTGTCTCAGTCGTGAATCTGCGTCTGGATTGGAGAGAGCAGCCTTGGAAAAGCGAGAAACCCCCAATTGCTGTTCCCTCTCCCTGGGGGAGAGGGTGAGGGCGAGTCGCCACACACTTATGCCCTGCTTTGCTTTCTGCGCATGACTTACAACATCACGCATCGCACGCTTTACGAATATGCCGCGCCGGTGACGGTTTCGCAGCATGTGGCACGGCTGGAACCGCGCGTGACTGCCGCACAGACTCGTGAAAGCTTTTCGCTGAAAATTTTTCCGACCCCTACTTTGCGCAAGGAACGCGAAGATTACTTCGGCAACCAGCTTTGTTTGTTCAGCATCCAGGAGGTTCACAAGAAACTCGAGGTCATCACGCACAGCCGCGTGAATGTGCGCCCCCGCAAACCGATCAATCTGGAATCATCGCCAGCGTGGGAGGAGGTCGCGGCTTTGTTTCGCGATCCCGTTTCGCCGGAGGTGGTCGAGCCATATGAGTTCGTCTTTGATTCGCCGCAGGTGCGAGCGTCGTTTGAACTGGCCGACTATGCGAAAGAGAGTTTTTTGGCGGGAACTCCGCTGTTGGCTGGCGTAGCGGATTTGAATCGTCGCATCTTCCAGGATTTCAAATACGATTCAAAAGCAACAACGGTCGCGACCCCACTGGAGGAAGCATTACAGAATCGCCGCGGTGTTTGTCAGGACTTCGCTCATCTGAGCATCGCGTTTCTGCGGTCGTTGGGCCTACCCGCTCGTTATGTCAGTGGTTATCTGCGCACGCGTCCGCCGGAAGGAAAGCCGCGACTCGTCGGGGCGGATGCGAGTCATGCGTGGTTCAGCGTGTTTTGTCCCGAAGAGGGTTGGGTGGATTTTGATCCGACGAACAACGTCCAACCCGGCGAGGAACACATCACCGTTGCGTATGGGCGAGATTTTGGAGATGTCAGCCCCGTGGCGGGAATTCTCACCGGCGGAGGACAGCACGAGGTCAAGGTTTCCGTGGATGTAGCCGAGGTTTGAGCGATGAAGTGGGAAGTGATTCATCGCACCGAATATCAATACGCGTCCCCGGTGCGCGAGAGCTTCAACGAAGCGCGCCTCCAACCTTTTTCCGACGAGCACCAGACGGTCGAACATTTCCTTTTGAAGGTGCTGCCCGCCGCGCGTCTGCGGCATCATCGTGATTTTTATTCCAACGTCGTTCACCACTTCGAAATTCCCGAGCCGCACAGCTCCTTGCTGGTCGAAAGTCATTTGCGGGTTTCGATGAAACCGCGTCCCGCTCTGGGCGAAAACGAAACACCGTGGCCGTTGGCGCGGATTGGCGAGGCCGCGCGCGAGAGTCGAGTGTTTGATTTTCTGCAAGAGAGCCGGTTTGTGGAGTTGTCGCCCGAAGTGTGGCGACTGGCATTGGATACTACGCTCCATGTTACGGACACCTGGCAGGCAGCGCGGGCGCTCATGGCATTTGTTCACGCGCAACTCAAATACGAGCCGCAATCCACGACCGTTCACACGCACATGCGCGACGTGCTGCAGGACAAACGTGGCGTGTGCCAGGACTTCGCCCACGTGATGCTTGGGCTGTGTCGCGTGCTGAAGATTCCCGCGTTGTATGTGAGCGGCTACCTGGCCACAGAGATCGCCAGTGCGACGCACGCGTGGGTGGAAGTGCTGATTCCTGGCGTGGGCTGGTGTGGCTTGGACCCAACGCACAATCAGCCGGTGAATGAGAATTACATCAAGATCGCGGTCGGACGTGATTACGCGGATGTACCGCCGGTGACTGGAACTTACAAAGGCACGACGGATCGTAAGATGACGGTAGCGGTAACCGTGCGTGCCATTGGCTGAACCGCCGGCGTTAGATCCTCCATGCGCTTCGGCGTGACAGTTGCGCGGGCAACGGTTAAACAGTTGTCATGCGACAGCTCATCATTGGAATCGACAGCGGCACGCAATCCACGAAGGCGCTCGTGGTGGACGCGAACTCTGGCAAAGTCCTGGGTTCCGGTGCGCAAACCTATGATTTGATTCCCGATCTTCCCGCCGGCGCAAAGGAGCAACATCCGAACTCGTGGCGTGAGGCAACGGGCGGCGCGATTCGTCAGGCATTACGCCAGGCTAAAGCGGTCGGCTCAGAGGTGGTGGCCATCGGCGTGAGTGGACAACAGCATGGTTTCGTTCCTCTGGATAAGAACGGTGATGTGATTCGCCCGGCGAAGTTGTGGTGCGATACGACCACCGCTGAGGAGTGCGAAGAAATCATGGCCGCACACGGAGGACTCAAAGGCACGATCAAAAAGCAAGGCATTGGTGTCGTGCCCGGCTTTACAGCACCGAAAATTCTTTGGCTGAAGAAGCATGAGCCGAAGAACTTTGCCAAACTCGCGACCGTGTTGTTGCCGCATGACTACTTGAATTTCTGGCTCACTGGCGAACGCGTGATGGAATATGGCGACGCCAGCGGCACAGCGCTGCTGGACGTGCGCAAACGCAAATGGTGTGAGGCGACGCTGAAGGCGATTGATGATGATT
The DNA here is from genome assembly GCA_036274115.1 of Verrucomicrobiia bacterium. GTDB lineage: Bacteria > Verrucomicrobiota > Verrucomicrobiia > Limisphaerales > JADLHS01 > JADLHS01. Next base: position 6,335 of record DASUGI010000159.1, read on the forward strand.
TGGCCGTCAAGCTGCCGTCGTTGATTTCGAGCGACCAACCGGCGGGGCGTTTGCAGGCATCGACGGCGCACGCTCTCGGTTTACAAACGGGTGTCCTGGTGAGCGCGGGCGGCGGCGACAACATGATGGGCGCGATTGGTACGGGTAACACACGTCCGGGCCTCGTTACGGCAAGTTTCGGCACGAGTGGGACGATCTATGCGTGCGCGGAAAAGCCGGTGGTTGATCCAACGGGCGACATCGCAGCGTTTTGTGATTCGACCAATCGCTGGCTACCGCTGCTCTGCACCATGAATGTCACGGTGGCGACCGAGATGATGAGATTGGACTTCGAGTATTCGTACGAGCAGTTCGAGAGCAAAGCCGGACAAGTACCGCCGGGCGCAAATGGATTACTGCTGTTGCCGTATCTCGAAGGCGAGCGCACGCCGAACGTGCCTGATGGCACAGGCGTGATGATCGGCATCAACACGAAGACTTTCAGCGCGAGCCATTATTGTCGAGCAGCGATGGAAGGTGTGACGCTGGGAATGAACTACGGCTTGCGCCGGTTGGCTAAACTTGGAGTGAAGGCGAAGCAGATTCGTGCGACGGGTGGCGGAGCGAAGTCAAAACTCTGGCGGCAGATCATGGCGGACATTTTCAATGCGCAAGTGGTGACGCTCAAAGTCAGCGAGGGTGCGGCTTACGGCGCGGCGTTGCAGGCACTGTGGTGTTTGAAATTGCAAAAGGGCGAGAAGGCGCGCATCGAGGACATCACGGATCAGTTTGTGGAACTGAATGAAACCGAAACCGCCGAGCCATCCGGAAAGGGGGTGGCGACGTATCGCGAGTTGCAGGAGTTGCAGGATGAGTTGTCCAAGTCCCTGCGCGGGGTTTTTGAAAAGCATCGGAAGTTTGTCCTGCGTTGAGCGAAGATGAGCGACGAAGCGGCCGAGCGCCTGCAGCGGATTGAAGCCACGATTGCGCACCTGGAGCATCAAGTGGAGCAGTTAAACGGAGTCGTCATCGAGCAAGGCAAGGAGTTGGAGAAGTTGAAGCGCGTGGTGCAGCGGCAAGCCCAGACGCTGGAAAGCATCGAACTGGAGCGTGTGAAGTCCACGAACCCCAAACCGCCGCACTACGGGTCTTGAATCAATCAGGGTTTTCTTTCATTGCAATTCGCCGGACGCCATTCCATCCTGACAGCATAACGTTTTATCGAGTCCCGTCATGGGGCTGTCGTCAATTATGAGTATCAATCCGGAAACGGACCTTGACCTGGAAAAGCTGTTCCTGCCCGCTTGGGCGCAGGGAACGTCAGAGACAAATCGGTACGCCAAATACACTGGCGAGGAGGAGCCAAGACGTGATGACCGCGGACGCGGTGAACGCCGTGGCCCCCGCCCGCCCCGTCGCGAAGGCGGGGAGCGCCGGGAGTTTGGCCGCGGCCCCCGCGACGAACGGCGCGGCCCGCGACGCGACCAGGGTCAGGGAGGTCGCCCAGCTCGCGATGAGCGCGGCGGGCAACGCCGGGATGATCGAAGGAGTTTTGTCGAACGCCGTGAGCCGCCCCCGCCGTTGCCGGAGATCAATGTTTCCCTCGTGCCCGACGAGAAGGGTGTCGAGTCCATGGCACGACAGGTCAAGATGACCGGACGCGCGTTTCCGTTGTTCGACATTGCATTTCTCGTGATCCAAAAGCCGGAGCGGTATGCGGTCCGGTTCAGCGTCAAAAAGAATGCGGAGGGCAAGCCAGTTCAGCCGCTGTTCCTGTGCGCGTTGGACGACACCATCTGGTTGAGTGAGGACGAAGCGGTGGCACACGTGTTGTCACGGCATTTCGCCACGTTTTATCAGGCCGAGAAAACTGCCGCTGAACCGCCCAAGGGAGTTTACACGTTTGTCGGTCAATGCGGCTTGAGCGGTGTGGTGCTGGGGCCGCCCAATTATCACGACTACCAAAACCAGTTGCGCAAGTTGCATGTGGAGCGCTTCTCGCGAATGCCGTTTGAAGCTTATAAGTCACGGGTCAAGATTGTCCGCGATGAAGCTGTGGTGAAGCAATGGGTTGAAGAACAAAGCTGGAAGACCGAATACATCTGCTTGAACGTGCCCGAGCCGCTGAAGCTGCCGAATCGCCAGGAGGTGGAGAAACACTTCCAGGCGACACACCGGGAGGCGATCATCAAGACCGTTGAATCGCACGTTGTGAGCGGCGTGGCGGCCCGATCATTGCGCGGCGGATTGGGACGACTGATTCAAAATCTTCTCGCCGAGCAACGCCGGTTTCCGATGCAAATTGCCACGGCGCTCAGTCAGGCCTTTGCGCACCAAGGCCTCCAATTCTTCAAGGTGAACAAAACGGTCACGCACGTGGCCGTGGCCCGCCCGCACTTCCTCGATTTGGAAACCACACCGGTTTCCGACGGGGTGAAGCGGATTGTTGAGTTCATCAACGGAAATCCGAAGTGCAATCGGCGCAAGCTGATTGAAAGCTTGGCACCGAGTCCGGCACCGGCGCCCGTTCCGGTCGCACCTCCGACTGAAGGTGAGGCCGCAACGCCGTCACCAGTTCAGCTGGCAAGTAACGAGCCCACGCCGGAACAAACGGCCTTGATCGCGGATTTGCACTGGCTCGTGCATCAAGGGCATGTAATTGAGTTTGCCAACGGCCAGTTGGACACGGCCAAGAAGCCGGCGCCACGCCCGCCCAAGCCTGAAGCGAAACCTGCGCCTGAAGCAAAAGCGGAAGGGCAGAGCGAAGTACCGAACGCGCCGGCCAGTGATCCCGGTACGCCTGCAACCTTGGAATCTGCGTCTCCGTTCACGGAAAGCAGTTCAGCAATACAACCTCAACCGCCGGCGACGGAGCCGGCGACAACGGAGCCGCCCGTTTCCGACCAAACCCCAGCTGAACCTGCGGCAGCCCCCGAGACAACGAGCGTTCCGTCGCCCTCAACGGAGACACCGCCGGCGGTGTCCTCGTAGCTGAACAATTGCAAAACAAAAACCGCGCCCCCGACGGGCGCGGTTTTATTTTGAAGACCTCTGATCCAGTTGGTTGGTTGGTTCAGGCTGTCTTGACCAACTTTTCCATAATGCCGGCGATACCGGACTTGGGAGTCTCTTCATGCTGACGCACTTTGAGCTGGCCGAGAATGGCGTGCCATCCGATGTAAATCTTGTGCCACTGATTCTCCAGGCTGCGCAACGCGCCCTCGCTCATTTCGCTGAGGTAACGCAACGAGGGCGAATTGCCGATGAGGCTGTGGATCTCATCTTTGGTCGGGGAACTGACTTCCATTCCGGCCAGAATCAGTTCGAGTTCCTGGACCAACACGCTCTTGATTTCGAGAAAGTGTGTCTCGTCATCCGAACCAAATTTCTTGGTGCGGGCCATGTTGATGAAGTGGTTGAATTGCTTCCAGCATTCCAGGTAATTCTCGGTTTGCTGAATCAGCGGATGGAGTTTTGGATTACTCATATGGCTATCGGGTATTTAGACTGGGATCAAAGGTGCTAGGGGTGGAAAGAAAAACCATGGCGCCGCCACGCATGTCGCGGGCGGTAATCCTGAAACCTGGATAGTAAATGACCAGCTCATCCAGTGGGAGCTGGATGGAGTGCGCTTCGTTGAACGTTTCGGTGATGCACTGACCGATCTCTTCAACCAGGTCACGGGGAAAGCTGGACGGCAGGGTCGTGGCCAGCACCCGTCCCGTGCGGTCAATGCTGAAACTGCCGGAGTGCAACTGCAGCAGGGGTTTTGCTGGTTTGGAGAAGATGCTCAGGAGGCCCATAGCGTAAGAACTTTTTTCATCCGTTCACGAATCTCTCCAACACTCAAAGTATGCTGCCACCCCACACAAACATCACTGTTGTTTTTGTGAGCCAGTGCCACGTGACGCTGCATGCCGATGCCGGTAATCTGCTCCACGGCGCCCACGTGCAGGGTTTCTCCGAGAGCGCTAAAACGCTCCAAACTTCGTCGCGACCAACCGGCCAGTCGTTCCGGGTTTTCCAACCCGCGAGAATCGATTCGCTTATCCGCATTCGACTTCAGGACGAACTCCACGCCCTCAGAATCAGCAAGCGCCGCCAGCCCTGTGGCTCCATTTTGCGCCGCCCCATTCGCGCCGTGTTCTCCGTCGGGATTGCCGGCGGACGCATCGCCACTCGACTCGTCCAGCGCCTGTGCGGTTTCGAGCAAAAGCGCGTTGTAGGATTTAAAGATGGTGCGCGGGCGGTTTGCTTCAGCGGGAAGGAACTCAAAATTCCCCGCCTTCCAACGCAGGATTTTTTGAAACGCATCTTCGCCACGAGCGCCATCAGTCTCAGCGTCCGTAAGTTCACCATTGTTCACCCAGATGCAACCCGTCAGCGGGCCGTTAGTGATGCGCAACACGGAGGAACTTTGTGAAATGCACTCCAGTTGAACGAGGTCCACGAGGCTCTTGCTTTGAACACCGCGGAATCCCGGCTCCAATTCACGGCCCAGCAGGGACTCGAGGCACTCGAGGAATTGCTTCATCTCGGACTCGGTCCCTGGCTTGTGCCAATAGAGATCAACACCCAACGCGTAAACGCGCGAGCGAAATTGTTCGTCGGAAACCGACGTCAGCACCACCGTCCGCAATTCTGGAAACTTGCGCCTGACAATGGACAGTAGTTGCAAGCCATCCATTTTGGGCATCTTGAGATCGGTAATCAGCAAGCGGTAGGATTCCGACTCGAGCATGGCGAGCGCGCGAGCGCCCGAGGACGCGGTCTGAATCTCCGGCCCACTGGGCAACATTTCGATGGTTTCGCGATAGACCTCCAGTAAATCCGGGTCATCGTCCACCAGCAAAATTTTGTGACGAGTTTCCATTTTGATCGGTTCAAACCGCTGGTGTTCATCTTCGCAAACCTCGCGCACACCAGGTCGTTCCACCCTCCGAAAGCAAATGGTATTCCCAACGCAACGGCAAATTATTTTCCCGCTGCAGACACGTCGGTTTGTCAAGGGTGAGTTTGGCGGAGCAGAACGCCAAGCCACGCTCGGAATGGTTTTGGAGGTGGAAGCAGGGCACTTCGCAGGACAATTAGTCCACCGATGGGACAAGCTGCGGCGCATTGCTATGGGGGAGGACACCTCTGTAAATATTTTTTCATCGACTCTACAGGCTTATGTCCCGATTGAGTGCGGAGGACAAAGTGTCGAAGAGTTGCTGGCATGTCTTGTGCGAAGAGCCCCCCAAGTAGTCGTAACAAGCTAGGAAGTCAACTCGTGATGAGACACGTAAACAGTCGTATTTTGAGCGGGACGTCAGAAGCGTCCACCCGAGGCGTGAGCGGGACTTCACACTTATTACCAGGGCGGTTGACCTGAACGAACACATGAGCGCATCATCTAACGGCGGAAAATCAGGATTGTTTGGAATTCTCAAAGGGCTTTTCCGGAAATCAGACGCAACGTCCACAGACGACGACGCGCAGGCATTTGTAAACTCCGCTCCGCTGGCCCCACCGCCGGTGGAAGTGTCGCCCGCGCCAAGTCCGGTGCACGCGTCACCACGTCGCACTCACTCAAATGGAATGGGCTCGGCCAGTGGCATTGCGACGATCGCCGTTCCGCTCCAGTCCATTCTTAATGGACTGCCCGGCGAATTGCGCGGGAAAGTGCGCGTGCAGGCCGTTGGGGATCTGACGGTCAACGTGGCTCTCGATAAAGTTCTCTCCCAACTCTCCCACGGTGTTGTGGCAGTGCCCTTCGGCGATATTCGCCAGGCGGCGCCCCACGTTTTTGCACCGGGTGTGGAAAGCGATCAGGTTCCCGTGCCTCTTCCGTTGAATGAGGTTCTCTCTCGTATAAACCCCGCCTTGCTCGTGCGCCGCGGCGCTCAAAGGCAAGTCGAAGTTCCATCCGACATAACAAGTCCGTTTGACTCGCCCGGACAGGAACTTTCGATTTCGGTGGGGAACATAAAACCGGTGCAACCCGCTGCACCGCGCCGAGCCGCGCCCGCACCCCAAGTGCCGGCGCGCGGCTCCATTTCTTCGGTCAACACACCTCCTGCTCCAGCCGGCGGAGCGAACCCGGCAGCGTCCATTCCCTTCTCGTTCACGAAAGCGCCGACACCCGCTTCGTCGAGCGCGCCGACGCCCTTTCCGACCATTACACCCATTACACCGGTCAACCCGATTGCACCGGCCCACACACCAACGCGTCAGCCACAGCCGCAACCTCAATTTCACACTCAATTTCAGCCCAGGCCCCAACCGCAACCGCAACCGATTCCGATGCCCAAGGCGGTTCCTACGCCCGCTCCAGGAACGGAATCCGCGGTAATCCCTGTCGCTCTGAATGCGATTTCAGAGAATTGGCCCGAAGCTCTCCTTCATGAAATGGCCCAGCAGGGCCTTACGGATGCGCGTGTGGCGTTGCCAGTCGACTCGGTAGAAACCGGCTTGAAACGAGGGAAGGTCACATTCAATTGGAAATCATTACGTTCCTGGATAAGACCCGCACTCCCGCCCGCGGTGTCCGCACATGACGCATTGGAGCTTGAACTGCCGCTCAAGATTCTTGCGCCACTTTTCATCACGCGCAAGCAGCCCCCGCAGCCTCAGCAGAAACTCACTGTTGATGCGGAAATTCCCAACCTGTTCTTTGGATTTCCACAACCTGAAGCCCCTGCTCCCGCGGCGCCATCTGTTGCTCCCACAGTGCCCTTCGCCCCAGCGCCGGTACCGTCGCCAGCGGCGGCGGCAGCCGCGGCTGCATCTGCTGCGGCCGCGTCCGCCGCGGCTTCAGCTGCCTCGGCGGCGGCCGCCTTCACACCGCCAACAGCCCCGCCAAAATCGGTCGATACCAACTATTACATCTGGGATGACGCATCTGACACGACCCAATTGCACATCGAGGCGCTACGCCGCGGCGGCGCCGCCAGCACCGAGTTTGTCAAACGTTACGCCTCGCCGAATGAAATCGTTTCTCGCGCCGTAGCATTGGATGGCGTGGCTGGTGCACTTATCGCGCTTCCCGATGGTTTGATGGTCGCTAGCCGAATCCCCATGGAATTGAACGCGGATACCCTCGCGGCGTTCCTCCCACAGCTCTTCAACAAAGTCAGCCAATGCACGAAGGAACTGCGCATGGGCGAACTGAACAACCTCAACTTCACGGTCGGCAATGTGCCGTGGAAGATTTTCCGCGTGAACGCGATTTTCTTCGCAGTGTTTGGGCGGCCGGCACAGCCCTTGCCCTCATCGCAACTGGCCGCACTGGCAGCAGAATTGGATCGGAAAAACAAGTAACTCGTTATGGCAATTATCAATCAGGCAACCAAAGAATTGCAGGTCAAGATCGTCTATTACGGTCCTGCAATGTGCGGCAAGACGACCAATCTCGTCCAGGTGCACGATCACGTCCAAACCGCGGCTGGCAACAAAGGCAAGCTCGTCTCGCTCGCGACCAGCTCGGACCGCACTTTGTTCTTCGACTTCCTTCCGATCGAAGCGATGTCGATCAAAGGCTTCAAAACGAAGTTCCAGCTCTACACCGTGCCGGGCCAGGTGATCTACAACACCACCCGCCAATTGGTGCTGCGCGGCGTGGACGGCATCGTCTTTTGCGCGGATTCGCAATACGAGAAGATGACCGAGAACGTCGAGAGCTTCCAAAATCTGGCCGACAACTTGAAGAGCCTGAAGCTGAACTTGAATGAAATCCCCTACGTGCTCCAGTACAACAAGCGCGACCTGCCCAACGTCGCGCCGATGGAGTACATGGATTTCCTGTTGAACAATCGCGAAGTGCAAGTGCCCGCCTTTGGTGCGGCTGCGCACAAATGTGAAGGGGTGTTCGAGACGCTCAACATGATCACCCGCATGCTGCTTCACAAGTTCGTCAATCAAGGACAACCGCAGTACGCGTGACATGACATGGGCACACTTCCCCAATTACTCGAGGAAGATATCCAGAGACTCGATGACGTATTGCGGGAGTACCTGGAACGCAGCGACGCCACCACCGCGCTGATTATTGACAAGGGCGGCTTCCTGATCACCAGCCAGGGTGACGCGCGACGCTTTGACCTGACCACCATTGGCGCGCTCGCCTCCGGCGCTTATCTCGCCAACCAGACAATCGCCAACCTCGTCCACGAAGAGAATTTCGATAGCGTCTATCAGCAGGGCGAGAACTTCAGCATGTTCGTCACGAACATCGATGAGTCCTGCCTCCTGATGGTGATTTTCTCGTCCAAGGTGGGTGTGGGCATGGTGAAATATCACGCCGCCGAATCGCGTAAACTGATCGCGAAGCAACTCAAAACCGCCCAGGACCGGGATCCCTCCGCAGGGTTGGACCTCTCTGTTTTGAATCTTGCTGACCCCAGCGCCTTGTTTAAGCGCAAAGGATGATTGGATTTCCAAGCATTGCTTGCGTTAAAGGTCGTGCCGTGACACGCCACGCTGCAGTGCTCCGATTTCCAACGAGGCGGAAATTACCGGGGAATTCTCACGAAGCCGCAAGCCGCGATCAAGCTGTGGCGTGTTAAGCCTGCCGTGGTTCAGTGACCTTTGTCCGACTGCCCATCGCTGGGCTTGTCATCTTTGGTCAGCCACCAGACAACCATTGCCGGACCAAAACACAGTGCGACGCCAATCGGCATACCGAAAATGCTCCAAAAGATATCCATGACGCGCAGAGAATTGCCGTACTCGCTTAACAAGTAAAGATTGTTCTCCCCGCCTGCGCTTGCCTCGTTCGCCTTGCTCCGCTAAGGTCTGTCCATGTCGTTCAAAGTGACATTGGCCCTTGCCGCGATCGTGTCTGCGGCTTTCCATCCTGCGTCTGCGGACGTGGTCGAATTGAAAGACAAAGCCGCTATCACGGGCAAGGTGCTTGCCGAAAAGCGCGATTCCGTCGTTGTCGATGTCGGTTATACCGTCCTGGTCATTCCTCGCAGTGCAATCACAAAAGTCCTCACCGGCGATCAGGCGGCGGCTGCTACCAAGCCGGCCACGAAATCGTCTGCGGCAGCAAAAAATGCTCTCGCGGAAGCCAAGCCGGTTGTTGTGGAGCACGGTTTTTATCAGACCTCCAGCCGAACCGGTCCGGAACGGAACATCCGCGACCTGGTCAATCAGCTCGGTGAAGCGGTGGTGCAAGTTCGCGCTCCCAGCGGGTTGGGCTCGGGTTTCTTTCTCAATGAAGAGGGATTTCTCATCACGAATTTTCACGTCATCGAGGGTGAGACGCAGATTTCCATCGAAGTTTACCACCAGACTGCTGGACAACTTGAGCGCAAGACCTACAAGCAAGTTCGCATCGTCGCCATGAACAAGTTTGCCGATCTCGCGTTGTTAAAGATCGATGACAAGGACGCGCCGAAGTTCAAGTACGTGCAGATCGGCAGCGCCGACGCTTTGGCCGTAGGGGAACGAGTGTTTGCCATTGGCAGTCCGCTCGGCTTGGAACGCACGGTCACGGAAGGAATTCTCAGCACCAAAACACGCCAGCTGGGCGGCGACCTTTATCTGCAAACGACGGCCCAAATCAATCCCGGCAACAGCGGCGGACCATTGTTCAATCTTTACGGTGAAGTTGTGGGCGTGACCAACATGAAGATTACTTCGGGCGAAGGACTTGGTTTCGCCATTCCTTCTGAGATGGTTCGGTTCTTCCTGGACCATCGCGATGCTTTTGCTTACGCCAACGACAACCCGAGCAATCCGTATCGCTATCTCGAACCGCCCGGCCACACCAAACAAAAAGCCACCCAGGACTGATTCCACAACCATAGCCGTCCAACATTCCGATGAGTTACATAACCGTCCCCCGTCAAGTTGTCCGTTCCATCTTCGCCCTGAGCATGTCAGTCCTGAGTGCGTTGACTGCCGCCGCTGCAGTGCCGCCTCCAGAGAAACTTCTTCCGCCTGATACGTTGTTCGTGGTTTCAGCGCCGGACTGGACCAGGCTGCGTGAGGTTTATAAGAAGTCGCCGCAAAGCCAGTTCTGGGATGACCCCGCAATGAAACCGTTCCGGGAGAAGTTCCAGAAGAAATGGGACGAGGAATTCGTCAAGCCGCTCGAACGCGATCTTGGCGTGACGCTCGATGATTACAGCACCCTACTGCAAGGACAGATCACGTTGGCCGTCACGCAGGAAGACTGGCGGGGCAAGGAAAAAGATGACGGGGACCCCGCGCTCCTGTTGCTGCTTGATACCCGCGACAAGTCCGATGTGCTGAAAAAGAATCTCACTGACTTGCGTAAAAAATGGAACGAGGCCGGCAAGCCGATTAAAACCGAAAAGATCCGCGACTTCGAGTTTTCGGTTGTCCCGCTTACGACCAACGACATTCCAAAAACGCTGAGGGAGTTTTTCCCTCAAAAGCAAAAAGTAGAAGAACTGGGCGACGAGGAGAAAGAACCAGCCGGCAAGGATGAACTGGTCATTGGCCAATGCGATTCCCTGCTCATCATCGGCACGACCGTCAAGGCGGTCGAAAAGATCGTGGTTCGTTTGACCAGCACTTCGGCACCGACACTCGCGGAACAGGCGGAGTTTGAAGCGAATCGCGCCGCCCTCTTCCGCGATACCCCGCTCTATGGCTGGTTCAACACCAAAACGTTTTTCGACGTGCTCGTGAAGACACTCAGCGCAAAGGAAAACACCGCAGCCCCCACGCCTTTGCCGATTCCGTGGGCGAAGATCGCTTCCGCCTCGGGTTTGGGCGGCATTAAGACGGTGAGCTTTGCATATCGCGATGTTGGCGACGGTCGGCTGTTGGAAATGTTTTTATCCGCACCCGAGGGCAGCCGCGCCGGAATCACGAAGTTGCTCGCGCTCGCTCCCAAGGAATCTTCGGCTCCCGCGTTTGTTCCCGCCGACGTAGTCAAGTTCCAGCGAACCCGGATTGATGGACCGAAGGCCATTGCCACCATTGAGAAGATGCTGGGCGATGTTTCGGCGGAAGCGTTGAACACCTGGAATTTTGTCCTGAGTAATGGGAACGAGGCTATCAAGGCCAACGATCCGGATTTTGATATTCGCAAAAACCTCTTTGGCAACCTGGGAGATGACTTTATCACCTACGACAAATTGCCGCGCGGCGATTCTGCCCTGGAAAAGGCTTCACCTCCATCGCTCGTGCTGATCGGCTCACCCAATCCGGATCAGTTGGCGGCGGCGGTCCGAGGCATCCTCGTTATTCTGAGCCCGGAAGGCGCCAATCCACAATCACGTGAGTTTCTGGGCAAGAAGATTTACAGCGTCAAACTCGCCAGTTCGCCAATGGGTGGAAGAGGGCCGAAGCCCACACTGAGTTATGCTGCCAGTGGCGGTTATGTCGCCTTCAGCACCGACGCCGCGATCCTCGAGGAATTCCTGCGCAGCAGCGAGAGTCAGTCGAAAACGCTCCGTGACCTTCCCGGCCTGGCCGATGCCATGGCACGCGTGGGTGGCCAGGGGACTGGCTGGTTCAGTTACGAAAATGAATCCGAAGCGATGCGCCTGCTGTTCGATACGTTGCGCGAGAGTGCGAGTGATACCAACAAAAACTCCTCGCCCGGCGTTCTGGAAAGCGCCATTCCCTTCGCGTCCCCCGAAAAGAAATTCCGCGACTGGCTGGATTTCTCCCTGCTTCCTGATTACGACAAGGTGTCAAAGTATTTCAGCTTCGGAGTCTATTCCGGTGCGGCCAACGTGGATGGCATCACTTTCCGCTTCTACTCACCGACGCCGCCGCAATTGAAGAAGTAAGCGTCACGCCCAGTCCGGAATCTGGAACAACCGGCAGAACCGCTTTCGGTGCAGCTCACCATCGAGAACATCGTAATGGTTGGGTACCATCAACCGCGGCGCAAGCCGGCGAATCTTTTCCACACTCGCCGGGGAAAGTTCCGGCACGCTGTTCAAAATCGCCGGCGGCCGGTGCACGTTGAAGAAGTAGCTGGCAAACATGTCTCCGCTGAAAAGCAGATTGTGCCGCGCGCTGAAGAAGCCGCAATGCCCGGCTGAATGCCCCGGCAGATGAACCACCCGCAGCCCACCCCAGAATGGCAACTCCTGCCCATCGACAACAAACTCGTCAATGGTTCCCGCCTGGTAGCGAGTAAGGCATCGTCCCAGCGATTCAAGACGTCCGCACCAGCGAGCCACGCCGACATAGGGGTAAGTGCCCGCGACGTGTCGGACTTCATCCGCATGGGCTAAAACACGCGCCCCCGTCCAATTCTTCAGCCAGGCCAGGTTCCCCGCATGATCCAGGTGTCCGTGCGTGAGCAGGATTGCTTTGATTGAAGTCGGTTTAAGCCCCAGCCTGCGAACCAAGCGGCGGATCAGAAGCGGTTCGCCGACCAATCCCGTATCGATCATCACGCTCTCGTCACCGTTCTCGAGCAAGTGACAGCAGCTCATGATGCCGCGTATTGAGTGCAGCGACTTCGGCTTCTTTTCCACGCGGGTATGCTGGCGCACGAAATCTTTGTTGAAAAGTCATCCACGTTCCAGGAGGCGAACGAAAATTTTGATGCGGGTATCGATTTAATTGGTGGCCTGGTTCAAACTATCCCGGCAATGAGCAAAATCGTCGGCATCGACCTTGGGACAACCAATTCGCTGGTGGCCACTGTGGACAGCGGCATTCCTTACGTCATTGCGGACGCCGATGGGCAAAGGCTCACGCCTTCAGTGGTTCATTGGCCGAGCGACAGTGCTCCGCCTCTCGTTGGCCATCCCGCCAATCGCCTTCGAGCACTCCATCCAGAAACAACCGTGTATTCGGTAAAACGTTTCATCGGACGGCGCACGGCTGACATTGCACATGAGGAAATGCTCGTAACCTACCCTGTCGCCGGAGATGGAAGTGGACCGGTCCGGATGCGAATTCACAGCAGCGACATCACGCCAGAAGAGGTCTCAGCGGAGGTATTGAAAAAGCTGAAGCGCGATGCCGAAGCTGCACTTGGCGAGCCGGTCACGCGAGCCGTCATTACCGTGCCGGCCTACTTCAACGATGCGCAGCGCAGCGCAACGAAACGGGCGGGCGAACTTGCCGGCCTCACCGTCGAACGTATCATCAACGAGCCCACCGCCGCGGCTCTTGCCTATGGGCTCGACCGGCTCAAAGAGAAATCGAAAATTGCCGTTTACGATCTTGGCGGCGGAACGTTTGACCTTTCCATTCTCGAACTGAGTGAAGGCGTGTTTCAGGTGCTGTCCACCAATGGCAACACGCGCCTGGGCGGAGACGACCTGGACAAGCGTCTCGTGGATTTCCTTCTCGCAAAGCTTCAACCTTCCATTCCAACCACCGCACTCGGCGCGCCGCAACTGCTGGCTCGAGTCCGTGAAGCTGCTGAGCAGGCGAAGATCCGGTTATCCACCGAAACGGAAACTGAGATCGCCCTTCCGTTCCTGACACCTGAGTTCTCCTTCAGCTACAAACTGACACGCGCTGAACTCGAATCGCTCACGCACGACATCATTCAACGCACGCGACAACACTGCCTGCGGGCGCTGGCGGATGCAAAGCTCGAAGCCAAGGACCTGGACCAGGTCATCCTGGTCGGCGGACAAACGCGAATGCCACTCGTGCGTAAACGGGTCGCCGAATGGTTTGGTTGTGCGGAGTTTGAGGAGGAACGCGGCGGACTGCGAATCGGAGAGCAATACCACAAACGCACCGGGCCAATGCTCAACACGTCGCAAAATCCCGACGAAGCCGTCGCGTTGGGTGCAGCCATTCAGGCGGAGATTCTGTCCGGAGGTTTCCGCAACGTGCTGTTGCTGGACGTTACGCCGCTCTCCCTCGGCATCGAGACCTTTGGCGGCTTGATGAATGTCATTATCCCGCGCAACTCCACCATCCCCGTCAAAGCGGGAGAAATGTTCACTACCGCTGTGGACCATCAACGCTCCATGCTTATCCACGTGCTGCAGGGCGAGCGCGAACGCGCCAGGGACAACTGGAGTCTCGGCAAGTTCACCCTGGAGTTTGAATCCGCGCCCCGCGGCGTGCCCCGGGTGGGAGTGCAGTTTGAGATCGATGCCAATGGAATTCTCCACGTGCTGGCGCGCGATACAAAAACAGGTCACGAGAAAATCGTGGAAATGAAATCCGCCGTGGACGTGGACGACGCGTCAGTCACGAAGATGGTGGAAGAAAGTGTCGAGCATGCGTTCGAAGACCTGGCGGCTCGCCGCTGGGTTGAGGCGAAACTGAAAGCCAATGAATTGCTGTCTGCCGCTCGCAAAGGCCTCGCGAGTTGCGCCGGTGAACTTGAAGCCGGCTATGTGGCGCAGGTTGAAGCGGCATTGAGTTCGGCTGAAACCGCCCTGGGCACGGAACGCACTGAAGCCAGCGCCGGTGACATCAAACAACTTCAAGCTGCGTGTGCCGCGTTGGATGAAGTCACCAAACCACTCGCCGACCTGCTGATGGACAAGGCAATGGAAGCCATGTTGCGAAAGCGCGGCGCGATCTCCTGAACGCCTACTTGACGGTGCTGAGTTGCGGATTGGAAAGAAGCCAGATCAGTCCGGCGACGACGAAGACGACCAATCCGATCACGCAGACCAGCATCACCATCTGAATGCGCCCCCGTCGCGAGCGGCGACGATGGCCACGGGAGTGAGACTGGGAACTCATGCTGCCGAAGATTCTCCACAATGAGAGCGACCGCAACTGTTTTGTGTTCCAGCAAAAAGCAGTTGTTTCCCGCGGCCCGTCCGGGCATTAACCAGCCATGCAAATTCTCATCGCCTCGATTATTGGCCTGGTCAGCGGCGTTGCCAGTGGCTTGTTCGGCGTGGGCGGCGGCATCGTGATGGTGCCGGCCATGGTCTTCCTGCTGAGCCCGCCCATACGCGACATCAAACAAGCCGTGGGCACTTCACTCGTCGTCATCATCCCGACGGCGTTGATGGGTTCTTACAAACACTTCACCCAGGGCAATATTGAATGGCGTATCGCCGCGGCGCTGGCGCCACTGGCGATTGCCGGCAGCTATCTCGGCGCCTGGCTGACGGTCCACATTCCCGCCGATAATCTGAAACGCGCCTTTGGCGGCTTCATTATCCTCGTCGGCGCCAAACTGCTTTTCTTCAAGTAAGCGCTGGCGACTTCGCCGGCGACATCTGCGACGCGTCCTGCTTCAGAACAACCGTCTGGGTCGGGTAGGCGAACTCGATCTTCTCGGCATCAAACCGTTCTTTGATCTTCAAGTTCAACGCCTGCAAGTCGGCCAAGTGCGCCTTGCCATCCGTGCCGTTCCAAACGTGAACAACCAGGATGTTCAGCGCAGAATCCAGGAACTTGTTGAAACTGATAATCAGGTCGCTCGTCTTCGGATTCGCGCGGAACACTTCTTCCAGAATGGCCGTGGCCCGCTGCACCTTTTCCACTGGCGTGTCGTAGGTGATGCCAATGTTCATCTCGGTGCGAATCGTGGGTCGGCGCGTGATGTTCGTGATAATGGCATTGCCCATCATCTTGTTGGGAATGGCAACATGATGGCCATCGGCATTCGTCACGCGCGTGCTCCGGATGCCAATGGTTTGAACCACGCCTTCGATGTTTTCCACTTTGATGCGGTCGCCGATGCGAAAAGGTTTATCCATGTAAACCGCCACGGCGCCGAACAAATTTGCCAGCGTATCCTGTGCTGCCAGACCGATGGCCAGTCCACCGATGGATAGAGACGCGATAGCGCCGGTGATGTTGATCTGGAGATTCTGTGCAGTGATCAGCACGGCCACAATCACGACAAAGAGTTTGATGCTCTTGCGAATAATCGGGTAAAGCTGCTCATCAAAAGATTTGTCCGCCCCCACCGCTGTGCGCTCGCGCCACACGCCCATCATGAGGTCTACGATCTTCAGCGCTACATACGTCAATGAAAACGCCACGATCACAATGAGGCCCTTCGAAAGAAACGCCTGGGCGGTGGCCGGCCATTTGAATACGGTCAGTCCAATATGCAGGAAGATGACAAACGCAATCACCTTCACCGGACCTCGCAACGTCTCCAGCAGCAGATCATCGAACCTGGAAGACGTCCGCACGGCCAGTCGCTTTAGCCACACTCCGGTGAGGTAATCAAGGAACTTGGATACATAGAACGCCAGGAAAACGTAAACCAACGAGGACAGGTACTTCCAAATGGGCTGACCAAACAGTGCGTTGGTCCGGAGCGCTTCCACTTTGTCGAGGTGGAAAATCCAGTCGCGCTCCGACATTTTCCTTTCCAATTCGCTAAGCGTCTTTTGAACTCCGCCGATTTGATTCGTTCCGACCGCGGGCGCATTGGTGTCGGCCGATTGTGCCGATGCCCAGACTGCCCAAAACGCGGCAATAAACAAACCGACGAGCATCAACCGATACAACCATTGAAATCTCCATTTCATACGTGGGAAAAATAAAAAGCTCCGGCCCTCCTGCCAATCTGAATTCCGAAATTTGCCAGGCAATCAACCGCCGGCCACAATCTTCACAATCTCCAGCCGGTCGCCCGCATTGAGCTGCCGCCTGGAAAACTCCGATGGCGCAACGGCTTCACCGTTGTGCTCGACGACCACGCTGCGCGGCAACAATCCCTGCGTCACGAGAAACTCCTCAATGGTGCAAGGCACTCCTGCTTCGATAGACTGTCCGTTGGCAACGACCTGGTTCATGGCTGCGGAACAAGCTTGGTTGCGGTCCGACCGTTTGGGAGCGTAATCGATTACGCCTTGCACGGCCACTCACAAATAAACTCTGCGCCCCAACGATTGGTTCGGGCCAATGGCTTTCACAAAAACTGCCACTCGCGAAACGTCGCCGCCTGACCGCATGGGTCACCCTTTTCAGTGACCAGATTCCAAACCACGGCTTTGGTGATACGGAACCGGCGACCGGACTTGGAAATGCGGATTCCGGAATAATCGTCGATGAAACCCCGCTCGGTAACGGCCGCGAGCAAACGTGCGCGCTCCTCGCGCTCGGGCACCTCTGCCGTGAGCCGTGAAGGGGTCCGGGTCAGTTCCTCCCAGCTCATCTCCCACAGATTCAGGGCCGATTGATTGCCGTAGTTCAACACCGGGTCGGCTTCCGTTCCATGTGACACTACGACGAACGGCGCCACAAAAAGATTCCGCGACCGCCCCAGCGGATTAAACAGTCCCGGCAACAAGTCACCGCCGGTAAAACGCCGGAAGCTCCGGATTAAAGTCGCTGAATGGGCAATGATCGCATCCCTTTTCCAGACATCTTCCATCCCTTCAGCATGTTATCAGGCATCCGGACAAGCAATCGGAAGTTCAAGCCATCACCCATACATGTTAAAGCGTCGACTTGCAGAACGATTTAGCGCTGAGGAAACTGCTTTCGTGAAATTCATTCCCGTCTCGCTCTTGCTCGGCTGTGCGTTCGCTGTCACCGCGGCCGAGCCCGAACTGTTGTCCGTTCGCAAAATTTGGGATCAAGGCGGCCACAATGCCTTCACCGACTTGATTCGCTTTCAGGACAAATGGTTTTGCTCCTTTCGCGAAGGCGACGGCCACGTCGGCGGCGATGGCCGGCTGCGCATCCTGGAATCGTCGGATGGAGAAGCCTGGAAATCCGCTGCACTGCTCAGTGAGGGCGGCATCGATCTGCGTGATCCGAAACTCTCCATTACGCCGGATGAACGGCTCATGGTGGTGGCCGGCGGCTCGGTATATGGCGGCACGAAGAAACTCCAGGGCTGCCAACCGCGGGTAGCCTTCTCCACGGATGGCCGGGAGTGGACGCCGACGCGCCGAGTGCTGCAAGAGGGAGAGTGGCTCTGGCGGGTAACCTGGCATGACGGCAGGGCCTACGGAGTTTCGTACAGCGTGGCGAGCGGCAAATCAGAGCGCACAGTCAAACTGTATTCCAGCGTGGATGGCTCCGACTGGAAGCTTACCGCACCACTTGATGTAATGGATCAGCCCAACGAAACCACGATTCGTTTTCTGCGCAACGGTGAAGCCATGATGCTCGTCCGGCGCGAAGGCGGCGATCGAGGCGGTTGGATTGGCAGCAGCCAGCCGCCGTACCGGGATTGGAAATTCGCTCCGACAACGGTTCGCCTCGGGGGTCCGGACTTTATTGAACTTCCAGACGGCTCCCTCGTCGCCGGCAGCCGCGATCATTCTCAAGGTGCGGTGAAGTTCTCGCTTTTCCGCATGACACGCGATAGTCTCACGCCAGCGCTCACGTTGCCCAGTGGCGGCGATTGCAGCTATCCCGCGCTCGTCTGGCACGACGGTTTGCTCTGGGTGAGCTACTACTCGTCACATGAGGGCCAGACCAGTATCTACCTGGCGAAAGTAAAATGGCCGCTCGCGACCAGGCGATAACCTCTGGCATCATGGTCAAGGGGCGGGACGGATCATCTGCTTCAGTTCATCCGGCAAGTTTGGGTCGAAGTCACCAGTATCGGCTTTGCCCTTCCAGACTTCCTTGGCGTACCCGAAGAGGACCTTGGTGCGAAAACACCTGCGAACTGCCGGTGGGAGGGCGCGCAACGATGGAGCATTCGTGCAGCCGCACTGGAGTAACTGAACGTCAACGGGGCGGACCCCAATGGTGTTGGTGTAATAAAAAGTGATCGCATCTTCAAAAACCACCCGAGCTTTCGCCGCATCGCCGTGGCTTGTTGCCTTCTTCAGCCCGATCCAGGCCCGCGTTTCCGCCACATAATCACGAATGCCTTCGTTTTCAGGGTGGTCTTTCAGGCTCGAAGTAAGATGTGTTTGCAGGTTGCGAAAATTATTCAACGCCACAACGGCGTTGGTATCCCGGTCCCTGTTGCTCCACTGGACGTCTTTGGGCGCGGCCGAAAACCACCATACCAGGCTGGCCGACATGGCGGCGAGCGTTTGGTCGCGTGCCGTGAAAAGCAAATTAGTATCGGCCGCATTGAAAGCCGCCCGGGCCAGTTCCGGTTTGCCGGCGGTGAGAAACAACATGGCCTGTCGAATCCGCAGCGCCGCAGCCGTGGTCTTTTGCTCAGGGTGGGCCGCGATGAACGCTTCGATCTGCGCCGCGGCGCCGTCAAATTCGTTTTTGCCATCCGTGCCATCGGCGGTGACCAACAGGTCAACGTCGCCTCCAAGTTGGTGCGCCAATATTGTCGCGTTTGAATCCGCGACAATTTGCTGCACCTGACGGTACGTCACGCATCCGCTCAGCGCACCCGCAAGCAAAACGGCAACGACGCGGGCGAATACCAGTGAGAAGGTTCTTTTCATAGGTAGGTCAGTTGTTTGGGTTGGCCATCGCGGCAGCGGCGAGTTTGGCGAAGAGTTTCCTAAACGCGGGTGTTTCGCCAGCGATAACATCCGAGCGACTGCGCAGCCAGGTGGCGGCGAGCCCGGCAAGCACCGTCGGCAACGCCGGGAGATCCAAACAGCGCCCCAGTTCCTTTTCGGCGCGGGCCAAACCGATCGCGATCACCTCCCCCAGTTTCCTGCCAAACTGTTCGAGTGTGCCCGCACTCGCCTTGTCCCTGCCATAAGCCGCAATCGCCTGGAGCACCTGCTGGGTGGTACTGACCAGGCTGTCTCCGACGAGGAGTTTCATTTTGCTCTCACCACTCGCTTTGAGCACCGCGTCGAGAACCACGGTGGCCAGATTACCTTCCAACTCATCGAACAAAACTGGATTCTTTAGCATCGCGGCAGCGGCGGCCGCGGCAATACCGGAAGCATCCAATCCAGTCAGTTGTCGTTCCGCAACCAGTGTTGCCAGCCGTCCTGCAAAGTCGGAAAGCAGTTTGGCATATCGCGTCTCCAGCAAACCGGGGTTGGCGGAGATGGCCTGTAACGTGCCGCCCACGACCGCAGTGGCAATGCTTTTTGCACTGAGACCGTCGAGCTTACTGACGCTGCGGAGAACGTCGCCCACAATTTTCTGTAACATGTCGGGGTCTTCAATGATCAACTCAGGATGCTCAGCAAATACACTCGCCGCTTCGCCAATGATTCGTTCGAGTCCCTGTTTCGAGAACGCCCGCCGAATATCATCCTCGCTAACCGTCTTGACCACGGATTCCAGCAGCACTTTGAGCCAGGGCTTCCCGCTGAAAGTTTGCGTGAGCACCTCCGGGTCCTGCGCCGCCGCTGCAATGGCGGCATTGGTGATCCCAAACAGGGTTTCAGCCGCAAACAAATGCGCTTTGTCCTGCGCGGCCAGTTCCGCCAGGTGATCCAGAGTCGCGAGGAGAGTGGTCTTGAGCAACGGCGAGGCGCCCGCGAGAATCTGGTCGCCATTCCGTTCGACACTGTTCAAGCCCGCATTCAGCAGATCACCCCAGTGTGCCGCGAAGAATTCACCAAACCCGGACTTGTCTTCCCGCCACAATTCAGCGCCACGCTTTAACACGTCCCCGGCCACCAATCGAAACGGTTGGGCGTGATCTTCTGCAATGGCGTCGGCAGCACGGACTAAACCTTCGCTCAGCAGGAGGCGATAACCCCGACCTTGCAAAAGCCCCATGAGGTATTCGTCGCCTTCCGCCGATTGCGCCCTGGCGTCGGCGAGCACATCCAGGATTACGGTTAACCATGGGTTGTCGGCGCTCCACGCGGAACGTGCCTCGAGCACTCCGTTCAACGTGGCCTTGAGAGCGTGTTGCAGCAGCGAACTCCAGGCGGTGAAACTCTCCAGATCCGGTTTGGCGAAGCGTTCGAGGACTTTTTGCACCACGGCTCGCATTTCGTCATCCCGGACGAACCATGCCGTGTTTTCAGCGCCGAATTCGGCGAGCACATCTGTCACCAGCAATCCCACACGAAGGCCGTAGGTGATCTGCCGCGCGTCCTGTCCCGAGGCGACGTGAAACAAAGCGGTAAGCGTATCGCGATCCGTTAAATCCAACGTGGGCCAGGCCGCGCGCACATTCTTCACGAACTCAGCGTCCGGATTGATCTCAAGCGGCACGGCGCGTTCCGGATAGGCCAGCCGATAAAAGGAAAACAGTGCCCTGGGTGTCGGATCGGAGTCGCGTAACGCCTCCTTGAGTTCGTCTCGAAATCCCGCAGGCAGGTCCGTCAAGGCGCGATTCGCCGGCTCCGCCAACCAGGCGTTCAGATCCCTGGCCATCACGCCGGCATCAAGTCCGCCCACCTTGGGCATCGGCAGGATGCACTTGCCACTCTGGACCGCCTCTTTTTCCGCGAGCAACACGTCCAGGCGGCGGCCTAATTTGATGAGTCCGTTAACCACGGCAATCGCGGCTGCGGCAGTTCCTGGAGGTATCATAATGTATCCGGGTCTTCCGATGTGCGGTCGACAACTCCTTTTGGGATGAGAACGATCGACCGAATGAGCCCAAACGTTTTCCGCTGGCAAACCCATGTCAAGCTTTTCGGTCACGCGACACATCGGCCACGCCAGACAACGTTCTTCTCATTGCCGAACACGATTTAGCCACTAGCTTTGCGAAATGAAACTTTCGTCGGCGCCCCCGGTCACCGGCGTCATCGAAACCGTGCTTTACGTGGACGATCTACCACGGGCGATTGCGTTTTATCAGCGCCTGTTTGGCTTTCACGTGTTGCAAGAGGACCACCGCTTCTGCGCCTTTGATGTGGCTGGCCGCACGGTCTTGCTGCTTTTTCTTCGCGGAGCATCGCGGGAGCCGGTGCCGTTGCCGTGGGGACACCGCATCCCGCCTCACGACGGCCAAGGCCCGTGGCATTTCGGATTCGCCATTCCGCGCGGGAGCGATGCGCTCTGGGAAACGCATCTTCGCGAAGCGGATGTGATCATCGAGAGCATCGTCACCTGGCCACGCGGCGGACGCCGTCTCTACTTTCGCGATCCGGACGGTCATGCCGTTGAGTTGCTTACGCCGGTCGTTTGGGAGACGTATTGAATCGTCTTGGGATTGTCGCCACAATCGGCGTCGCCAGAGAACTCCGGCAAGACTATGGGCACCGCGAAGACCATTGAAAAGAAACTGTCATCAAAAGAACAGGACGAGCTGCTCCAAGCATTGAAAGCCCGGTTTGAGACCAACCTGAACCGTCACGAGGGGCTGGCCTGGGCCAAACTGCAGAGGCGGCTGGAAGCCAACGCAAACAAGATGTGGTCGCTCCATGAAATGGAACGCACCGGCGGCGAACCCGATGTGGTGGGTCAGGATAAAAAGTCGGGCGAATTCATTTTCTTCGATTGCTCGCCCGAAACACCCAAAGGCCGCGTCAGTGTTTGCTACGACCGTGCAGGGTGGTTGTCGCGGAAGGAACATCGCCCGAAAACCACCGCCATGGATCTGGCCGCGGAAATGGGCGTGGCGCTTTTGACGGAA
Source organism: Verrucomicrobiia bacterium (assembly GCA_036274115.1). Classification (GTDB taxonomy): domain Bacteria; phylum Verrucomicrobiota; class Verrucomicrobiia; order Limisphaerales; family JADLHS01; genus JADLHS01. Next base: position 28,626 of record DASUGI010000159.1, read on the forward strand.
GAAGAATACTTCGCGCTCCAAAAGTTGGGCGCGTTCGACACCCGGACGTCGAGTTGGATTGCGACGCCGCAGGACATTCGCGAACGCGGCGGCGCCTTGTATGGGGAAGCGCGCTACGGCCGCGTTTTCATCGGTCACAATGGCGCACAATCCTACTATGCCGCGCGCGGATTTCGCGGCGTGTTGCGCGTGTGATTTATTTCCGCCGGGTGAGCCTGGTGGCGACTCAGGCTTTCTTGACAAAGCAGGCTTTCAAGCGAACGCCGATGCCATCGACTTTGCAATCGATTTCGTGATCGCCATCCACCAGTCGGATGGGCCGGGACTTGGAGCCGCCTTTGAGCACCGAAGAGCCGCCGAGTTTGAGGTCCTTGATGAGCACGACGCAATCGCCGTCGGCGAGGACGTTGCCGTGCGCGTCTTTGACCACGCGGGGCGCGTCGGCCGGCTCGGCTGCGGCTTCGCGCGGCCATTCGTGACCGCAGGTGACGCATTCGTAGCGTTCGGCGTGTTCCAAAATTTCGTTCATCTCGCACATCGGACAGGGGTCCGGTTTACTCATAAAGGCAAACGTTAGCAGGAAAGGCGGTGGGCAAACAAGGACTGAGCCGCCGGCTGGCGCCGGCTGGCCGTTCAACGCGAATGGTTGCTGCCTTGAAACTCATGCCAATTCATCTGACACTCGCGATGATGAAGTCTGAAAAACAATTCTCCCTTGGCCAGCCCGCGTTCCTTGGGGCGATGTGGCTCGCAGCATTGGTCGGTGCAACCGTCGCCCCTGCGCAAACTGAATCCTCCCGGCGGAACCGAGACGCAACTTATCCGAGCCTGCCGCTCGAACAATCGGCGAGTCGCGGTGTGGTGACGCGCGACCCATCCAGCATCGTAAAGTGCCATGATGAATACTGGGTATTTTACACGGGGCGCGGCGTGCCCACGTTTCGGTCGAAGGACCTGGTGAAATGGGAGCGCGGACCGGCGGTGTTTCGATCCGCCCCGGGATGGATTGCGGAAGTCGTCCCGGAGAATCGTAACATGGTTTATTGGGCGCCGGACATCATCAAGGTTGGCGACCGTTACCTGCTTTATTATTCGGTTTCGACGATGGGCAAGATGACCTCGGCCATCGGCCTGGCGACGAACCCGACTTTGGACCCGGCCGATCCGAATTATCGCTGGACCGATCAGGGATACGTGGTGCGAACGCAGGAAGGACAGAAGGGTGACGCTTACAATGCTATTGATCCGTCGTTGTTCCAGGATCGCGACGCAAGTTTGTGGATGACGTTTGGTTCGTACTGGACCGGCATCAAATTGATTCAACTCGATCCCAAAACGGGGAAACGCATCGCGCCTGACTCGCCGATGTATTCGCTCGCTTACAACAAATCGATTGAAGCGGCGCACCTCACCCGACACGACGATTATTACTATTTGTTCGTGAACTGGGACTCGTGTTGCCGTGGTCCCGCGAGCACCTACAACATTCGCATCGGTCGAAGCAAAACCATCACCGGCCCCTATCTGGACCAGGCCGGCGTGAACCTGATGAACAGCGGCGGCTCAATGTTCCTGGCCACGACCAACGGACCGTTGATTGGGCCGGGCCATGCCGGAACTCTGAATGCGGATGGAAAGACCTGGTTCACGTCGTGTTTCGAGGGCAATCTGCGCATGGACGGAAAAGCGACGCTGGCGATCATGCCGCTGAGTTGGACTGCGGATGGTTGGCCGGCGGCAACGGTCAACGATCTCAAGCCCGCGACGAGCGCGGAATCGGCGACGAAGTAATCCCATTGACTTTACCCCGCCACGAATATGAAACCCATCCAAGGTTACCAACTCACCAAGCCGGACGACCTCCAGTGGCGAACGTCGATGATGATGAAAATTCCGAACGCGGATTTTCTGGAGCGCACCGGGAGTGAAAATCTCAGCGCCCGGTTCTGGCGATACCCGCCGAAGAGTGCCGGCACGCTGCACAAGCATATCCGGCAGGAGGAATTCTATTTCGTCCTGGAAGGCACGGGCCGGATGCGGGTGGGCGACGAGACGTTGACGGTGCCGCGTTACGGCGCGGTGTTGGTCGGACCGGATCAATTGCGCCAGATATTCAACGACACGGATGCCGAGGTGCTCTGGCTCATCGTTGGCGCGCCGGAAGAACTGGAACTATTGCCCACGGCGAAGGTCAAACCCGACTTGTCGGTGATTTACCCGGTTGATCCGAAGCAACTGCCCAAGGAGCTCGCCGGCGTGCAATGGCCGCCGAAGGAATGAGCTACCGCCGGCTGATTTCTACATACTTCACACCGCGCATCGTGGTCGCGTCTTGAAGCGTCGCTTCGACTTGAGCCAGGCCCACGACCAACTATTCCTCAACGCCGCCATGACCGGTTGTTGCCCGAAGAACGCCGCCGCACTCGAGAGCCAGCGACGGCAGCGCTGATCCAGAACCGGTGTCGCCGTGCGATCTGACCGTCTATTTCGCAGTGACCGTCAACTGGACGCCCGAGCCGCCGCTTTCATTCTTTCCAATGATCAGCATGCAAAACTTGTCACCCTTTTTCGCTTGAATCATCGAACCATCACCCGAGTTCATCGAGGATTCGATCGTCCAACCTTCGGCCTTTAGCTTTTCCTGATATTCTTTGTTCACCTCCGCCACGTTTTGAGGGAGTTCCATATGGAGGATTTCCGATTTTCCCTGGCTCATGGTCATTTTGGGCACGGCCCCCTTTAGAATTGGAACGTCCTTGGGAAAAGTGTCGGGGATAGCGACCTGGGTTTCGCTCGTCACCAGAGTGGCTTTACCGTC
>DASUGI010000160.1:0-20955 GCA_036274115.1 Verrucomicrobiia bacterium
TCCCGTTCGCTTCGCTTGCCGGAACCGGATTCGGTGAAGGTGCTTGGTGGTTGGGAGCGGCTGGCGGCGATCGTTGCCAAAATCGAGCCTTTAAAGCTAAAGGCTAACTTTGGACTGTTTGGCACCGCCATAGCCGCAACATGGCTGGATGCTCAAACCCAAAGTGCTGCCAAATTCTTCGTGGAAGAGGATAGAAACCGAATCGGTCGAACGCATTTGGGCCGACCCATTTTGGCGCCGGAAGATCTCCCATTTCAAGCAACCGTGTTCGTGGCCTTGCCTCAACCGCTGGCGGGTCAAGTGGCGGAGCGCCTGGCGCGGTTGGAGCGTGGTTTGCACATAGTGCTGCCATGAGCCGGGCCGTCTTTTTGGACCGTGATGGAGTGCTGATCGAAGACACGCATCTCATCGCTCGCCTGGACCAGATTTCCATTCTGTCGGGAGTGCCGGAAGCATTGCAGAGATTTCGTGCAGCCGGATTCAAACTGATCGTCGTAAGCAATCAAACGGTCGTTTCGCGCGGGTTGGCCACCGAGGCGGAAGTTGACCTGCTTAACCGGCACATCGAAGCGATGCTGCAAGCTCAAGGCGGTTGCCGGTTGGATCAATTCTACATTTGCCCGCACCATCCCAATGCAACTTTGCCGCAATACCGCGTGGAGTGTGATTGTCGCAAGCCGCGCCCGGGATTGCTGCTTCGGGCGGCCCAGGAGCATGCCCTTGATCTGCGACGCAGTTTTATGGTGGGAGATCGGATTACCGACATTGTCGCGGGAACAAAAGCCGGTTGTCGCACGGTGTTGGTAGCGACCGGACAACACGCGGCGACTCTGATTGAATCGCCCGAGTCCGTTGATCCTTCGATCACGCCTGATTTCGTTTGTGACGGATTGCTTTCCGCTTCAAACTGGATTTTGAAGCAACCATGAAAGCGATGGTGTTATGCGCCGGATACGGCACCAGGCTGGGAGATCTGACTCGGGAGATTCCCAAGCCGATGTTGCCTTTGAATGGGCAGCCGATGCTTCTGTATATCCTCGCGAACTTGAAGCGACATGGCTTCAGCCAGATCATCATCAATCTGCATTTCAAATCTGAAATGATTGAGGCGTTCTTCGGAAACGGCTCGAACCTCGGTCTCGAAATAACCTATTCACATGAGCCCGCTCTTCTGGGCACCGCGGGCGGACTCAAGAATGTCGAGGCTTTCTTTCGGGACGAGCCAGCGTTTCTCGTCCATTACGGAGACATCGTCACCGATCAGAATTTTTCCGCCATGCTGCGTTTTCATCAGGAGCGTTGTGCCCAGGCCACGTTGCTGCTGCACCAACGGAACAAATCCAACAGTGTGGTGACGCTGGATGACAAGAATCGCATCGTCGAATTCCTCGAACGTCCCTCGGAGGAGATGCGCCAGAAGCACTCTTCGCCATGGGTTAATTCGGGCGTCTGCATTTGCTCTCCTGAGATTTTGAATCAGATCCCGCCCGGGATGGCGTGTGATTTGCCCCGTAATATCTTCAGCAAGCTGACCAGGACACGGAAGTTGTTTGGCTACGCTCTTTCCGGCTATCGTTGTGCGGTGGATTCGCCCGAGCGTCTGGCTGAGGTCAATGCCGCACTTGCCGATGGCCGTTGCCACATTCCGCTGCCTCTATCGACTGAGAAGCCTTGATGAAACTGCCGACACTGTCCGTTGTCATCCCCAACTACAATCACGCGCACCATCTGCCGCGATGTCTGAATGCCTTGTTGAATCAATCGGTTCAGCCCCATGAAATCGTCGTGGTGGACGACGCATCGACCGACAACAGCGTGGAAGTGATTCGCGAGTTTACCAGGAAGCACCCCTGCATCAAGCTTCTCCAAAACGGGCAAAATCAAAAGGTGATGCACACCACGAATCGGGGCATCGATGCGGCCACGGGCGAGTTTGTGTATCTACAGGCGGCGGATGATGAAGTATTGCCGGGCTTTCTCGAAAAATCACTGCAACTGCTCGCTCAACATCCGCAAGCGGGACTCAGTTGCACCATTGGTGATTGGCGTGAGTACACCGGCGTCCACTGGCACATGGGTGTGGGGATGACGGACCGGCCCGCATACCTTTCCCCCCAGGACGTGGTGCGCCTGGAACAAGAGGGACGGTTTTTTATTCCGGGGCATTCGGCAATCTATCGGCGCGAGGCGTTGATCAAGGTGGGCAAGCTCATTCCAGAATTGAGCTTGTATAGTGATTGGTTCGCCACGACCACGTTGGCGCTCCGGCATGGTATTTGTGTGGTGCCGGAGCCTCTGGCCGTTTTCTACATTGAACCCAACACGTTCTTTCAAAACACCCGCAAAGATCGCCAGAAGAATGACGGCGCGATTGAGCATGCGTTAAGGCTGCTCATTAGTCCTGCATTTGCTGACGTGGTTGATTTGTTTGAGCAGGCGGGTTCGCTCTATATTTGCGGCGAGGGCACGCTCAGAGTTTTGGACCAACATCAGGAGTTCAGCCGCTTCCGGACTGCGCGGTATCTGCGGAAAGTGAAGTGGCATGTAAGAAAGGTCTGGCTCAAGAAGCGCGCGCCCGCCTTTCTGCTGAACTGGTACGTGCGCCTCGCGGGCTATCGCGCCCGACCCACCGTAACGGACGGCTAACGAACACGCTTGAACGATTTGTCGTTACCGAAGGAGAACTTCCGATTGAACCGGGAGAATCGCAACGCATCCAGCGTCCGAGCCAGTCGTGGTGACTTGTTCAGCATCGCCATTTTCAGGCGCTCAACGGTCCCGGACCGAGCGGCGGTCGAAGTGCCTTTCCCGGCGTTGTCCGCCCACGCTGCGGCGTAGTCACTTTGTTGCGGTGTATCGCGGAATAGCGGCACAACTTCGACCCGCCTGGCGCATATCAGCAAAACCACGGGTGCGCTGCTGACCAGGGTGACGCGCGCGCGGATTGCTTCAGGGTCGGTTACAGCAAACCATCGTCGCCGCACCCCATACTCAACCGCAACGCAGTGTTGGACTTGAAACCCATTCGCTGGAGAAAGAACGCGGAAAAACAACTCGGGACTAAACTGATAAAATCCGTGGCCGAAATAATTGTTTGCCGGGGTTTGCGCAACGAAGTGCCCGCCGGCCTTGACCATTTCCAAACAATTGCGGATGGCGACCGGAAAGTTGAACACGTGCTCTAAGGTTCCGATGTCGCAGACGACATCCTTGGTTTGGTGCCAATCGGCCGGCACCGGATGGTTCATGTCGTGCACGCGAGTCGCACCCTCAAAATTGCTGGCGTCGATGGTATCCAACTCTTTTGCGCCGAGCATCTGCCAAAGAGGCTCCGCGTAACGAGGGTAGGTTTCTGAAAAGAGGTTCGGAAAATCTTTCGGGGACAATCCAAATTCCTGCAACAAGCCCTGAATTTCCTTATTGCTCAGGAAACAATGCTGCCTTCCCAGGGTGACCGTTCGCTCGAAGCGCACGCCATCACGGCGGCGAGCCAGCAGGAATCTGGCAGTTTCAATATCAATGCCCATTCAGAAATTTCCAACGGAAGGGCCAGAACCTGGCAGACTCCCGAGCAATCAGATAAGGGAACGAACCTGAGAAAGTAAAGCGGTTTTGCCTTCTGGAGGGTCAAGTTCCTTGAAGCAACAGCGCCGTGGACCTGGTTTTGGCTGGCATCCCATGCCGTCGTGACTAACATCCGCAAGCAACGTTGCCACGGATCATGAGCAAAAAAAGTGCTGACGGAAACCAGAGAAGTCGGTTGAACGCAAGCGGGCTGCCGGTGTTCCTTTTGATTCTTGCTGTACCGTTGGTTGTTCTGTTCTGGCGTAGTTTCGATCCAGATTACGTTCACTTTTCCAATGACGGACCTTTGGGGGCGCTAATGTCGACGCGGGCCCAAGTGCCTGAGAGCCTTTTTGGCAGTTGGGCGGATTTAAACAGTTACGGCTCCCGCGATATTGGGACCACCCCTAATATCACATTCGTCTTGTTGTGGCTGTTGGGGCCTGTGGGGTTTTCCAAATTTTATGTACCAATTACTCTATTGTTTGTCGGAGGATGCGCCTGGCTGTTTGCACGCCAACTCGGACTGGGATCATTGGCAACCTTGATTGGGTTGGCTGCGGCCCTCAATGCGGATTTTGTCGGGACATCTTGTTGGGGCGTCGGGTCACAGACGATCTGCTTTGGGTTAAACTATCTCGCCTTGGCATTAATCATTAGCCCTCACTCAATGAGTTCTTGGTTGCGCTATTCTCTCGCTGGTTTCGCAGTGGGCCTGGGAGTAATGGAAGGTTTTGATAATGGAGCGCTTTTCAGTCTGTTTACTGGAACATTCGTTCTGGTGCACTCGATGCTCAAGGATGGGCCAGTGGCCAAACGGGTGGTCAGCGGTGTCGCTCAACTGGCAATTGTCGCTATTTGCGCCGGGTTCATCGCCGCCGCTGCATTGGCGACTCTGGTGGGTACCCAAATCAAAGGCGTTGCCGGCACGGCGCAGGATGTGGAATCCAAGGCGGCTCGATGGAGTTTTGCAACTCAGTACAGCATCACCAAGAAGGAAGCCTTGGGAATGGTTGTGCCGGGATTGTTTGGTTTTCGACATGACACGCCAGGTGGTGGCGAGTATTGGGCCCGTTCCGGCAGCGATCCGTCGTGGGATGAGTTTGTCGATTCCGGCGGACAAAAAGGCCAGCCACGTGGCGCTTTTCGAGCCGGCGCCGGGAGTACCTACGCGGGGATAGTGGTGGTGTTATTGGCGTTCTATGGACTGGTGCAATCCTTCCGCAAGCGGGATGGACCTCTTACGAAGGAAGAACGGAGGTTCGTTTGGTTTTGGGCTGGAGTGGTGTTGGTGGCGGTGCTGCTGATGTTCGGTCGGTTCGCGCCCTTCTACCAATTCTTTTACGCCTTGCCCTTTGTCTCGACCATCCGCAATCCCGCCAAGTTTCTACACGTCGCTGAATGGTCCCTCATCATCGCGTCCGCGTATGGCCTCAAGGCGCTATCCGTAACCGGGTTCAACGGGATGGTCATCAACTCCAGCGCCCTGATGGCGCATTGGAAATCCTGGTGGTCGAAAGCCGCTAAATTTGACCGGCGATGGATCATCGGCTCCGTTCTGGGACTGGTTCTGGTGGCGTTGACGTGGTTGGTGCTGGCGTCTTCTCGCGACGCGTTGGAACGACATATCGTCGGGCTGACGAATCTGCAATATGCGGGAATGGGACTACAGGCTGATCAGACCGTGGCGACTGAATCAGCAGCGGCCAACGCCCGCAATAGTATTCGACAGGCAGGTCGGACCTTCCTTTTCCTGGTGCCGGCAGTGGCGTTGGTGGCGGTGACCTTGAGCGGATATTTCCGAGGCAGTCGCGCGAAACTCGGCGTGGCCCTGTTTGTGGCGTTGGTGGCCGCCGATATGGTAACCATCAATCGACCGTGGGTCGTATTCGTGAATTGGAAGGTGAAATACGAATCCAACCCCGTCATTGAGTTTCTGCGCGAACGGCCCTATGAACATCGGGTTGCCATTTTCCCGCTCGACCGCTTTGTGGATTTCCGCCGAGTGCCACCGGAGCTAAGACCGCTGGGGCAGCTGTTCTCAACCTTCGCACAGATTTACGGCATCGAGTGGACGCAACATCTCTTCCAGTTCTACAACATCCAAAGCCTCGACATCATCCAGGAGCCGCGCGTCGCGCAAGACAAGGCTGCTTTCGAAAGTGCGATGACTTCCGCTCCGCCATTCCGCCGCTGGGAATTGTCGAATACACGCTATCTCCTGGGACTTTCTGCTTTTGTCGAATCACTGAACCAGCAACTCGATGTCGGCAAGGGTCGGTTCCGCATCGCCCAACGTTTTGATTTGGCGATGAAGACCGGGGTGGATCAGTCCGTGCCGCAATCCGAGCAGATCACCACCGTCATCAATACCAACGGGCAACTGGCGGTGATTGACTTCGGAGGTGCGCTTCCGCGGGCGAAACTTTACTCGCAGTGGCGTGTCAGCACCAATGACCCAGCCGCGCTCCAAACCTGGGTGAAGGCGATTCAACCCGTCGTGCCTCCGGATTGGGGCGCTGCGCTGGCCGCGCAGAACCAAACCGACCTGGCCACGTTGCATGAATTGGCCCAGAAAGATTTCGATCCGACCCAAACCGTATTGCTGGCGGAACCATTGGCCGCTGCTCCTGGTACGAACCAGAATCCCGGCGAAGTCCGGTTTGAGAGTTATGCTCCCAAGCGCATCGTCCTCTCGGCAAAGGTCGACGCGCCAGCCGTGCTGCTGCTCAACGACAAATACGATCCCAGCTGGAAGGTCTTAGTGGACGGACAGCACGCCAAATTACTACGCTGCAATTTCATCATGCGCGGAGTGCAACTAATGCCTGGCGAACATCGGATTGAATTTCGCTTCGCTCCCCCGGTCACGGGACTGTATGTGAGCCTGTGCGCATTGCTGGTCGGCGTGGTGATGCTGGTCTGTTTGGCTGTCGGCGCTCGGAAGGGCGACTGACGACTGACGGGCACAACCACGCTGTGTTTTGAGAGGCGGCAAAAGTCGCAGAAAGTAAGCTCCCGTGGCTGTCAGCGACTAAAAGGAATGTTTGCAATCGCAACACCTATGCGTTCGACCGGATTTGCAAACCGCTCGCAAGTGACCCGTCGCTGACTGCTGGCCAATTAACGCACTGAACGCCGGGAGCGCCACATGACAAAGGCGCCGCCCACCAGTAATGCAATAACCGTCGGTTCGGGCACCGGTGCGAAGGCATCTAATTCAATTACCCGTGGGCCGCCAAAGAAAGTTCCTCCCACGTCAAAGAATTCGGCTCGAAACTCTTGGGCCGTGATCGCTGAGATATTCGCCTGAATTAAGAGGTAGGTGGATACATCCAGATAAGTGTAGGGACGATCCGGGCTGACATCAAAAAGCGTGAGGTCAAAGGTTGCCGAATTTGGAGATTTGGCGAGTAATCGAAACCGAGCAATTTCACGCTGAAACGATGGATCTCCGTCCGCGGCGGCGTAGAGCTTGAATGAACCAACGGTTACCGGCGCAAACGTCTTCCATTGGACATAATGAACAAATCCTGCCGCTTGATTGTCATTGAACACGACGTCCCCACTCTCTGGAAGGTAATCACCGAAGTGACCCCCAAAAATGTCCCGGGCATCGTACGGGTGCGGGCTGCCGAACGCCGCATCAAAAGGGCTATTTCCCGTAATAGTAGTTCCTTGGCTGATATCCCAAAGATCTGTGGTGCTGCCGAAGTCCAAGGCGTAACTGGGTAAGGGAGGGAGAAGTGAGAGAGCGAGGAGGCCAATTTGAACGCGGGTTTTCATAAAACTTAGATAAGGGTTGTCTGTTCCGCAGGTGTTTTTGAAAAGCGAGTGCGCTCTTATAATCCTGCCGCACAACGTTGTCCAGCCTTTCTTGGTGGCCTTTTAGCGGAATTTGGTGATGACCGTGACAGTTCTTTTTTCTCCTGCCGAAAGCAGGGGACCCCCGGGTCTGATTTAGCAAGCTCGATGCGGGACAATGCGCTTGTAAGCCGGGAATCCCTTAAGAATACTGGCCCGGCATATGGTTAAAAAGGCGTTAATCACCGGAATCACCGGCCAGGACGGTTCGTATTTGGCTGAGTTACTGTTGAGCAAGGGCTATGAGGTCCACGGGATTGTGCGTCGCGCCAGTTCGTTTAACCGGCGACGGTTGGACGCTATCTACGAGGATCCACAAATGCGGGAGGTCCGGCTTTTTTTGCACTATGGGGATTTGGGCGAATCGGGCTCTCTCTCGCGTCTACTTCACACGATTCAACCAGACGAGGTTTATAATCTTGCGGCTCAGAGTCATGTCCGCGTCAGTTTTGACGCACCGGAATATACGCTGGACATCGGTGGAACTGGCACGATGCGATTGCTCGAGGCAATCCATCAAACGGGCCTGCGTCCGCGATTTTATCAGGCCTCCTCGAGCGAAATGTACGGGAAAGTACGGGAGATTCCCCAAAGAGAATTGACCCCGTTCCATCCGCGCAGTCCCTACGCCGTAGCCAAGGTCTGTGGGTATTGGGCCACGGTGAATTACCGGGAGTCGTACGGGCTGCATGCTTCGAACGGAATTTTGTTCAATCACGAATCACCCCGGCGGGGCGAATCCTTTGTGACGCGAAAGATCACGCTGGGCGTGGCTCACATCCAGGCCGGTCTTCAAGATAAGTTGGCGCTGGGAAATCTCGATGCCAAACGAGACTGGGGTTATGCCAAGGAATACGTCGAGGCGATGTGGCTGATGTTGCAACAGGAGCAACCGGATGACTATGTAATCGCCACAGGCGAAACCCATTCCGTGCGCGAGTTTCTGGAAGAAGCGTTTGCGCTGGTGGGTTTGGATTGGCAAAAGCACGTCGTGCTTGATCCCCGATACGTTCGTCCGGCGGAAGTGGACATTTTAGTGGGTGATGCGAGCAAGGCTCGGAAACAGCTTGGCTGGCAACCGAAAACCCGATTTAAGGAACTCGTTAAGCTCATGGTAGACGCTGATGTTCAGTTGCTCAAAGCCCACCGCGAAGGCCGTATCAAGGTCACGGCGTAAAACTTATGCCTCGCGCGCTTATTACTGGTATCACCGGCCAAGATGGTTCGTATCTTACCGAGCTGTTGTTGGCTAAGGGCTACGAGGTACATGGTGTTGTGCGCCCGATGCAGTCGTTGGATCGCTCCCGGTTGAGTCATCTGGTCAGCGACGCCAACATTCTTGGCACCCGACTGCTGCTGCACGAGGCGAGACTCGAAGACCCCATGACGTTGCAGCGGATTCTGTGGAACACCGCGCCGGATGAATTCTATCACCTCGCGGGCATGAGCCACGTCGGTCAAAGTTTTGATATGCCGGAGGCCACGTGCGAGACGACCGGAATGGGAGCTTTGCGGCTGCTCGAAATGGTTCGCGGCGTGCCCAAACCGCCTCGTTTTTTTCACGCGTCCTCGAGTGAGATCTTTGGTTGGCCGGAAACGGCGCCTCAGGATGAACGAACTCCGTTTCGCCCCGTGACACCCTACGGCTGTGCGAAAGCCTTCGCGACTCAACTGGTATCTATTTACCGTGAGACGTACAAGCTATTTGCGTGTAACGGCATCATGTACAATCACGAGTCGCCCCGTCGCGGCGAGAATTTTGTCACTCAAAAAATCTGTCGAGCCGCCGCGGCCATTAAGCAGGGAAAACAGCGAGAGTTACATCTGGGAAGCCTGACCGCGCGGCGTGATTGGGGCCACGCTTGCGAATATGTGCGCGGCATGTGGTTGATGCTTCAACAAAACGTGCCTTCTGACTATGTGCTGGCCACGGGGGAACTCCATTCAGTGCAGGAAGTCGTGGAGATCGCTTTTGGCGTGGCCGGTTTGGATTGGCGGCAGTATCTGGTCCAGGACAAAAAATTCATCCGACCAGCCGAGCCGGGTCAGCTCGTGGGCAATCCGCGCAAGGCAAAAGACAAGCTTCAATGGCAACCCGCGGGCACGTTTGAGGAACTGATCACGGAAATGACGCGTGCGGCTTTGGATGAAAAGAGCACTCCCTTGCCGTCGAGAGGTTAGTCAGACTCGTTCATGAGCGCCGGTTTTCGCCGCGGGCCTGGGCTTCCAACCACGCAGAGGATAACGACAACACGTTGTTCCAGTGGTAGGTCCGGGCCCGTGCCAGGGCCGCCACGCGATACGACTGATATCTTTCAGGCGACTGGAGGATTTTTATAAGACCCTGCGCCAGCGATTCGGGAGTTTCCTTTTCGGACACAATACCGGTTTGGTTGTGCAGTGTGGATTCAATCAGACCGGCGACGGGGTAAACCGCGGCAGGAGTGCCCATGGCGTTCGCCTCAATCACATTCAGTCCCCAGCCTTCCCGTTGCGACGTGTGCAGTAAAAAATGCGACATCCGTAAGCGGGAATCCTTTTCCGCTTCAGAAAGACCACCTGTGAACGTGACCCGATTGCCAAGTTGTAACTGCTCCGTTAATGCTTGCAGCGCCGGCTTCGTTTCTCCGCCCCCCACGATGGTGAGGTGCGCGGGGATATTGTTCATCGTAAGATATTTCAAAGTGCGAATGGCATGATCGATTCGTTTATTGGGCGCCAATCGGGAAACCACGATCAGTCGAAGTGGTGTATCGAGTGCTTTGTCATCAAGTTTTGGCAACCCGACAGTATGCACGCCGTAAGGAATCACGGTGACGGACTTTACTCCGTGCAAATGAAGGATCTCCTTGGTGCACTGACTCGCAGTCCAAAACGGTACCTCCCGATAAAACCATTGCGTCCAGCGTTCCTGCCAGCGACCGAGACTATTGATGGGCCACGGATAGAACGCGTTCCAAATCGGCCCCAAAACCTCGTGCACGTAAGACACACAGTTGGTCCGACACCAAAATGGTGCGTACCACGGGATGCCATGATGTTGATCGATAACGAGATCAAAACGCTCCTGGCGACGATACCAGTGCCGAGCTTTGAGCACCGAAGTACCCTTGCCACCGCCACGGACTAAATGGACACCGTCGAAATCCTCAGATTCCTGGCAACCAGGAAATGAGTTGGCGAACCAATAAACCTCATGACCGCGTCTGGCGAGGTCGGCCAGGTAAGCGTGTGTAACACGCTCAGCACCTCCTGCAAGGGGATTCTGAGGGTCCCGCCAGTTAAGCATCAGAAAACGCATAGATCGGGGAAGGCGTCAGCTCTGGAAAATACGCTCCAGGGTCGTTGTCGTTGAACGACCGGGCACGATGGGAAGAATGATGATCTCGCCACCCAGTGTCTCGACCAGTCGCCGTTCCTCCTGATCGATCGTATCAAGCGAGTAATCGCCGCCTTTCACATAGATATCCGGTTGTGCATGACTAAGAAAACGTGTGGCGCGCTTCTCTTGAAAAATGCAGACGCCATCCACGCTTTGTAATGCCGCCAGCACGCCGGCCCGGTCGGCCTCGGGATTGATGGGCCGCGTTGGCCCCTTCAACTGACGCACGGCCGCGTCGCTGTTCAAGCCGATGAGCAAGGCGTCACCATGGTTGCGCGCGGACTCCAGATAAGTGACATGCCCCAGGTGGAGCAAATCGAAGCAGCCATTGGTGACGACGAGCTTCTGGCCGCGCTTGCGAAGTGCCTCGCGCCATTCCGGCAACTGGTCCCACGCGATGATCTTTTCGCGAAAATTCACAGTGCGATTCTGGCGGATGCAGATTTGGATTGGCAACGCTTTTGATGCTAGCGCGCGGGCTTTTCACCGTAATTGATACCCATGGCGCCGGCGAGCGGGTTCTCGACCCGGACGTTGACCAAACCCAGTTCACGCATTTTGGCCTCAACGCCGCGCTGGGCGGGATAGTGCTTCAATGACTCCAGGATATAGCTGTAGGCGCTGACTTTGCCGCAGAAGATCAAACCAAAGAGCGGCACGCAGAGTCGCAAGTAACCAAAGTAAACGGCGCGCCACAGGGAGTTATCAGGTTTGCCGAAATCCAGGATGAGCACGCGTCCGCCGGGCTTCAGCACCCGGATCATTTCGCGCAAGCCGAGATCCACGCTCGCCAGATTGCGCAGGCCGTAACCAACGGTAACAATGTCGAAGCTGGCGTCCGGGAATGACGTGTTTTGCGCATCGCCACAAATAAAACTGGGATTGTCCGGCGCGGCTTGCGCCTGGCCACTGCGAGACTGCGCCACCTTTAACATGGGCTCGCTGAAATCCACTCCGACGACCTGAGCGCCCCGTGTCGCCAGCGAGAAGGCGATGTCGCCCGTGCCGCAGCAAAGATCGAGCGCACGTTCGTTCGACTGCACCCTGGCCATGCGGACGAGTTGTTTCTTCCACCACCGATGCAGACCAAAGCTTTGGACGTCGTTGATCAAATCGTAGCGCGTGGCAATGGTGGCAAAGAGCCGATTCACCTGCGCGGCGCGATTTTCACCCGGACTGTAAAACTCGTTCCCCATGTTGGACAAAGTCGTCCAGATACTGAGCACGGCGGGCCGGGCTTGCTATCAAATTCGCGTGATTTCTGCGCGATGCACGGCTTCTGGGACAGGCGTTTGGTTTGATGCCGGATTGTCATGGTTTGATTGTTGCTTGAAAACACACCGTTCGTTGGGACGGAAAATGAGTGCAACCATGAAGAAAGTTTTAATCGTTGATGACGACAGTGTCGTGGTCACCTCCCTGGCCATCAAGCTCAAGGCCAGCGGCTACGAGGTCTTCAAGGGCAAGGACGGGCCTTCCGCGGTGAATCTGGTCCGCACGCAACGACCCGACGTCATTCTGCTCGACATTAATTTCCCGCCCGAGTTCATGTCGGTAACCTGGGACGGTTTTCAAATCATGGAATGGTTGCGACGTTTGGAAGAGGGCGCCAACACCCCGATCTTCATTATCACCAGCGGCGACCCGGAGAAGTATGTATCTCGGGCTCGAGACCTGGGCGCAGCCGCTTTTTTCCGCAAGCCGATCGTGCACGAACAATTGATCAGCGCCATTCGCCGTGTGCTCAAGGAAGAACCCGCGCCGGTAGATTAATCTCCGCCAAGCTCGCCTGCTATGTCGTCACCTTTCGAACCCGCAACGTTGACCGTGGCGGAAATTGAAGAACTCAACAAGCAACTCTCCACGATGCGTCACGACATCAACAATCACTTGTCGCTCATCATGGCGGCGGTGGAGTTGGTGCGACGCAAGCCCGAGGCTCTGGAGCGAATGAGTAATACGCTGATTGAGCAGCCCGCCCGGATTACTGAAGCGATGATGAAGTTTTCCACCACCTTCGAACGCACGTTGGGAATCAAGCGGACTTAAGCTTAAGCGGCTTCAGATTTCTGCCTGCGATTGTAACCAATCCGGCGGCCCAGGCGTCAACCAGCAGTGAACGGCGTGTTTGCAAGCACGTCACAAACTGATGACGCCTATGAAAACTCAACAAACCAGACGGTTCGCCCTTTGTCTTTCCGCCTTGCTGCTTAACGGTTGGTTCGTGGCACAAGCCCAACCCAATCCCGACAATCCGGACCGCCCGCGTCCGCCTCGCGCTCAACGCGCCCAGCCAAACCCACCGGAAGGGCGCTTTCAGCCCGGGCCCGGTCTTGCCCTCATGGAGCGGGTGCTGACGGATGACCAACGGGAATCCATGCGCTCGATAATGGCCTCCCAACGCGAGGCCATGCGGGACATTCAGGACAAAATGCGTGAGGCGCGCAAAGAACTTTTGAAGGCTTCTCTCGCCGACAAGTTCGACGAGGAAGATGTCAGGGCGAAAGCGTTGGCCGTCGCCAAACTCGAGGCCGAAATCACCGTCCTGCGCGCAAAGGCGCTTTCCCAGGTGCAACCACCTCTTTCCGACGAGCAGGTCGAGCAAATCATGAGTGCGCCTCAGGAACGAATGCAGCCGGGTGAGCCACGCCGGGGCGAGCGTCCGCAGCGCCCGCGCGAGGGCGCTGGTCCGGGCCGTCCGCGGAGACCTGACTCGCAGTAAATGGGTTTTAGCGCCGCACCCGGATCGTCGCTAATGGGCGCAATGGCTTTTGCCGTTGTCGGTGAGAAAGGGTCTGGCATAGTCCCGCCAATGGAACGCACCGAGGCGGAGTTGATCGCGGCGGCTGTCAAAGGCGATACCGCGAGCTTCGAGCCGTTAATCCAGAAATACTCTCCGCGCGTTTTCGCCACGGCGCGTCGTTACGCCCGCCTGGAGCGTGAGGTTGAGGACATTGTCCAGGAGATCTGGATCAAGGCGTTCCAAAAACTGGAGAGCTTCCGCGGTGACGCCCCGTTTGAACATTGGCTCATGCGGATGGCCGTGCGCACCTGCTATGATTTTCTGCGCGCGCATCAACGCAATCGCGAGTCTGCCTTCACGGAAATCTCCGAGCCTGAGGATGACTGGTTGGAGCGATTTGCCGCGGCACCGGAATCGGTGAGCGCGCAAGCGGATGCGGCAAAGCAACTGGTCGGACGTATTTTGGAAGAGATGTCACCGGCAGGTCGGCTGATTATTACGCTCCTGGAAATCGAAGATCGTAGCGTGAAAGAGATTTCGAAACTGACGGGGTGGTCGGTGCCGTTGGTGAAAGTCCGGGCGTTTCGCGCCCGGGCCGAGATGCGCAAGATTCTTGCGCGTTTGACGAAGGATAAATACTTGTAACCGGAGTGTCCGGCCGACCGTCTGATTCACTTGTCTGCGATGAACCTGGAAGATTTACAGAAAAAGCTGCTGGCAGCGGCTCGGAGCAATCCGCCCGAGGACCGCGTGCCGTACGCGTTCGAGAAGCGCATTTTATCCCGGCTCTCGAGTCAGCCTGCGGCAGATAGCTCCGCCTTATGGGCGCGGGCATTGTGGCGGGCGGCTGTTCCCTGCGTCGCGGTGACACTCCTGTTGACTGCGCTTTCCTTTACGATGGCTTCCACTGAAACCACCACGGTGACAACGGTGACGAGTGAGGCTGATATTTCACAGCAGTTCGAGTTGGCACTGCTGGCGCCCGCCAATCAATTGGAGGAAATCCAGTGAATGCCTGGAAGGTCGTTTGTGCCACGCTGGTGATTTTTGTGGCTGGGATCGTGACGGGAGCCACATTGGTTCGCTTTGCGCAAGGCCCGCGACCCTGGCGAGCGCAACCTCGCGCCATGGTCGAGCCTGGTGCACAACCGGGTCTCGGGCATCCAGGAACTCCACATCCGAACGAACCGCGGTCTGCGAATGCAGGCAATCCACCCGGTGGCTTGTTAAGCCGCGAGTTCATTCAAGTGCTCGACCGGCAATTGCAGCTAACCCCGGAGCAGCGTGAGCGAGTAAGCAGGATCATGGTGGAAGGACAGGAGCGCGTACGGGAATTGCGTTCGCGCATTGACCCGGAGTTGCGAAAGGAACTGCAACAAACGCGTGAACAAATCCGTGCCGTGTTGACGCCGGAGCAGCGGGAACGGTTTGAGCAAATGATGAAACGGCCGGCGCGCCGACCAGATGCGCCGGAGGGTCGTTTTCGCGATGGGCGCGACCGCCGCAATCCTCCCCCGGAAGCTCCCCGTGATTCGGAGTTGCGAGATTCCCCGCCACCTCCTTAACTTGGCGCAGTGAATCTCGAACCGTTGCCGCCACAGCAGGACCTGTCCGCTGCCGCTCCATCCGCGTGCGGACTGGTGGAGGGCGAATACTGGCGCTGGTGTCCGCGCTGCAGTCATGAACTGCACAACGAGAAGTGCAAACTGCGTTGCCCCCGCTGTCACTACTTCATGAGTTGCTCCGACTTCGACTGAGCCACGGATAGTTACTTCCCGATTTTCTCCACCAGGAGGTCGTCGAACCATATGGGCGTGCCTGAAAATGGGCTGCCCAACACGGATGCTTTGCCGGGTATGGGCTCTTCCTTTTCATGGAACGAAATCATCCAGTCTTGCGGTTCGGTCGAACCTTGTGCCCATGCTTTACCCTCGATTCTCCATTCACCCTCTTTGACTTGGCGAATCTGCAGGAGGAGCTGCACCCACTCACCTGATTTCCAATCGAAGCTGACGTTGGTCTTTGGCTCCAGGTCCTTGAGCAGTTCCAAAGCTTTTTTCCCCGGCGCCACCTGCAGCTTGAACCCGCTCACACCGCCCAGCCCGACGCCAAACGTCGGTGTGCGTCGTCCCTTCGACGTGCCCAACACGCGGGCACGCACAGCTACGTTTTCCCTCTCTCCCGGACCAAACTGAACGGCGAAGGTGTCCAGCGGTGCGCCGGGCAGTTCGAGAAACTTGTTCGTGCCCTCCGCCTTGACGACGAATTCTCCTCCCAGAACCATGAATTCCTCCGTCAATGGCCCGGCGGACAGCTTCTCAAAATCCTGAGAATACAGAACCGTTGGTGAAGGGGCGCTACCGGTTGTTTTGTCTTTGGTGAGATTTGCCGTAATCCAATGCTTGAGCGTTGAACTGCCGTGCCCGTAACCATCCGGCAGTTCCACATAATCTTGTGTCTGGATTTCGGGTGGCGTGCCCCAGTGCGCGGGGAACGGCTTCCTCAATTCAGCCGCCGCCAAGGATACGGACAAATTGGCAAACAGGATTGCCCAGAATAGCTGCCTCATCATAGAACTCTCATTCGTTTCGTAGCGCGACCAACAAATCACCGCGCAACGCCAGCCGGGTCGCTGCCCAGGTCCAACACGCGCCGTTGATTAATACGGCGCTTAACGTGAGTGCCAATGAAACCATCGGCAGTTGCGCGCCCGGCGACAACAACGCGGGCAGCACCGCCACCGTTGCGGCAATGACACCCAGGGCCAAACCTGCGACCAGGAGTGCGCCGTTCTCCATCAGCAACAACTGTTGCACTTGTGGCTTTCGAAAGCCCACCGCCATCAGCAACGCCAGTTCACCACGCCGCTCCAACACATTCCTCAGCACCACGATTCCCAACCCAACGCTGCCCAGCAACAAGCCCAATCCTCCCAGCACCTGGAATGTGCCGAGATAGGTATTTTGCACCGCGTTAAACTGCGCCAGGCGTTGCGCGGCGGGTGTCAGTTCCAATCCCACATCCTCCATCGCCCGCGAGAGGGTCGCCGACACCCGCGACAGTGTGTTCGACGGCGCGTCGATCAGAAATGTTCGATAACCACTCTCGCCGGGGAAGCGCTTCACGAACTCAGCTTCGTCAATGATGAGTTGACCTTGCAGAATGGAGTTGGCTACCGCGCCGACGATGCGCACCTTGAACGGCTGTCCGCGTTCGTCCACGTAATCAATTGTGTCGCCGACTTTCTTCTTCATCGCCCACTGAATCGAGTTGGCATCGCCAATGGCGGGGATTTCGATTTCCGATTTCTGATTTCCGATTTCCGATTTCAACGCCAGCCAGCCTTCGCCCTTGGCAAAACTGAACCGTCCATCCAACAGCTCGGGTCTCACCCCGACTAACCGTGGCCGCTGCGCAGCATTCAGATTCAAACAACTCGCCTCATCGCCTTCGCGCACGCGGAATGGCACAAAGCTCACACCGTTCAAGTCTTGCGCATTCAAGGCGAAGAACTCGCGGCCGGATTCTGAATTTAAATCCTGAACCACCGGCATCGTCGTTTCGCCGATGAATGCAAAGCCGCCCGTGCCGGAAGTTTTCTTCGTCGCATCCCGATTCGCATCCAGCCGGAACACACCGATGCTCACAATGAGAAAACTCCCACAAGCCAGCATTGCCACTGTGCTCAGACTACGCTTGCGGCGTCGCGCGCCGCCGCGGAGCGCCAGCGAGAATAGCGTAACCGGAGCGCCGATCTCCTGATCGGCTCGTTTAAGATGCGGCATGGGTCGGACCGAACTGGAGTTCGGCGCTCCGCCGAGTCGGGTCAGCCACCCGCTGCCAAAGCTCAATCCCGCCACCAGCACCAATGCGCCGGCGCCAAAGAAAATTCCGGCATTGGTGGTGTCACCCTTCGCCACTGCAAAACCAACCAGGCTGAGGCCGGACAACAATGCGACCGCGCCAAAGACTGTTGATTTCAGACCTCGGGCTTTGATTTCTTCGTTCCCAATATCTCCGACCAACAATTCGCGGGCCGGCCGTTTCACGAACTTCCGCAATGACAGCCAGATCGTCACCACGCTGACGATGACACTGGCACACAGGCCAATGGCAAGCGTCTGGCCCGTGAAATGGAAACTTAACGTTGAGGCGCCGACCGCATCGCGCCAGATCGTCGTGAGCCCGTGCAACATGGCTTTGGCGTACCACAGCCCGCCCATCGTGCCCAGAATTCCGCCGACAAACGCAAGCGCCACACCTTCGCGAAGCAGGAGGTTACGCACTTGTTTCGGCGTAAAGCCGAGTGCCAGAAAAGTGCCGATCTCGGGGGCACGCTGTTCCAGTCCGAGTTGAAACAGCAACGTCATCAACAACAGCGCGGCAATGATCAGGAAGAAGCTGAAACCCAGGAACAGTCCACCGAAGTCCTGGGATTCTTTTGCGGCCTTCAGCGCTTGTTCGCGCACGGGCTCAAAGCGCAGCCCGAGTTCCTCCGGCTTGAGATTGGCGAGAATTTTCTTCTCAAGAATGGCGCGATACTCCGCAACACTGGTAGGGACGCGTTCCACCGCGTCCCCATTCGTTTTGGAAGAAGTTTGGGACGAGGTGGAACTCGTCCCTACCGCATTGGTGGGAATCGGAAAGCGGATCGCCGTCAGGTTGCCAAAGCGGTTGCCCCACATCTTTTGGCCAGCCGCAAGGGTGACGAATGCCTTGGGCGTGCCTCGGTGCTGTCTCCAATACTCGTCATCCTTGGGGCGGACCTTGTAAGTCAGCGGGAAGCCGGCGTCCCATTCGCTGGTGCTCTCGGCTTTCTCGATGCCCGGAAAATCCGGCATGAGCGTGCGATCGGCCCATGGCATTTCCTTGGGCACGATGCTGTGAACGCGAAAGGTGTTCGTGGCCTCTTCCAACTTCGCGCCGGATTCGGGCAGGAAATAACTCATTGCGAGCTCGTCGCCGGACTTTACGTGCAAATCGTCCGCGAGCCACTGGCTGATGACGATTTCGTCATCTTTCAAATCCGTTGGGGTCCACGGCGCTCCAGCGGCCGTAACCATTGAGTAAGGCGTGGCGTTGGTCCCGGCGCAAAGCAGTGTCGCAAGATAAGTGAGTAGCGGCTGAGCGTTCGGGACTTCCGCCGAAGCTGAGCGGACAATGGGGTCATCCAAGAACACTCGGTGAGAAACCAAATCAATCGTGCCAGCCAGTTGACTTGTTCGAAGGTCCGATTCCAGGTCCGCCAGCCGCATTTGTGCTTGAAGCATTTCGCTTAACTTGGAGAGGGCAACAGTGGGTGCCGCTTCACGAGTGGCAACAAACTTATCGAGCAAGTTCCTTATCCAGGCCGGGAGCTTCTGATTATTCCTGAGGTTTTCAATGGAATGATGAACCTCGCGGCTGGATTCGTAGAGAGGTGTTTGAAGCAGCAAGTTAACGCGGCCATTCATCTCGGCAGCGTCCTGAAGTTCGGACCGGTTCACGAACGCGTTAAGGCTCGTTTGACTGCCCCCTTTCAAATCAAAGTCAGCAAGCGATGGCGGTGATCCCCGGCGCGCTGAGGAGGAAAGAATTTTCTCCACGCGCAGCCTCAATGAGTTCAACTGACTGTCTCGCGACGAGATCGCCACCTCGCCGGACAGGGCTTCACCTTTTTGGATTCTGAAGAGCACTTCGTCGCCAACCCGCAAGTCCAGTTTTTCTGCCAAGGACGCATTCACCCAAATGCTTCTCTCGCTAATGTGTGACTCAATCCCAAATCCGAAGTAATGGAAGAACCAGTCGTCACTGTTATCTCCTGTTTTGACGCTTCCTCCAGATGGAGCACCAATCAGTTGAACTTGATTCGCACGCGCTTTGCCATCCGCTCGGGTAGCCGTGGAGCTTAAAACAAGTGCTTGAAGCGGTTGCGGTAATCCGAAGCGGGCAAACGTCGAGGGCGAAATATCCCAACCGCTATCCCAACCGCCCGTGCCCGGACCGCTCCTCACGGGTTGCTTCATGCGAGTGGCCAGTTCATCCGTAACCGACCGGTCGAGCGTTTCCATCGCGTAACCGATTTCACCAAGCCGCTGCAGTGCTTGCTCTCGCAAACTCCCCCGCACCGAATCGCCCACGACCAGCGCGCCAATGAGTGCGGCACTGCCGATGGCGGCTCCCAACACCACGCCCAGGTGCGAGCGCCAGTGGAAACGCAGGCTGCGACGGATGAGCGTGCGAAAGGTCATGACAGGTCCGAATTTCCGAATGTCGAAGCCCGAAAGAAATCCGAACTCCGAATCTCCCGAAGCCGACGTTTCGGATTTCGGGCTTCGGCCTTCTGTCGGATTTCGAGCTTCAGCTTTCGGATTTTCATTGCAGCTTCCCGTTTTCCAACCGCATCACTTTTCCCATGCGCTGCGCCAGTTCCATCGCGTGGGTTACGACGATCAACGTCACGCCTTCCTCGCGATTCAACTCGACGAGTAATTGGCCGAGCGCCGTTGCGGAAGCGTGGTCGAGCGCGCCGGTGGGTTCGTCGGCGAGGAGCAATTGCGGTTGATTAATGAGCGCGCGCACCACCGCGACGCGTTGGCGCTCGCCACCGCTGAGCTGTCCGGGGCGATGGTGCAACCGCTCAGCGAGGCCGACTCTTTTGAGCAGGCGCGCGGCGCGGGCGGTGGGAATTTCTGATTTCTGATTTCCTATTTCCGATTTTTCAGATTGAGCCTCCTCACGGCGGCGGCTACAGGCCAATGTCGGCACAAGGACATTTTCGATCACGGTGCATTGCGGCAGGAGATAGTGTGCCTGGAAAACGAAACCGATTTGCCGGTTACGCACTTCAGCCAGTTGTTGATCGTTGAGCCTCGCCAGGTTTTTGCCGCCCAGCATCACCTCGCCTTCGCTGGGCCGATCCAACGTGCCCACGATTTGCAGCAAGGTGCTTTTGCCGGAGCCGGACGGCCCAACGATGGCGAGGGTCTCGCCCCGAGCCACATTCAGGGAGACGCCGCTTAGCACGGCGACACCGTTGGCGCCGGTAGCGTAGCGCTTGGTCACATGGGTGAGTTGCAACAACGTTTCGGTCGCTGGCATCTGACTATGTTTGCGGCAAGAGCACATGGGAAAACAGAAAAATTTACCTGTGAGATGATTGGGCCTGGTTTGGCTCGTGTTTATTTCCAGAACGGTAGCGTCTCGCTTTCGTGGCACATTTTTGGAAATCGCGGGACAACATTGTATCGGGTGCACGTCGAACAGCCGTTTCTTCAGGGAAAATCCTCCGGTGGCATGCCTTTGGCTGAATGTCAACCATCGGAGAGGATTCTCCGGTTGAACCAACCAAAAAGGAAAATGATGAAACGGATCTTGAGCCTGACAGGTGTCGTTTTGGCCTGCGTCCTAACGAACTTGAGCA
>DASUGI010000161.1:0-19549 GCA_036274115.1 Verrucomicrobiia bacterium
CATCCAAACAATCTTTAGTGTCACAACGAGCGCAACCCGATAACGGTCGCCTTAATAATCCTTGCTGCCTCTTGGATGGAACTGGGGTTCTGCTCCAATCCTAAAGATAAACGCAGTGAATTTCTTTCTCCCCGAAGCTCTGGCTTCATTGCTGTAATAACATGTGACGCTTCCTGTGAATCCGCCAAACAGGCTGAGCCGGATGATGCACAAATCCCCTCTTGGTCGAGGAGCATTAAGAGTGCATCAGAATCAAGACCTCGGAATGAGATATTGGTCGTATTCGCTATGCGCTGGGCCTTGTGACCGTTAAGCTCAGCCTCCGGAACGTCGCCTAATATTTCTTCTTCAAGAGCATCACGCATTGGACGTAGCCTGCGCTCATAGTCTGAGACTTTGTCTCTCGCGATCTCTGCCGCTTTGCCCAGACCGGCAATGAGCGCGACGTTTTCTGTGCCACCACGCCGTCCGCGTTCTTGGTGGCCTCCGTGTAGTAGAGGGCTTAGCGGAGCCCTGCGGTAAACGTATAGACTGCCCACACCCTTCGGTGCGCCGAGTTTGTGTCCAGTCAGAGACAAGTAGTCAATTGGAAGCTTAGACACATTAATTGGCAACTTTCCGACCGCTTGAACTGCGTCGCAATGGAAAAGAACCCCCCGCGCCCTGCAAATCCTCCCAATGTCTAATATTGGAAACAGCACGCCAGTTTCATTGTTAACCCACATGAGCGACGCAACTGCGGTGAGGTCGAGTAAACCATTTCGATCGACGGAGAGATAGGTAACCCGGAAGCCTTCTTTCTCCAGTGCCAGACAGTAGTTTAGTACCGACGAATGCTCGACCCGTGACGTTATAATATGTCGCTTTTGCGGGTTGGCTTTCAGTGCGGCGTGGATTGCAGTGTTATTGGCTTCAGTCGCGTTGCCTGTGAACACGACCTCATTTATCTGTGAGCCAATGAGCTCCGCAACCTGCCCGCGCGCCGCTTCAACCACGCCCCTCAACTCGGACCCAAATCGATACGAGCTCGACGGATTGCCCCATCGCCCGGTGAAGTAAGGCTTCATTTCCTCAAACACTTCCGGCAGCAGGGGCGTCGTGGCGTTGTGGTCTAAATAGATCACATAAGCAATTATGGAGAAGCCGCGCTCTAACGCGATTTTCTTTTGTATCAAATTCAAATTTGAGGTGCGTCGCATCTCGTCGCGGGCAAAATAATTTATTGGCATCCGCGCCTAGCTTCGTATCGTGTGCGTCGCTTTAATTTCAACTGAACAATATTATGGCCAGAACCGAACGCGCTAATATTCCGAATCGTGAAGAAGTCGCCGACATGCCCGCGTGGCTGAAGGAACAGCATTGCCCGCATAAAAAGAAATACATGGCGGGCAAGCGCATCCAACCCAAGAATCTCAACGGCAAGGAAAAGCTCACCTACATCATTGATGAATGTTTTCTCGCCTACAACTCGGCGCGCTTGAAGGAAGCCTGCCAGTTGTTCACGGACAAGATGCTCGCGAAGGATGTGACCATCGGTATGACGCTCACGGGAGCGCTCACTCCGGCGGGTCTCGGTTGTTCCAGCGTCATTCCGCTCATCAAGGCTGGATTTGTGGATTGGATCGTGTCCACGGGAGCGAATCTGTATCACGACATGCATTTCGCGCTGAACTATCCGGTGCACTCCGGCAGCTTCCGCTTTGATGATGTGGATTTGCGCAATAACGATTTGGTCCGCATCTACGACGTCGTGATTCCTTACTCCGACGGTTTGATGGCGACGGACGAATTGCTCCGGGATATGCTCATCAAGCCGGAGTTCCAAAAGGAGATGGGCACGGCGGAATTGCATTACAAACTCGGCAAGTATTGCGCCGAATGGGAACGCAAGCACAAGCTCAAGGACGTTTCCGTGCTCGCTGCCGCGTATCGCGCGGGCGTGCCGTGCTACACCAGTTCGCCGGGCGACTCGACCATCGGCATGAACTTCGCCGGCGTGGAGTTGCGGGGCAATAAACTGCGCGTGAATCCCTCCATCGACGTGAACGAAACCACGTCGTTCGTGCTCGCGGCCAAGCGCGCGGGCGGCAAGACGGGCGTGTTGCTCTGGGGTGGTGGCAGTCCGAAAAATTTCATGCTCCAGACCGAGCCGCAGATTCAGGAAGTGCTTCGCATCAACGAAGTGGGTCAGGATTATTTCATCCAGGTTACCGACGCGCGGCCCGACACGGGCGGTCTCTCCGGCGCGACGCCCGGCGAAGCGGTCAGTTGGGGCAAGGTTGACCCAACCAAGTTGCCGGACGCGGTGGTTTGCTACACGGACACGACGATCGCGATGCCGCTGCTCACGCATTACGCATTGGCCAAGCACAAGCCGCGCAAACTGAAGCGGCTTTATGACCAACGCGATAAGACGATGGCGCTGCTGAAGAAAGAATACTTCAAGCACAACAAGGTGAAGATGCTGGATGGCAGCGACCCCGTGTTCTGATTGCGCTTGATGAATTGAAGGTCGAGAGGGCCGGAGGCAACTCCGGCCCTTTCAATTTTTCTCGGCTGGCGGAGATTTGGGCGATTCAATTGGCGTTGCCAGCAGTTTGGCGAATCCTTTGATCTGCACGTGGGTGCCGAGCACCAACAGAGCATCGCCCGGTTGAAGCTGATCGCTGCCGCTCGGGGAAAGATTGGTGTCGTTTCCCCGGCAAATACCGCCAATTTGCACGCCGGTCTTCCGAATCAAGTCCAGTTGGATTAAAGGCTTTCCCGCCAGTGAACTGTTCTCCGGAACTTCCAGCGTTTCCATGGTCAATTCATCAAAGTCCGTGATGGTCACCGCGCCGGCCACCGCCCCGAGTTCGCGCGCGGCGTGAACGAGTTGTTCGGGACTTCCCAGGAGCAGCAATTTGTCCTGCGGATACAGCACCGTGTCGGCGCGCGGATTCACGATGCCATAACCTTGCCGATCGATGCCGATGACCGAGCAGCTATAGTTTTGTCGCACGGCCAGTTGACCGAGGGTTTTGCCGGCATGAGCTGAGTCGCTGGGCAATGTCACTTCGTCGATGTCGAGATTCCAGTCGGCCGTATGCTGTGGCAACGCGTCGGACCAGGCGGAAGTAACGATGTTGTGGCTGGCGCGCTTGAGTTCTTCGAGCAACTCAATTTCCAGGCGGCTGTGCAATCGCACGAGGCGTCGCCAGAACAATGCTGCCACCGCGACCAGAACCAGCAGAACAATTCCCGCCGCGCCCAGCAGTGAGAAACCCGTGGGCAGCAAAGCGACCAGCCATGCGACGAGCGCCACCAAGGCGACGACGCGCAAGGCAGTTTCCAGCAACGGCCGCAAGCGCGGCTGTCGGCGGGCTCCGGTGGTGGCCGCCTCGGCAATAATCACCGAGACCGCGGAGATGTTTCGCCAGATCGCGATGAGCGGCGCCAGCAGCAACAAACCAAATCCACTCCAGAACAACAGTGGCAATCCGCGCGGAAACAGCCAGTCTTCGCCCACCTGGGCTTTGACCTTAAAGTAAATCGGCGTGGCAAAAAGCAGCATGGCCGAGACGCAAAGCATGTAGATCGCAACGTGCAGCAGCCGCTTGCCCGTGAGTTGCCAGACGACGCCCGCGGTCTGTCGGCTGCGCCAGCGCCACTGCCAGTTGTGATAAAAGCCGATCCATTTGCCGATGAATGATGGCGTGAGCCGGGTTGCCCGATGGCTGATGCCTTCCGCGTGCCGCGTCAGGACCGGCGCGGCCAATGAGGTGAGCAACGATGCGCCAACCGCGACCGGATAAGTGGATTTTGGCAGCACGCCACTTTCCACTCCCAGTTGCGCGATGATAAAACTGAATTCGCCCAGTGGTGTTACCGAGAGTCCGGTGCGAATGGCTTCCCGGCTGCTGTTGCCCACGGCCATGAACCCGAGCGTGCAAGCCAGCGGGCGCAACAGGAGCGCTGCGCCAGCCACAGCAAACACCATCGGCCAGGCCTGAATGAGCACGCGAACGTCCGCTAACATTCCCATCGCGACAAAGAACACCGCGCCGAAGGTTTGGTCCAGACCCCGGAAGATTTGTTCGATGTCATCCTTGTAGCGCGTGCTGCCAATGATGGCGCCAAAGATGAATGCACCCAGCGCCAGCGAATAACCGACCTGAACTGCAATCCACGCGAGGGAAAGCAACACGCCACCCACGATTAAGGTTCTGATTTCCGGGAGCCCGGTTCGGCTCAGTCGCGCGAGCAGTTTGGGGAGAATCAGCAAGGAGAGCAGAGCAATGAACACAACGAAGGCGGCAAGGCCTCCGAAGGCGGGCACGAGCGCGGATGATTTAGCACCCGCGAATTGAACCAACGACGTCAGGAGCGTCAGCATGGCAACGGCGATGACGTCTTCGAGCACGGACACGGCCAGCGCCAATTGTCCGGGTCGCTCGTGCGTGAGGTTCAGTTCATCAAGCACCTTGCTGATGATGGCGGAGCTGGACACCATCAGCATTGCCGCCAGGAACAGGCTGGCCTTGACGCTCCAACCGAGACTCCAGCCAAAAAGGCGACCACCGATCAAGACGATGACGGCGCTGACGGCAGTTGCAGCAATGACCGAGAGGCCAAGGCGTTTCAAGCGGCTGATGCTGAGATTCAGGCCGATGGAGAAAACCAGATAGACCAGCCCCACTTGTGCGAGGGTCTGCACGCGGTCCATATCGGCTACCAGAGCGTTAGCCGGGGTATGCGCGCCAATGATGGGGTGCGGCCCGATGATGACGCCAGCGACGAGGTAACCCACGATGGCGGAAAGTCCCAGCCGATGACACAACCAGGCCGCAGCCCCGGCGGTTATCAGAACCAGCGCGAGATCGCGAATGAGGAGGATTCCCGTCACGCGCTTTGTCTAACGGGTCTCGGCAAAAAAGACACGCCTAACCTTCCATTTCAGCCCGGAAAGCTTCGGCGTGACGTCACCGGCAAGTGCCGCTAGATTACTGGCATGTTCGACGACCTGAACGACCTGTATCAGCAGGTCATTCTCGACCACTGCAAGAAGCCACGGAACTTCCACGAAATGCCGCAGGCTTCGTGTTCCGCGCAGGGACACAACCCGCTTTGTGGCGATCAGCTCAAGCTGTTCCTCGCGGTGGAAGGGGACAGGATTAACGACGCCAGCTTTGTTGGTTCGGGTTGCTGTATTTCGAAAGCGTCGGCTTCTTTGCTCACCGAGTTCGCCAAAGGCAAGTCCAAGGCGGATGTGGAATCAATGTTCACTCAGGTTCATGACATGGTAACGACGGGCAAAGTGAACGGCGACGTGGGCAAGCTCGCGGTCTTCGCGGGAGTTCACAAGTACCCCGCACGGGTTAAGTGCGCCATCCTCGCATGGCACGCTGTAATCGCAGCGCTCAAAGGTGAAGGTGGACAACCCGTGACGACTGAATCCGAGCAGATTTAGAGCAGGCGGAGTATGGCCGCCCGTCACAGCGACAACCACCAAGCCAAGAGGCGTTGCAGGTTTTTCAGGCGTTTCGTTGGGTCACATAGCTGCGCCCGAGGACGGGGCGCACTCCGACGCCGATCACTTCTTCCCGAAATAGATTTGATACATTCCCGCCGCGCACAGCACCAGTCCGCTCAGGTAAAGCCACATCGACTTGTCGCCGGGTGAGCCGGTGAAGATTTGCTGGAATTGCCCGCCAATGGATTGTGAAAGGTTGTAGCCCCAAACAATCAGGAACACACCCGCCACCACACAGACGACGCCCATCGCCTTTTTCATGGTTCAATCCTTTGTAGGTTCCTCGGCTTCGTCCTCTTCCCGGCCGAATTCCGGACAGCATGAGCCGCAGCTTTCGTAGCAATCAAGGCAAAGTTTCCGCTCGCCGAAATCCACGGCGCCGTAGCGACCGCATTCGTCGCACACGAGATTGTTGTCTGGTTTGACCGTCTCCATGGCAGCAGCTTCCGGTCACATCTTGTGTTTGGCAAGTTGGTAGGCAATGCGCACCCCATGAATTAACGCCATCCCGATCAAACACAAGCCGGAGAAATGCTCCATGCGCAATAGGGTCTTTTCACTGAACTTGCCGTGCCCGCGCGAGACACCCCAGCTCAGCCCCACAAACCAGATCACAGTGCTCGCCGCCACGCCGCCAACGCAGGCGAATTTGCTGGGCCAGTCCGCCTGCACCCAGTCCCGCGCGATGAAATAGACGGCCAGAAAAATCCAGCACAGGAGCACGCCGGGATTAGCCATCACCCGCACCAGTCCGGTGAAGAAAGCTGAATGAGGGTGTAGCTTTTCTTCGATGCGGTCTTCAATCCGGTCGGCCACCCGGCTGATGTGGATGGGAGCCGCCACCGTTTTAGCCATGAGGAACTTGATGCCGAGGAACAGCATGAACGCGAAGCTGAAGACCTCCATTCCCGCTTTCAGGAATTTGTTCGCCGTGAAGAAAGTCGAGAAACTGGTAAACGCAATCGTGCAATAGATCACTTCCATTACGGACGCGCCTAATCCAATGAGCGCCGCCCAGCCAAAGCCGCGTCGAGCCCCTTCGTTGATGATCGTCAGGTTGATGGGGCCGACGGGAATGCACAGCAGGAATCCGCTGATAAACCCGGTCAGCCCTGCGAGCAGAATAGGTGGAAGTTCCGGCATGCGCGCTCAATCGGGCCGCGTCGGCTCGTCCTCATATTCCTCGATCTCCTGACGCATCTGACGGGAAATGCGCGGGCGCACGAACCCGTAAACCAGGTAAGCCGTGAAGAACAAGGGCAACACGTAGAAGAGCACTTTCTCCCGCAGAACGAGCAGGCTGCCCAAAAATGCGGCGGCCACGATGGCTTTGGCAAAGGTGCTGGTCGAACGCAGGCCGAGCGTCTTGAAACTCGGATAGCGCACCGTACTCACCATCATCGCGGATAAAAACACCAACACCACTGCCGGCACATATTTCCAATAGCCCAGGCTGCGATCCTTCTCGTTCAGGTGAATGATCAGCAGTGTGACCGAACCCACCAGCCCGGCGGCCGATGGAATCGGGAACCCCAGGAACTCTTTCCCTCCGCCTCCCGAGGACATCGCGGCGATGCAGTTGAATCGGGCCAGCCGAAATGCCCCGCACAGCAAATACATCGAGGCAATGAACCAGCCCACCTGCGGATGATTGCTGAATACATCCACCAGCACGACGCGGTGAACGAGGAAGGCCGGCGCTACCCCGAATGAAACGAGGTCGGCCAGAGAATCAAATTCGCGTCCGAATGGACTCTCCACGCCGCCCATGCGGGCGACCCGTCCGTCGAACAAATCAAAAATGCAGGCCAACAGAATAAAGCCGAGGGCGAGTTTGATTTCGCTGAAGTCGCCGGTGGAAAGGTCAGCCTCAACAATTTTTGTCAAAGCCACAAAACCACAAAACAGGTTTCCGGCGGTGAGGAGGTTCGGCAGAAAATAAATCTTCAGCTTCGGCTCGGTCGCGTCGCCGTTGGGTGTGGTTTGATTTTC
Organism: Verrucomicrobiia bacterium; assembly: GCA_036274115.1. Classification (GTDB taxonomy): domain Bacteria; phylum Verrucomicrobiota; class Verrucomicrobiia; order Limisphaerales; family JADLHS01; genus JADLHS01. The sequence continues at coordinate 7,505 of DASUGI010000161.1, forward strand.
TGCCATAGCGGTCAACTCCAGGTGGCCAGCACCGTCTCCCCACCGACCATCTTGTCTCCAAGCCGGCACTTGATTTGTGCGGTGAGCGGAAAATACACATCGGCACGCGAACCGAACTGCACCAGGCTGATCCGCTCACCGGCCACCACCGACTCACCTGCCGCGGCCCAGACGATGATGCGTCGCGCGATGAGACCGGCGATCAACCGCACCCCCAGCTTCTCATTCGGCGCGTCCGTCGGAATGAACCCGAGCAGAACATTTTCATTAAACGTCCCGCAATCACTGCGAGTCGCGCTGAGATACTGTCCCTCCCGATGCTTGTGATAAACCAGTTGACCGGTCAGAGGCGCCTTCTGCACATGCACATCAAAGACGTTCAGAAAAATGGAAACCCGCTTGCACTTGCCGCCCATGAACTCGGTCTCTTCAGTCTCATCAATAAGGTCCACGGTGCCGTGGGCGGGAGCGAGTACGAGGTTTTTCCCTGCGGGCACACGAGCTTCAGGATCGCGGAAAAAGTTGAAGGTGAAAATCGCAAACAAGACCCACAACACCCCCAGGGTCGAGCTGAGGCCGACGATGAAACCGCCAATTTTTTGCGCCAGAAACGCGACCAGCAACAGGAGCAGCACCGCGCCGAGCGAGAAAAAAATGATTCGCAGCGCCGCGGCTTGTGCTTTACCCGCATGTTTCATGCAGTCAAGGTAAGGGACGTGGATTCGGCGTTCAAAGCAGAAATTCGCTAACGGCCCGCGGTAGAACAAAATGCAGCCATCCTGGGAACATTTGAAGAAGCTGGCGGCCACCGAGGTGGACGCGACCTTGGCGGCTTTGCCGGCACCGTTGCGCGAGAAAGCCGGCGCACTTCCGGTCACCTTTGAGCACGTGCCGAACGCTGCGTTGGTGAAGGAAGGTATCGAGCCGGACACCTTGGGCGTGTTCAGCGGTCCTGCCTTCGCCGACGAGGAGCACTGCGCTTGTCCATTGCCGCCGCAGATTATTCTGTTTCTGGACAACATCTGGGACTTTGCTGAAGCGAATGAAGAGATTTTCCGTGACGAAGTGCACACCACCTTTCTGCACGAACTCGGCCATTACCTCGGGCTGGATGAAGATGAGCTGTGGGATCGAGGTTTGGACTAGCCCTTGAACGTGTTGTTTGGTGTGTCAGGGGAACCTGCGTGGCCATCAAAGAGCCAACCGGAACTGGTTTGTTTGATTTCAACCTGATTCTGTCGTGCTGGCGAGGGAGCCAGGCCGGGTCATGACGAGCGCAGACACTGGCAGCGCCCCGGTGAGGGTAGGAGCACGGTGTCTTCAAAAACGGCTAAACCAGCAAAAGCAATTCGCGAACGGAAGATTTCAAAGCCCAGCTCTGCTCTTAGCTTGGCAATCAAAACGACCGTCCACCCCATAGGGGGGGATCAGAAGCCACCCGTTTTTCAAAAGCCTGCTAGAGGGATTTCAAGTATTCGACCAGATCGTTTTCTTCCGAGTCGTTCAGGCCGAGGCCGAAGCGGGAATTGTAGCTGGCGACGACGTCGCGCAAGGTCTGGAAGCGCCCATCATGATAGAAGCGGCCTTTGTTCTCCGGGTTCATAAACAAACCGCGCTCGCGGATAAAGAGGCCGGCCAGATTCATGGTCTTGTAGGTTTCACCCGGCGAACGGTCAGCCTGAAAGCTGTCAATCTTCATCTGCGCGGGGGTGTGATCGTTCCAGCCTGGTTCCGTTAAAAGCGGTTGACGATGACACGAATTACAATCCGCTTTGCCCACGAACAAATCGCGCCCGCGTTTTGCCGCCGCCGCGTTGTAGTCCACTCCCGCTCTGGGGTCGGGAGCCGGAAGCGAAAGCTGATAGTAGTGCAGCGCCGGCAACTTCGACGTCACCTGGTCTTCATCAGGCGGAACCGAGATGTGCCCGAACCTCGCCGTGGCTGCGATGGGGTATTTGTTGGTGTTGTCCAATCGTTCGTCGAAGAACGTGCCGATGCCTCGCAACTCCAGGACGGCCACGAAGGCATTCCAGTAACTCACCGTGCCCCAGCCACCCGTCCACGTATGGAGATTGAAACCGGCGAGCCCAAACGCGTTGGGAATCAGCGTCGCGCCAGAAACGTTGGTGCCCGTGACGATGCCACCCGTGACTTGTTGCGGGTTGAACGCCTTTCCATCGAGCAACAACTCCGCGTCGAACTTGCCCGGCCCCCAGGTGCTCAACACGCCTCGCACTTGGTCGTCCGTGATTCCCGGATAAACAATGCTCAACAAGCTGGTAAGGGGCGTCAGGTTCGGTGCGGCTGCAATAATGGCACCGCTGTTGAGATCCCGATTCGCAAAGCCGTCGAGCCGATCGCCAATCCCAAAAGTCACATTGTTGTTAACGGTTGAGTGACAGACGGCGCAGGTGAGGCCCACCGACTGGAGGGAGCCATTGCGATTGAAGAATCCTTTAACGCCCACCACGGCATTCAACTTCAGCAATTGCAATGTCACTGCCGGATCATCCAGGTCGACGTCGCCGCGTTTGATTCGTTGGATCAGTTGCTGCGGTAAGGCGTCGCCGTCCACTTTTAACCCGAGTTCCAAGGCGGTTCTTGGACTGATGCCCGGGCCGACACCGCCGAAGTTGGTGCCTTTGATCGCGCGGTGCAGTTGCAATTGATCGCCCCAAAACGCTTCATCGCCAAACGTGTCGAAGCGGAAAATTTTGCGACCCTCCGTGAGCATGCTCACGGCGTTTCGCGCCACCGATTCAAAGCTTCCGTGCGGGCCTTTGCCATTGTTTCCATTGGGATGGAAGTCATCCGGATAAACGTGGGAGGGAATGAGTAGAACGCAAGACAAGCCGAAAGCGGCGGTTGTTTTCACGCGACAGACTTTACGTTGACTTCGAGTGACGACAATAGGGTCAACACCCCAGCCGTCTTCATCGAGACGAGGACGACGAGGACGATTGATTCCGGGTACTCGGTCCGCGTTGTTTCTCGAAACCGGCTTGAATACAATCCTGCCATGAAGAATCCCCGCCTGGAATGTAGCCTGTGTTTGTCGCTGATGCTTGCCGTCACCAACGGTGCGCTCGCCGCCGACGCTCCGTTCTCAGGCGGCAGGTGGATCGACCTCACGCACGACTTCTCCACGAACACGCTCTACTGGCCAACGGCAAAACCGTTCGCATTGGAAGTAGAATTCCATTCGCACACGGACAAGGGTTATTTCTACGCGGCGAATCGTTACGCCGCTTCCGAACACGGCGGCACGCACATTGATTCTCCGATCCACTTTGCGGAAGGCGGCAAGACGCTGGATCAACTCACCGTTGACCGACTCACCGGCGCGGCCGTGGTTGTGGATGTCTCCGCAAAAGCGCAAAAGAATCCGGACTACCAGATTACTGCCGACGATTTGAAATCGTGGGAAACCAAACACGGACAGATTCCCAAAGATGCGATTCTGCTTCTCAACACTGGCTACTCCAGCTACTGGCCCAACGCCAAAAGGTATCTCGGCACGGAAGAGCGCGGCGCGAGTGCCGTCGCAAAACTGCATTTTCCCGGATTGCACCCGGATGCGGCGGGCTGGCTGGTGAAGGAGCGCGCCATCAAAGCGGTGGGCCTGGACACTGCGAGCATTGACTATGGCCAATCCACTTTGTTCGAAACCCATCGCATTCTCGCCGGGAAAAATATCCCGGCATTCGAGAATGTCGCGGCGCTCGACCAGCTTCCGGCCACGGGCGCTTACGTCGTCGCGCTTCCCATGAAGATCAAGGATGGCAGCGGCGGCCCGTTACGAATCGTGGCGTGGGTGCCGGAGAAACGGTGACTCGCTTACATCAAATCACTTCGTTGCCGCAGCCACAGGCGGGGTGTGCTTGAGCATCCGGTTCGCCCAGGCGATGAAGTATTTCATGTTGGAACGGTCTTCGTGCCCGCCGTCGTGTTGACGCCACGCGAGTTCCCCCTCGAGCAAACCGGTGTTCACCGGCGGCATTTTGGCAGTGCGATAATCGCTCGTGTCACCAAGATCCTTCGCGCCCAGCAAACGAAAGACCGCTCCCGCGGCAACCGTCGCCATGTAGCTGCCCTGCTGATCGAGCCAGTTGGCGTCGCCCTTCTCCGGAATGCCGTAACTGATAAAGGTCGGTCGTGGCGCGCATAGCGCGATCAGTTGATGCGAATCCACCGGAATATCTCCCGCATTCTTGTTTCCGAACCTGGATTCCGCCGCGCCGTACTTCAAAAAGTTTCCGGCCATCCAATGGTATTCGCCCGAGCCCGTAAGGTTTTCCACCGCTTCACCAAAATCACGGCGATGCGGCTTCGCCCCGCCTTCACCCGATGAGCCGACCAGCACTACCGCAAACCGCGGCTCAAATGCCATGGTCACCAACGCGGCTTTGCCGTAACGCGAAACCCCTTCGATGCCGACCTTCTTTGCATCTACCGTGGAATCGGTTTCGAGATAATCCAGCCCGCGCGCGGCGCCCCACGCCCACGCTCGCAACGAACCCCAATCGTCCGGCTTGCGTGGTTGACCTTTGTTGCACAGGCCAATGATTCCCTTCGTCAGTCCGGCGCCATTGTCGGCTTGAATACTGTTGGGAACAATTGTGGCGTAACCCCAACCGGCCGCAATCAACTGCTCAGTCGAAGGTGGATCCGCAAAGTTGCCTCCGCCAAAGGCGCCGAAGCGATTCGTCGGCGCGGGCTCGCCCGGTCGCCGCGGAAAACCGCCGCCACCAAATCCACCAAACATCATCAACACGGGCACTGGTCCTTTGGCGTCCTTCGGAGTTACCAACGTCATCTGAATGTCCACCTTGATACTGGGGCAGGCCGAGTTGTCCACGTGCCCGACGAGTTGCTTCGCCACCACGGGCAGCTTGCCCACCACCCGGTCAGTAGCCTGGGTCGTAATTGTCCACGTCACTTGGGGAACATCTTTGGGCACGCGGCCAATGACCTCCCGCTCGAAGTCTTCAACAATTTCCGGGCGACGCTGCTTCCACCACTGCTCGGCGGTCGTGACCTTTTGCCCGTTTTTCAACGTGAGCACCTCAGGCCAGTCAGGAAAGGGGTTCGCCTTTTCCGGATCGTAATTCGCCGGATTGTTGGTGGCATTAGGATTGCCGTTTCTTCCCGGGCGCAATCTGGTAATTCCCAGTTGCTCCATCATGTTTCGATGGTCCTGTGCCGCGGTCCAATTCGTGGCTGCGGGCGCAGCCGTCGCGACCGGTGCGGAACTGGTTTGGCCGGACATGTCGCCAACTGAAATCAGCAACGCGCAGCCGGCCGCAAACCAATGGAGCGGGGTGGTCCGAGAGATAAGAAGCGTATTCATGGTTCAGAGTGAATGTCCCATCCGACGAAGCGACCGGACATTTTATTGTCGGCAATCACGCAAAGCGCGAAGAATTGCATGGACAATCCTTTGCTTGGTGAAGGATGGAACTTCGAGCAAACCGCGTTTGCCCCATCATCACTTCTCGGCCGGGTCGACCTGCTCAATTCCGCCCCGGGGACGTTCCCGGAACTCGCGATTGGCTTGAGCACGTTCTTTCGCGATCACATCAATGGAGCTACGCATCCCCGGATAGCGCCGAAGCAATTCGCGAAAGTCGCGCCGGCTCAAGGTAAGCAATTTACAGAAATCCAGAGCCACAACGTCTGCCGTCCGGGGTTGACCACTCAACAGAGCCACTTCCCCAAAAAATTCTCCCGGACCCATTTTAATCTTGTAACCGTTGACCTCAACTTCCACTTGCCCGCTCGAAATGAAATAAACCAGGTCCGCTTTGTCACCCACGCGAATGAGGCGCTCGCCCGGTTGAGCCGAGCGCGGTTGAAAGTGTAGCGCCACCGTCTCGCGTTGTTCCGTGGTGAGTCCCGCAAACAGAGGGAAACGTTCGGCGAGTTCTTCGGGGCTGTAACTTTTGTGAGCCGCAGCCCTGGCTGCGGCTGATTCGCGCGCCGCATCGAGTTCGGCCTGAAGCCGACCGAAGTGCGCCGCGCGCTTTTCCTCGCCAGATCGCAGCCAGGCCACCCGCCGACTCCACTCGGTCATGAGGTCCGCCCCGGCGAAAACCAGGGGATTGAGGCTGATGGATAACAACGCTCCCGCCAGAATCAAACTGACTCCCTCAACCGGCAATAACTGATACGTAACGCCAAGTCCGGCGAGAATGAAGGAAAACTCGCCGATCTGCGCCAGCGCCGCCGATACCGTCAACGCCGTGCTCAACGGATAGCCCAACGCTAATACGATCCCGAGCGCAGCGACGGATTTCCCCACCAGAATGATGATCAACACCGCCGCCACCATGAGTGGTTGGTGAACTATAACGGATGGATCAAACAGCATCCCCACCGAAACAAAGAACAACACCGCGAACGCATCCTGAAGGGGTAGTGAATTGGCCGCCGCTTTATGACTCAGATCCGATTCGCTCAGCACCACCCCCGCGAAGAACGCACCCAAGGCGTACGAAACCCCGAATAACTTGGCCGAGGCAAACGCAATCCCCAGCGCGGCCGCCAGCACCGATAACGTAAATAACTCGCGCGAGCCGGTCCGGGCCACTTCACGCAACATCCACGGCAAAACCCGCGGGCCAATACCGAGGGCCAGCGCAACAAACAAACTCACCTTCAACAAAGTGAGCCCAAGGGTGACCCACAAACCGAAGTCCGGGGTAATCAAATGAGAAGTATGCCCGCGCCCTCCGAGCACTTCGGCCATCGCCGGCAACAGCACCAACATTAAAACCATCACGAGATCCTCCACCACCAGCCAGCCGACAGCGATGCGCCCGTTGGGAGTGGTGACCCCGTTCCGTTCTTCGAGGGCCTTCAAGAGCACCACCGTACTCGCCACCGAAAGGCTCAACCCCAAAACCAGACCTGCCCCCAGACTCCAACCCCAATACAGCGCCACCCCCGTGCCGATGCCCGTGGCAATGATGATTTGCGCGACCGCCCCCGGAATCGCGATGCGCCGCACCGCCAACAGATCCCTCGTTGAGAAATGCAACCCCACGCCGAACATCAGCAACATCACGCCGATCTCGGCCAGTTGTCCGGTCAATTCCGTGTCCGCGGCGAACCCGGGCAGAAACCGGCCCATGACCACGCCCGCCATCAAATAACCGACCAGTGGTGGCAAGCGAAAACGATGAGCAATGAAACCAAAGGGGAAAGCGAGCGCGAAGCCCACCGCAACGGTGGCGATCAACGACACGTCATGAGCCGTCACGCGTAGCAACCTCCACACGCGTCAATGACAGCGCTAACTTGAAAGTGATTTACCAAAGCACCGATCAGTTTTGCTCCACGCCGATGCTCGTGTTGACCCGCATCCATGCGCCGAGCACACCAGGCGAACGTCCATTCCACCCGCCGGACGTTAGCAACAACCGGATGTTTGGTCATCCCCCTTTTTGCGATTCAAGCTGCAGTCTCCGCCGCGTCAGCGCACCTTCTCGTCGTCACAGTTCAGGCGATAGAGCCGCACTTTTTGGACGGCCGGGACGAGCAGACCTGCTGTGCGTTCGTCGTCAGTGGTTCGAACTTCGGTTGCGCTCCAACCATTCGGATTGCCGGGGGCATCATTGATTTCCAACTCGCAAACGCAAGCGACTGGCCATTGCAACCGCACATCCGGGCCAACTCGGCTGATCTCCAGTCGGGGACGCTTGAGTGAAGCCGCACCGACAAAAACTCCGTTGGTGACCGTAACGGGGTAGGCCAGGAACCCGGCAGTCTCGTTGGTCGTGCTTCCCGCAAACACCCGCACTTCGGGCAACGCGCCCGCACCAGGCGCGGTGACCAGTTCCGCGCGCCCATCACCATCCAAATCACCCGAAGCCACGCGCACTCCACCGCTGAAGCCCGCGGCGTATGGAAAGAACGAAAGCAACTCGGTAGTCGTCGCCCCGCTGAACACTTTGACGTGGGGGCCGCCGCCCGGGCCAGCCCCGACAATAATGTCCGCCAGTCCGTCGCCATCGATGTCTCCCGCGGCTACAAACACCCCACCCGTAAACGCTGCGGCAAAGGCGAAAAAGCTTCGAATCTCAGCACCCGTGCTTCCATCGAAGACCTTTACGTGCGGTGCGGCACCGGCGCCGGTGCCCGTGATAATGTCCGCCCGGCCATCGCCATTAACGTCGCCGGCCGCAACGCGAACGCCGCCGGTAAACCCGACCGCATACGCAAAGAACGAAGCCAGTTCGGTCCCGGTGGCACCGTCAAAGACCTTCACGTGCGGCGCCGCAGTCGCGTCCGCGCCGGTGATGATGTCATCTCTTCCGTCACCATTAACGTCGCCCGCAGCGACGAACACCCCGCCGGAAAATCCGCTGTAAGGCAGGAAGCTTCGCAGCACACTCTCGTCGCGCCCGGAGAATGCTTTGACGTGCGCGGCGCCCGGGCCGGAGCCGGTGACGAGATCCGGCGCGCCATCCCCATTAACATCACCCACCGCAACGCGCACGCCGCCGCTGAACGATGGAGTGTATGGCACAATTGACATTGCTTCGGTATGAGTCCGGGCGGTGAAAACTTTGACCGTGGAACCAGAGCTCCCTTCATCAACCCCGGAAACGAGCCGGGCGACGTTAGCTTGCGACAGTGGTGTTGCGGTCAAGGCCACCGAAGCCATGATCATAGCGGCCAGGATATTGATTTTCATGCGATTGACGGTATACCGCGCCCATTCATCAGCGCTTACCGTTACGAATAAGCATTTCAGCGAACAGGTTACTGGCTTTCCTCCGTTGGCGTCGCTCGTGGTGTCAATCGAGGTCGCTGGTCACAAGCCACTACAAACCTGCAAGGGCGATGCAAGGTCCCCGCCCCCCGCGCTGTTACTGAGCGGAAGTTTAAACCTGACAAATCGCGAGGCGCTGCTGCTGATCGGGAGGTCAAGGCGGAACGTGGCTGGATGTCGTTGACGGTGGGCGTGACACGAGTCCGGGGTCTTCGTCGATGAAGAATCACGAGGTTTGCTTCCTTTTGCCCGCTTCACTGATTGATCCAGCGCATGGAGAATAGTCCGTTCGGCTTGCCGGAATGAATGAGGTATGTCATTTGGAATGATTACGAAATCAAAACAACTGTTCCCGGCATCCAGAAACAACTAGCCTTTCCCGCGCATGAACCCAACTCGGAAAGCCATCATCACCTGGGGCATCGTACTGTTGATCGGCAACGGTCCTGCACTTCGAGCCGCGGACCGGCCGACGTTGAAAGAGGCTTACCAGGATGCGTTCCGCGTCGGCGTGGCGGTGAACGAAGCGGTTGTCTCCGGACGCGACAAGGCGTCGCAGGACATCGTGCGGCGCGAGTTCAACAGCATCACGGTGGAGAATGTCATGAAGGCCGGGCCGATCAATCCGCGGCCGGGCGTGTTCAACTTTGGGCCGGCCGACGCGTTCGTGGCGTTCGGCGAATCGAACGGGATGTTCATCGTCGGGCACACGTTGGTGTGGCACAACCAGACGCCGGAGTGGTTCTTTCAGGATGAAACGGGCAGGCCCAACACGCGCGAGGCACAGATCGAACGGTTGCGTAAACACATTGAGACCGTGGCCGGACGTTATGCCGGTCGGGTGCATGCGTGGGACGTGGTCAATGAAGTGATCGCCGAGGACGGTTCGTATCGGCCCACCACCTGGGTCAAGGGCATTGGTGATGGCGACGAACTGGTGAAGCTTTCGTTCAAGTTCGCCAGTCAATACGCGCCGAACACGGAATTGTATTACAACGATTTCAACGCGTGGCGGCCCGCCAAGAGGGACGGCATCGTGCGCATGGTGAAGCTGCTGCAAAAGGAGGGCATCCGGATTGATGGCATCGGCATCCAGGGCCATTGGGGGCTCAACTATCCCAAGACGGAATATATCGAGGCAGCCATTGACGCCTACGCCGCGCTCGGCGTGAAGGTGATGATCACCGAACTGGACGTGGACGTGTTACCGCTGACGAAGGAGGGCCAGATCATCGGCACGGGCATGAGCCACGAACAGTTTCAACTGGAGGAGTTCAAGACGTTTCTCGACCCCTATCGCAATGGATTGCCTGCGGACGTGCAGCAGCAACTCACCGCGCGATACGCGGAGTTGTTTCAAATCTTCTATCGGAAACGCGACAAGATTCATCGGGTCACGCTCTGGGGCGTTCACGATGGGATGTCGTGGAAGAACGGGTATCCGATTCCCAATCGCACCAACTATCCGCTGTTGTTTGATCGGGAAAGAAAACCAAAACCCGCTTTCGATGCTGTTTTACGCGTGCCGAAGGCTGCCTCGTCAACTAATTGAATCCATGAACCGATCAATCAAGCCCATTAACAGCATGCAGAATGACTCGGCCGCGAGCGGCAGGAATTTGTGGACTTCCCACCACCACGGCCAGTAGTTCGATCTCAGCCCGGGCACGAGGAAGAGTGTTAAGAGCAAAGCACCAACTGCCTGGAAGAACAAGGCACTGAGCGAAAACCAGAATAACCCATTCTCGTCGGCCCACCCAACGTCACTGGCCCACGCCCGCTCGGGGAGCTTTGGGTCATATTTGATCTCAATTGTTCCGCCGGCGCGATCTTCCTTGAGCAATTGCGCCGTGTCCACCAACAGCCCGGACGGAAATTCATGCCGACTCGCCAACACCCGCAGATGGGCCACCTGCGTTCTCCAGCGGTATCCTGAAACCGGCATTCCACAGCATAAGAGGTGGCTTCCGGACGTTTGTGAGTTTTGATCGCGAGGACTTCGGCTTGGGTGGTGACCGCGCGTTCGTAGCCGGATTTCTCGCCGAACCGAACGCTAAAGGTGAACCCCAAATCGACCAGCATCGCAACGCCACCAATTGCCGCCAAGCGCAGCAACTGCTTCCTGCCGTCCCGAAAATAGATTTGGACGAGCGGTCGGCGACACAGTCCGTGCGCGACGGCAAAGGCAACAAACCACGACAACGCGGTGAAGTCGCCCAACCACAGCCCCGCGGCTTTCCAGGACTCCAGACGTCGGTGTTCGGCGAACAAGTACGGGAAGTTTGCCCACACGCCCAGTGCCAGAACGGCAATCACGACGAGACAGGCCAACCCGATTTTATTCACCGAAGGTCCTGACTCTTTTATCCCGCTCACGCAGGGATGATTGACCTTCCTGGCGGCACTATCAATTCCTTGATGACCTTTGGCAGCTCACGATGTTGCAGGAAGGTGTCGTTTATCGGCGCGGAAAGGTGTTGGTCACGCCAGCAACTTGGATTACAACGTGCCGGCGATGTTCGAACTCTTGAAGACCGACGGGCTCACGAAGGCACGCCTGGGGCGATTAGCCACCGCTCATGGTGTCATTGAGACTCCGGTTTATATGCCGGTGGGCACGCAAGGCAGCGTTAAGGCCATCGACCCCCGCGAACTGCACGAGATGGGTACGCAAATTATTCTCGGCAACACTTATCATCTCAACATCCGGCCCGGACTCGACATCATCCGCGCCGCGGGCGGACTCCACCGGTTCATCAATTGGCAGAAACCCATTCTCACGGACAGCGGCGGCTTTCAGGTGTTCAGCCTCGCGAAGATTCGCAAAATCAAAACTCACGGAGTCGAGTTCCGGTCGCACCTGGATGGTTCGCCGCTTTTCCTTGGGCCCAAAGAGGCGATGGAGATTCAGCGCACACTCGGCTCGGACATTGCGATGGCGTTTGACGAATGTCCGCCGTATGACGCGCCGGCCAAGGAGCAACGCCATGCGGTCGAACGCACCATCCGCTGGGCCAAAGAATGTCGCGAACAACCGCGCGCGGAAGGCCAGTTGGTTTTCGGCATTGTACAAGGCGGCAGCAATCCGGCATTACGCGAAGAGTGCGCCAAGGCTCTGGTGGCGATGGAATTTGACGGTTACGCCATTGGGGGAGTGAGTGTCGGCGAACCGGAACCCGAGATGATGAAAGCCGTTGAGCTGGCCGAGCCACACCTTCCCGCCCACAAAGCGCGCTATGCGATGGGACTTGGCACACCGGCGCAAATGG
>DASUGI010000162.1:0-23392 GCA_036274115.1 Verrucomicrobiia bacterium
TCCGACCAGATGATGCCGGTGCCTTCGTAAGTTGGCGTTACTTGTTGAAAGGCTTGCGTTGTTTTGACCCAACAACTGATGGTGAAGTCCGCGCCGAGATGATTGCTGATGCGCACGAAGTCATTCACGCCGTCAAAACTCAACGCTCCCCCGCTCACACTAGCAACCCAGGCAGTCGGCGAGAGATTGATCAACGTGCCGGAATTTCCATTGCCCGATGCATCAAGCGCCGTTGTCCCGGTGCCGTCATCCAGCGGCAGCCACGTGGTCAGGTATTGATTCAATGGATCGTACGAGACGGACAACGGGTTGGACGCATAGTTCCCCTGCCCGGTCGAGCCGTTCACTTTGTTGGCGCCATATTGCACAGTCACCGCGCCTTTAACCTGCGGCGTCACGGTGATGGTGTAATTCGCACCCGAGCCACTCAGACCGGTCACTTGTCCGTTGGACACCTGGAAGTGGCTCGACAACACCCCGGTGACCGGCTCGGTGAATTCCACATTCACGAAGAACGTTCCAGCCACCAACGTGGTGGCATTGGTTCGGTTCAGCGCCACTCCTGGTCCAGTGGGCAGACTCATGATCCAATCGGCGAACAACTGCATCGCGTTGGTATCAATCATGTTCTTGGCCAGCGGCGGCATTTGCAGCGCGCCGACGCGATTGGCGCGGTTGTGCAACATGGAGTGCACCAGGTCCTGTGGCCGCACGACGCGGTCGGTCGGGCCGTTCACGGCATCGAAGACTGCGCCGTAGATGAGATTCTGTTGCTCCAACGGAACGGTGTAACGGGCGTCGAAGTTGGCGCGCTGGCCACCGGGCCGATGGCAGTGGGAGCAATTCGCGTCAATGTAAGAGCGCACGCGAGTAACCAGCGGTTGGGCGTTGTTCGTGATGGCAAACGATTTCAAATAACTCGCAAGCAGTGACTCGTTGTATTCCGACGTGAACATTCCCAAATGCCCCAGGGTGCGAAGCTGGTTATCCGTGCGGCCTGTCTGGGGATAAAAGTGGTCCCCGTTGAGTTGATGGGTTTTCAGGCCAAGGACGCCCTTGGCATTTGCGTTGTGACACGTCAGGCAGTCCAACCGGCTCGGAAACGTCCAGTGCTGCGTGCGAATGCCCGTCGCTGTGGTGATGGGGTAATCCTGACTGGCGCCGCCCAGCAACAAATCCGCATCTGATCCGTCGGCGCGCCATTTGTAGGTGACACCGTAGACGCCGCCATTCTGGTCGCGCACCACGAAGCGTGTTTCCAGCCGATGCACCGTTCCGGAATTTGTTTCGCTCGCGTCCAGTTCGAAGTGTTTCACGAAGACTGTGCCGGCGGGGAATTGCCATTCGTTGGTGGGCGAGAAGGTGATCTTCTCCGCCGTGGTGTTGTGCGTGCCGTTGTTGGGCACAGCCAGCCAACGATACTTCGCGGCGGCATCCGACCATAAAGGGGTATTGACGTCGTAAGGAATCAATCCAGACGCAGGTGTCAGTGTGGACAAATCCGTGAAAGCGCCAACCTGCGAGAGCAACGCAGGCGGTTCGGGAACGATGGTAGTGGTGCGTGCGAGTTTGAAGATGCGTTCGGCCCCAGTGCCACCGAACTTGAGGAAGTAGATTTCGCCATTGGCGTCGAGCCCGCACGACGACGTGCCGCCGTAAACGGAACCGGACGGCATGCTGGTGAGGTATTCCACATTGGTGAGCGTCGTGCCGTCTGAGGTGATGGCCCAGATGCGACCGGAGACATTGTCCACCCAGATGTATTTGCCGGTGAGAAAACCGGCGTGCTCGACGCCCCGATAAACGTAACCGCCAATCGCCGCTCCACCCTCATCGCGACCGTAGTCGTGCAACGGCCCTTTCTCGAAACCAATGATGTTGGCGGGTGGAGTTTTCGGCCCGGCGAAAGTGCCTTCGCGATAGGCCCATTGGTAATTTGCACCCGGCACGAGAATGTCGATTTCTTCTCGCGTGCTCTGTCCGCTGTCGGCCACCCAAATCAATCCCGTCACTGGATCGCGCGAGAACCGATAGGGCTGGCGGAAGCCGAGAGCATAATATTCTTCCAGCACACTGCCGTCGGGATTGACGAAGGGATTGTCGTTCGGCACGTAATAGTTGGTTGTGAAACTCTCCGGCCAACCCGCAGGCATCGCCGGATGATGAAACGGCTGTCGCCGGATGGGGTGGCTCAACGCTGGATTCTGATTCACATCGATGCGGAAGATGCCGGACATGAGCCGCTCGTTGATTTTTTGGGTGGCGTTGTATTCATCGTTGGCGCCGCCATCGTCGCCCACTGAGAAGTAAAGAAAACCATCCGCACCAAACATCAGGCAACCGGCATCGTGCCACATTTGCTGGTCGAATGTTTGAACCAAAACCACCTCCGAGTTGGGATCAGCCGCCATCTGGCCATCGGCAACGGTAAACCGTGAGAGCCGCCAGAAGGCATAGTCAGGATTTCCGGTCGCACCGGGCGGACGCCACTTGTAGGTGATGTAAATAAATCCGCGATTGGTTGAACCAGCTTGTCCAAACTCGGGATGAAATGCCATGCCGGTCAGCCCGCTGTCGGACACCGTAAAAGTTCGCGCGCTGATATCGAGAAAGGGCAGCACCTCGAATTGCTGCACATCCGGGCGGTTCGGAAAAGTCGAGATGCGGCCCGGCTTGTGCAGGATGACCAAACGGTTTGTGCCCGGATATGGGAGCAGAAACATGGGCTGGTCAAAGGTCGCATTGGTGAAGGCGATTTCGACATTCCACGACGCCGACGATGACGGCGCCGTCGGCGGAAAGACATTGTTCAGATATGGCCCGATGGCTTGTGGTTGGTCCAGGCCATAAGGCTGAGCCGGCAAATCCGTAGCGGCGATGATCCCCAGTACTGCAAGAATAACAACGAGTCGCTTCATGAACGTTCAACTAAAGGAAGCCGATCCAATGCGGTCAGTTTACACGACCAGTTCTTATGCGCCACATCAGGTTTGGATTCATCACAAGAAAGTGGCAGAGGCAACGAGGACCGTCATGTGGCCCAAAATGGCGACAGAGCGCGCCATTGAGCCGGATTCGATTCCTTGCTCAACTTCGTATAAGCACATGAACCTCTTACTCAAAGCCCCTGCGAACCGGCGGACCAAAACGATCCGCCGTTCACGCGCCGTCTCGCCGTCTCTCCGTTTCACCCTCTCCACGCTGCTCTGCTGCCTCGCGGCCAGCGCCGCCGCCCAGGTTGAGATTGACCTCACCGGGTATCGCAAGGACTCGGGCATCAGCGTCCGCGCCCAGGACGCGAATACGCTCCAGGTCACCTGGCCAACTTCAAAGAAAACTCAGGGCGAGATGCTAATTGATTTGCGCGCCGATGAACCAGTCATCCGCTCGCTGAGCCTGAAGCAAGGCAGTAAACCGGCACAGATTCTCGGCACGCGACTCGACCCCGTCACCAGCCTGACCATCGGCCAGCGCGACAAAAAGGCGTTTGATGAATCCTTCCGCGGCATGGTGTTCTTTGAGAACCCTCGCCAGAAACCTTACGAAACCTTCCCGGTGAAACTCACTCGCAAGAAAGTCCGCGTTTCCAGTGAAGGTTCGCGCACCATTGTCAGTGTTGGCGATGTCTCCGCCGGCTCGTTCAGCGGCCGACTGCAATTCACGTTCTACCGCAACAGCCCGCTGATTCGGGCCGAGGTCGTGATGAGCACCACGGAGGAACTCCGCGCCATCCTCTACGACACCGGGTTGAGCAGCACCCAACCGGAGTGGGACAATCTTGTCTGGCTCGACCCGCTCGGAACTCCCAAGCGCATGAAGGTGGTAACGAATCTCGCCGCCCGTCCGCTCGCAGTGAAGTTCCGCGCCGTTGCAGGGGAAAATGAGAACGGATCAATTGTCGTCTTCCCCGCCCCGCACCAGTATTTCTACCCGCTCGATTTCGCGAACAACTTTCAGTTCACCTGGATCGGCAGCGGTTACAGCAAAATGCCGGCGGGATTTGGATTTGGCATCCGTCAACCGCCTGAAGGCGATAAGCGCTGGGTGCCGTGGTTTGACGCGCCGCCGAATCGCGAGCATCACCTCAGCGCTTTTTATCTGCTCAGCCCGGGCCATGGTGAAGAGGCCCTGGCCGAACTCGCGCGCTACACGCACGGAGATCGTTTCAAGAAATGCCCCGGACACCGCACGTTCACGAGCCACTATCACATCGAGCACACCGTGAATTATCTGGATCGGCAAAAGGATCAAAAGACCGACAGCATCCCGCGCGCCCTGGAAGCGCCGGGGTTCGTCACCAAATTCAAAGACACGGGAGTCGAGATCGTGCATCTCGGCGAGTTTCACCACGGATGGACTCCTGGCCAAAAAACTCCCGACCGCCTGAAGATGCAAAAAGCAATGCACGACGAATGTGCCCGTCTCTCGGATGATGAGTTCCTGTTGTTGCCTGGTGAAGAACCGAACGTGCATCTCGGCGGGCATTGGATGAGTTTCTTTCCCAAACCAGTTTATTGGGTGCTCAATCGATCCGCCGACGAACCGTTCGAGGAAACGGTCGAAGGCTATGGCAAGGTCTATCACGTCGGCAGCGCGGAGGATGTCCTCAACCTGATGAAGAAGGAGCAGGGCCTGATGTGGACGGCCCACGCGCGCATCAAGTCTTCCCGCAAATTCCCCGACGGCTATCGCGATCAGCCTTTTTACCAGTCGGACCATTTTCTCGGCGCGGCGTGGAAAGCAATGCCCGCGGACCTGTCGCGTCCAACGCTGGGCTGGCGCGTGCTGGACCTGCTTGATGACATGAACCAATGGGTGGCGAGGGAAGGAGACGGGGAATCGGCGAGACGGGGAGACGGCGACGCCACTTCTCCAATTCGCCGTCTCGCCGGCCCGTCGCATTCCATTCCGCGCGGCAAGCAAATCCTCGGCGAGGTGGACGTCTTTGAAGTGCATCCTGATTACGAACTTTACGCCTCCATGAACATCAACTATCTCCGGCTGGACGCCATCCCGAAGTATGCCGATGGCTGGCAACCCGTGCTTGATGCGCTGCGCGGCGGAGAATTTTTCACGACGACTGGTGAAGTTCTGATTCCCAGATTCACGGTGGCGCGCAAGCAAAGCGGCGAAACGGTTTCGCTCGCCAAATCCGGCAAGGCCACTGTGGAAGCGCAACTCGAGTGGACCTTTCCGCTGGCATTCGCCGAAGTTGTTTCCGGCGATGGCCAATCCATTCGCCGCCAACGTATCGAATTATCCGACACCGAATCGTTCGGCACGCGGAAGCTGCGAGTGCCGGTTGATCTGACCAACCAGAAATGGGTTCGCTTCGAAGTTTGGGACATTGCCGCCAACGGCGCGTTCACGCAGCCGGTGTGGGTGGAGACTGGCAAGTAAGGTGACAAGTGGCACGGGGCACATGGCAAGAAGGCCGTTTCATGTCACACGGCACTCGTCACCCGTCACATTCCCCAGTAAGGTGACAGGTGACACGGGACACGTGACAAGAACGGAAGTTTCGTGTCACACGCCACCCATCACGTATCACTTTTTACAGCGCGACCGATTCGGTGACCCTTTGCGCCATAGAACGCCACGTAGGCATACGCAATCAGCGGCACGATGAAGGAGAGTTGTAGATTGCCCGTAAGGTCTGCGATTTTGCCCTGAATCGGCGGCAATACCGCGCCTCCCAGAATCGCCATCACCAACAGCGAGGAAACCTGGCTCTTGTAAATGCCCGTTCCTTCGAGCGCCAAAGAAAACGTGTTGGACCAGCCAATTGAGGTAAACAATCCAATCGCCACCACACACCACATCGCCACCTTCCCGCCGACGAGAATCGCCGTCAGCAACAAGGCCACGACGGTCGCCGAAAAGATGACCAGTGTGCGTCCCGCCTTCGACCGGCCAAACTGGAACAGCAACCAGCACAGCCCGATAAACGGCAGGTAAATTTTAAACACAGCCCCGTTGGCAATGAAGGCGTCTTTCCACAGCGAAAACACCGAGGCGTCGCCTTTGCCGTGCAACGCATCGAGCGGCGCGCTCTTCGCAATCCAAAGTAACAGATACGCCAGCAGTGGAATCACAATCAGCGCCACTTGTTTGTTGGCCTTCTTCATTTCGCTGAGTTCGACCGCGCCCATGAAGCGACCGATCATCAAGCCGCCCCAGTAGATCGCAACGTACTTGCTGGCTTCGAGCTCAGACAGGCCCGCCACGGTAGGTTGGCCGAGGAAATTGATGATGGCACTGCCCACGGTGACTTCGCCGCCCACATACATGAAGATCGCTATGACGCCGAGCACAACGTGCGGAAACTTCAATGCTCCGGCACCGGGCTCAATTTTGCCCTCCCCCACATGGGGCAGATGAATAAAGAAGAAAACCGCCGCGAGAATGAGGAAGATGATGCAGAACGCCAAATATGGCACTTTTACAGAGTCTGCCCCGTGCGCACCACTCGTCGCGAAATACTGAAAAATTAACCAGCCACCGATTAACGGCCCGATGGTTGTTCCGATGGAGTTGAAACCCTGCGCCAGATTCAACCGGCTCGACGCTGTTTTTTCCGGGCCGAGAATCGTCACGTACGGATTGGCCGCAATCTGGAGCATGGCAAAGCCGAGTCCGACAATAAACAGCGCAGTCAGGAACATGGGATAAGACGCCGCGCCTGCTGCCGGCCAGAACAACGCACTGCCCGTGGCCGAAATCAGCAGCCCAATCACGACACCGTTTTTGTAGCCCAGCTTGGCAATGGGGTCGCCTTGGGTTGCGGAAATCAGGAAGTAAATCAATGACCCGACAAAATAGGCGCCAAAGAAAGCGAACTGCACGAGCATTGCTTGAAAGTAATTCAGCGTGAACGCCTCCTTGAAACGCGGGATCAGGATGTCGTTGAACACCGTCATGAAGCCCCACAGGAAAAACAGTGAGGTCATGATGGCGAACGGTCCGCGAAAATTCTGCCCTTCAGTTGAAGCTGAGGCAGCGCGTTCCCCGCTGGAGCTGATGGAAGCCATGTGGTGTTTGATTTCTTGTTGTTTGAGGTTAATTCAGCAATCCCGGCCGTTCATTGAAGGTCTTGAGCACAAACTCGCCAAAGATGGTGTTCGCCCAGGCAAACCACGGTCGCGTGAAATTCTTGGGGTCGTCCTTGTGAAATGCCTCGTGCATGAAGCCCGTGCCGGCGTGAGTTTTCTGAAGCGTTGTCAGACACTGCTTGATCTCAGCATCTTTCGTTGCCGTCAAGCCTTCGATGATCACACCCAGCGGCCAAATCATATTCACACCCACGTGCGGGCCGCCGAGTCCGTTCGGCGCTTTGCCGAAGCAGTAATACGGATTGTCCGCAGACAACAGTAGCCGGCGCGTGCGTTGATAGATTTTGTCGTTCGTCTTCACCGCGCCCAGATAGGGCAGCGACAGCAGATTGGGAATGTTGCCATCGTCGGTGCAATAGTAATTACCGTAAGCATCCACTTCGAACGCGTAAACCTTTCCCGCTTTGGGATGATCTACGATCGCGTTTTTACGCAAAGCCTGCTCCACTTCGTCGGCAAGGGCTTTGCATTGCTTCGCCAAATCCTGATCGTTCCGGATCTGCTCCACCATCTCCGTGGCTTGTCGCAGACTCACGACGGCAAAAAAGTTCGACGGCACGAGAAACGGGAAAATCGTCGCATCGTCGCTGGGCCGGAACATCGAGTAAATCAAACCCACCGGTTTTGCGGGATTGCCATAGCCGCGGCCCGGCACGGTGTCGGTGGCCCATTCCGTTCGCCGCATGAAGCGATAGGGGCCGTGGCCTTCCTTGCGCTGTTGCTCGCGGAAGGTCTGCAACGTGAGCTTGATGCCTTGATGCCACTTGTCGTCAAACGGCGCGGTATCGCCGGAAAGCTTCCAATAACCATGCGCGAGGCGTATCGGATAACACAGTGAATCAATCTCCCACTTGCGCTCGTGCACGCCGGGTTTCATATCCGTCATGTCGCTCTTCCACTCACCGCGCTTGTTCTCGTCCTTGTAGAAGGCATTCGCATACGGATCTTTCAGGATGCAATGCGTCTGACGATTGATGACGCCCGCGATCAGTTGCTGCAGCGGCGCGTCCTCCTTCATCAGCGAGAGATACGGATAGACCTGGGCTGAACTGTCGCGGAGCCACATGGCATCGATGTCGCCGGTGATCACGTACGTGTCGGGCCGACCATTCACCATCTCGAATTCGACGGTCGTATCGAGGGTGTTTGGGAAACAGTTCTCGAACATCCAGGCGAGTTCCTTGTTGCCAATGGAAGACTTGACCCTCCGAATCGTCCGCTCGACCGCCTCGCTCTTGAAGCGCCGTTTCGCCAGGGGAGTTCGCACAACAGGAAAGGTCGGTCCCTCGGCTGCACGAAGCCACCCCTCCAACATCAAGCCGGACGCAATCAATGACGTGCTTTGAATGAACTGCCTGCGGCTAACCGCTGCACCGCAAGTTGCCCGGGCTTTGGATATTTGTTCCCGAGCCGATGGTTTCGACGTCGACATCGGGAGAAATCATCTCGAATCCGGCCCGAGCCGGGCCACGGGAAAGATGTATCCTTTATGGTAGAAATGTACCCGCGAGCCACGTTCACAAGTGCTTATCCACTTCATGGATGCCGCTTGAGAATCTGGCGTGTTGCACCTGGACACCAACGAAAAAGGCGACCGAAGCTCCAAACCTCGGTCGCCAACACCACCCAACCCAAAATCACCTCCGAAACTCGCCAATGGCGACGGCGTCTCTAATTCGCCGGAAATCCTGCCTCGATTGGCCCCGCAACCAAGCGAAATTGTGTACCGTTTCTTTCACTTTTGTAACCGACCTGTTAGGCTGCGCGCTCAATGCCGACATCCCCAACCATCGATTGGTGGCCGGACGAACTGCTCACGCAGCATCCGGTTCGCGAGGTCTTTGTCTGTGGCCGGCAGGTGCATCCACCGCCGTTCAGCCACGTCGTGACATTTCCTCGCCTGGAGCTTCCCCTCCAGGGGGTTTATGAAAACCAGCTCGAACAGAACGGGGGTATCGAGACATTGCGGTTGGAGCCCGGCAGCGCGCTGTTCGCGCCACCAAACTGCTGGAACTACCCCACTTGGAAGCGCAGGGTTAACGTTTTGTCCCTCTTGTTTGGCAAAAAGCAATTAGGCATCAGCCTCGTCACTGCCAAAGGGCCCGGCACCCCGCGATTGGTCGCCAACAAGTTCGCCATGCCCACGCCGATGAATGGCCCCATCCCGCACATCCTCGAAGCCATGCTCGAATTACAGACCGCCAAAGAGCCGGCGACGGCCTTTGTGGACCTGACCCGTGCCCTGCTCCAATGCGTGCGCCGGCTCGCGCTGCACAGTCCCGAGCCCGAGGTTGAAAGCCGTGGGCAAAGCTTCTTCGAGCGCATCTGCGTTTACCTCCAGAGCAATTACCAGAACGACATCACCCGCGATTCGGTCGCGCGCCAGTTCGGCGTCAGCCCCAATCATCTCTCGCGCCTGTTCCACACCCACGGGCACATGACGTTCATTGATTACCTCACACATGTGCGCATCGCCCGCGGGAAGTATCTCCTCTGTAATTACAACCTCATCCTCGAAGACGTCGCCGCCCGCTGCGGCTTTCGCGACGGCCCTTACTTCTGCCGCGTGTTCAAACGCATCACGAAAACCACGCCGGCCGAATACCGGAACAAGGTGTTGCAACAGTCGGTGAAGACTGACCCGGCTTAAACGACTCCGGCAAGAATAGCGTATCCGCCTGCGATGGTTATCGATGGTTATGGCTTGCACAGACAAGCGGGCACTCTTACGATCAGTCTCAAGCCATAGTCCCATGAGTTGCTTTCCAGTTCCGCAAATCATATCCCTTTTTGCACTTTGGGGTTACTGCGCATTTGGCGAAGTCCGCTACGTGAACGTAAACAGTGCCAGCCCGGTTACTCCATTCACCAGTTGGGCTACCGCCGCTAGAGTCATTCAAGACGCCATTGAAGTATCTGCCGCAGGTGACTTGATACTCGTGACCAATGGGGTTTATCAAACCGGAGGACTTGCAGTTTTTGCATCACAGACAAATCGCGTCGCGCTCACAAAAGCTTTAACGGTTCAAAGCATTAACGGACCAGACGTAACGATTATCCGCGGATATCAGCTTCCCGGGGTAACCAATGGTGATGGCGCCGTGCGTTGTGCCTACCTGACGAACGGGGCCGCTTTGATCGGGTTTACGCTGACCAATGGGGCTACGTTTGGTCTGGGGTATTACTTTGATTACCAAAGTGGTGGCGGCGCGTACCTGTACCCCGGCGGCACACTATCCAACTGCATCCTTGCAGGAAACGTGGCGTATGGGGATGGCGGCGGGGCACGCTCAGGAACATTGGTGAATTGTAGCCTGATAGGCAACCGGGCATTTGTGGATGGAGGCGCGGCACTTTGGAGCACCCTGAGCAACTGTTACCTCTTCAACAATCGCGCGGATTCCAATGGTGGTGGCGTCTACAGCGGTTCGTTGGACAATTGCACCGTAATCTCAAACTACGCAGGCGCTAACGGAGGCGGAGCCTCAGACAGCACGCTGAGAAATTGTAATCTGGTACGCAACTCAGCATCGGCGGGTGGCGGGGTGGCTGGAGGCACAATTATCAACTCCACGGTGGTGAGTAACTCGGCCGCTACCGGCGGTGGCGCCAGTGGCAGCTTCGTAACTAACTGTGTGCTTCCCTGGAACACAGCGACAACCGGAGGCGGAGCCAGCTTCTGCAACGTGAAGAATTCTTCAATCTTGGGAAACACCGCCGCGATGGGTGGGGGCAGTTATTCGGGGAGCCTCGAGAACACTCTTGTCATCAGCAATAGGGCCAACCAAGGGGGCGGAGCCAATCAAAACGTGATGAGGAACTGCACCATTGTTTTCAACGAAGCGGACCAAGGGGGTGGACTGTATTTCGGCCGAATGTACAATTCGATCTGCTATTACAATACCTCGACCAATGGCGAGAATTACCAGCAAGGAGCTGGTGACGTTGGTAATCGTAATTGCGTCAAGCCGCTTCCGGCTGTGGGAACCGGCAACTTTACAAATGCGCCCTTGTTCCAAAATGAAACGGCGGGCGACTTCCGCCTGCAGCCGATGTCCCCTTGTATTAACGCAGGACGTAACGCAGATGCCCCGGAAGGACCAGACTTGTCCGCCAACTCTCGAATCGCTGGAGGAACGGTAGACCTTGGCGCCTACGAATTCCAAACACCCACTTCACTGATTTCCTACGCCTGGCTGCAGCAATATGGATTACCAAGCGACGGCTCGGTTGACTATTTGGATGGCGATGGCGACGGACACAATTCCTGGCAGGAATGGCGGGCAGGTACTGTTCCGACCAACAGCCAATCTGTATTGAGGCTGCTTCCGCCTCTGCGTGTTTCACCGGGACTTTCTGTAAAATGGCAAAGCGTCACCGGAAAGCTCTACTGGATTGAGCGTTCAACCAATCTTCTGCTGATTTCTCCGTTGGTAACCCGCGGGACTAATCTGTTTGCCACGAGCAATAGCGTGACGTTCAACGACGTCACGGCGACCAACCTCGGGCCATATTATTACCGGGTGGAGTTCAACAGTAGCGAACGGCCTAGTTCAACCGATTCAGCTCCATCACTGTCCGCCCGGTGAAGTCGTCATAAAGTGGCTGGGCGGGTACGGTCTTGTCGTTGTCATTCTGCGCCACGCTCACGGCCAGCACGCGGATGCGATTGTTCTTCGGCAAGGTCAGCGTCTTCGCGCCATTCGGCACGTCGAGCCGGTATTTAAACAGGTAGCTGTAACGGTATTCCTCGTCGCGTTGCGGGAAGTGGCGGTGCGAACAGAACCACGCCAGCGGGTCGCGCTTGATGAAACCCGGTGCGATGCTCGTCACCGGATTGTTCACTGAATAGCCAAAGACAAAGACCCTGCCCCCTTCAAACACGCGATTATCCCAACTGCCAAGGTATCCGCTCCAGTCGGAAACCCGCAGGTTCACCGCCCGACCATCCACGGCGAACTCGCCCTCGCTGTCGCCATGCACTGCCGTCGCCAGCACGTACACGCGGTCAAACTTTGTCTCCGGCAGTGTCACCTTCTGACCATCGCACGAAACAGCGTTCATCTGACCATCCATTCGGCTGCCGATGTTGAACGTGATCCCTTCCGTGGTCACCCGATCACCAATCATCTCCGCGGGCATGGTGACACCACTGTTATCGCACTTGCCGTCCGCGCGATTGGTGTTCCAACTGAAAACATCCAGATTGAACGGCAACGCCACGGGCGTGGAAGTCGGGGGCTGCAACATTGCGAGCGGTTGCATGTCCAGGGCGACCGACCGCAATTGAAACGGTTTGAATTCGAGCGAGAGCTTGCTCGCACCGGACGACAACTTCGCCAGTTCCCTTTCCACGCCGTTGACAGCAACTGCTGATTCGATGCGCGCAGCGCTGGTCAATGTCGCCTTCACCGGCTGCTGTCCGTCCAGTTCCTGCAAGCGAACGATCACCTGGTCGCTGTTCTCGGCCAGCTTCACCGCGCGCACTGCCACAGCGTCCGAGTTCACCTGCAACAGACTGAAACTGCGCCCCAGTTGGCCTGCATGTCTGGTCGTACGAAACGCAAGCAATGGTTGATCCTGCCGCGCCGCCTGCCAATCGGTGTTGCCCGCGCGCCAGTCGCCCTTGTGACTGGTCAGGCCATAAACAAACTCATGCCGCCCCCAGTCCTGCGTCGCCTGTTCGCGATAAGCCACATTTGTGCGCACGCCCGGCGAGTAGAGCAACGTGAGCCGCAGCACGTCATCACTGGGTTTATCGCTGCCGTACTTGTGTCCGCTCAGGATGGAAACTCCCGCTTTGCTGTTTTCATCCGTGAGATCGAGCCATTGATGACTGGGCACCTCGTACTTTTTGGGATCGTTGTTACCGCGCTGAATTTTGCCGAGCCCCCAATTGTAGGTCGCCCGGGGGTTGCTGACCGTCAGTGGAAACGTCGCCTTGAGCGATGCATTGGTAGTCTGCCAGGCAATGCGGTTGGCAATTTCAACCCGCTCGCCGCCCAACGCCAGCCGGATGGTTTGCACAAAATCCGATCCCCGCGCACTGCGTTGCACTTCCAGCGCCACGCGCACGGGGCCATTCTCCACAATGCGAATCTGCGCCGGCCCATCCACATAACCCATCGGCGCATTCGTGCGGTCCTGCCAATCCATGTTCCACGCCGGCCAGGCCTGCGGCACTTCCCGGCGGAACTCCAGTCGCGCGGGCGACTGGAGCAACTCCTTTTTCAGTGACTTGTCAAAGACGCTGGCAATATCGCCGCCGTCATTGAGGGTCACCCGATAACGGGCGTTTTCCAATTCCCGCTCCGTCACGCGCAAGGATGATTTACGTTCTTTGCCCTTTGTCGCTTTCACTCCATAAACGGCGAAACCTATCGACGGCACACGCGCGACAAAGAGAATCCGCGCAAGGCCGTTCGATTGCGACAGCACTTGCGTCGGCACCGCGCGACCCTTTCCGTCCACCACCTGGACCCCCTCCATTGAATCCCATTCCACTTCCGCCTCGACCACGTCGTCGCGCTCAATGGAGAGCGGATTGTAAATGACCAGCGGCAGGCCCTCGACCTGCGTGTCCAACGCACGCGCCACGGCGCCCACCGCGTCCTGAAGCACACTGGCGAAACTATTCATCGCAATGACCTGATCGTTCCACGAGTACTGGTAGGCAAGCGGCAGAGACGTCCCCGGAAGAATGTCGTGCATCTGCCCCGCCAGTACCAGTTGCCACGCGCGCTTCAGTTTCTCGCGCGGATAGGTGGCGCCACCGAGGAGGTGCGCCGCGACTGACGCGCGTTCCGCAGCATCAGCCAATAGTTCGTTGGCGCGATTCCATCGTTTCATGTAAGCCTGCGAGCTCAGGCAACCCGCCGAATGTTCGGTCAACAAGAGGTCGCCCTGGTAGCGTGGCAAATGCTTCATTTGCTCGTCCGTGATGTCCCGAAACATCTGGTCGGCCTTCGCGGAAATCACGCGCACCGCACCAGTCGTGGCCAGACTCTTTTCCAGCCAGATCACTGACTCCTCGCGCGGTCCGCCGCCCTGGTCGCCCACGCCATGAAATTGATAGTCCGCCAACACCCCGGACTTGCGGCCATTCTCGTCCAGACGTTTCTCCCAGTACGGGTCAACGCTGAGATTGGTTTTGATGCTCTCGTTGTAATCCCCGGTATTCAGCGCGGCGATCACGCCTTGTCCGTCGAGCCCTTCCCAGATGCCGACGTTAAAGGGGATTCCGACGGCCGAACCCCAGCGCAGTTTCTGGGTGGAGAAACCGCGCAATCCGCAGTGCGCGAGAATGGACGGCAACGATGCCGGGAAACCGAAACAATCCGGCAGCATGAACTCGATGCTCTCCGTGCCGAACTCGCGTTTGAAATAATGATGCCCGTGCAGAATCTGGCGGATGATCGACTCCGTGGACGGCACATTCACATCGCACTCGTCCCAGGAATTGCCGCACGGAAACCAGCGACCTTGCGCGACCCACCCGCGGACTTTTTCGTAGTCCGCCGGATGGTACTCCTTCATGAGCTGGTAGCGATACGCGCCGGTCCAGTTGAAGAGATAGTTGGGGTACTTTTCGAAGAGCTTGCCGTTCTGATAAACCGTATTGGTCAGATACTCACGAATCGTGATCGGGTAAACCCAACGCCATTGCGTGTCGAGGTGCGTATAGCCAATCGTGTAAAGCACTCGTTCCCTGGAAAGATCCGGAGAGCCCGCCCCGTGGGCCGCCGCCAGAGCCGTTGCAGCGCAAAAGAGAAAATGACTGAGCGTTGCCGGCAAACGGAACTTCATGCGTGTTGTGAGGGACAGGATGACTATATATGGGTTGTCGCGCCCACATCACGAAGACGAATTTCCCCGTGAGATAACCCTCGGAGACGCTGCGGCGGGCGGCGCGAGGAGTATCTCACGGAGCGAGCCAGCGTCAACCTCAACCTTCCATTTTGCTCGCCAAAAACCGGCAAAGGGCCGCGGGCTGTGATTCCTGCTCCAGTCGCGCCCGAAACTCTTCATGCATCACTTGTCGCGCCAGCGTCGAAATAACTTTCAAATGCTGGACGGCGCCATCTCCTTCGCGAATCACCAGCAGAATGACCACCCTCACGGGGGTCTCATCGGTTGCCCCCCACCGGATCGGCTCACGCAACTTCAGCAACACGAGCGAATTGGCCTGCACGGCGTTGGTCTTGCAATGTGGAATCGCAAAGCCGTATCCGAAGCCCGTCGAGTAGCTCGCCTCGCGTTGCCACACGGCCCGCTCCACGGTGCGCGGATGTTCCGTGCGGCCATGAATGTAAAGCAGGTCCACGGCGCGCTTGATTGCCTCTTCTTTCGTCGTGGCATCGACGTCCACCACAATCAACTCCGGGGCGAGCAACGGCGCGGAATGTTGTGCGGTAAACTCATCGAGCAAAGAAGTCACTTCGCTCACCGTTGCGCATTCGATGGCTTGATTAAAAACTTTCCGGCAGTCGGCGCGTTTGAGGCGCAGCAACTCGGCTTTCAATCCGCCAATGGCCGGTGCGGAAACACTCAGTTCGTTCAAACCCAATCCCACCAACACCGGCAGACACGAGCGCTGGCCCGCCATTTCGCCGCAAAGGCCGATCCACTTCTTTTTCGCCTGGACCGTCTCCACGATCTGTTTGAGCAAGCGCAGGAACGAAGGTTGCAGCGGATTGTAAAGCGGCGCGACGCGTGGATTCGCGCGGTCCACCGCCATCATGTATTGCAACAGGTCATTCGAGCCGATGCTGAAGAAATCCAACTCGCGACAGAGTTCAGCCAATACCATCACCGCGGAGGGCACCTCGATCATGGCGCCGACAGGCATGTGCGCGTCGAAGGGAATTCGTTCCTCGGCGCAGCGCCTCTGCTCCCGGGCAACGATCTGTTTGGCCCAGCGCGCTTCATCAACGGTGGCGACCATCGGCAACATGATCTTCAGCACGCCATGCGCCGAGGCGCGCACCAGCGCGCGTACCTGCGTGCGGAACAGCGCTTCGAATTCGGGATACAGGCGCATCGCCCGATAGCCGAGAAACGGATTCTGCTCCGCGGGCAGATTCAGATAGGTCAGCGCCTTGTCACCACCCACATCCATCGTCCGGATGATCACGGGCCGGCCACCGGCCGCTTCAATGACGCGCTGATAGACTCCGTACTGTTCGGCCTCATCGGGCGGCGAACCGCGATCCAGGTACAACATCTCCGTGCGGAACAGTCCAATGCTCTCCGCGCCGGCGGCAAAGGCGCGGCTGGCTTCGTCCGCAGCGGTGATGTTGGCGGCGATTTCCAGTCCATGACCGTCCCGGGTGACTCCCGCTCTCGCGCCAAAGGAACGCAAAACCGTCTGCCGGCCCTCCAAACGTTGATGCTCCAGCGCGTAATAACGTCGCGCCCGCTCGGTGAGTTTGGTCACCAGGACGCCGAGGTCAGCGTCCAGAATGGCTTCCTGTTTTTCGCTCAGCCCCTGCGAAATTTTTTCCACGCCCACCAGCGTCGGAATCCCATAGGAACGAGCCAGAATGATGGTGTGTGAAGTCGTCCCCGCTTCCGCCAGGACCAGGCCTTTTAACAAACGGCAATCCAGCGCGAGGAACTGACAGGGGGTCAGCGAGTCGGCCACCAGAATGGAATCTTCCGTGAGCGTAATCGTCCGCCCCCGCGCGGCGTTGCCGTAAACCCGTTGCAACAACTGATCGCAGACATCGCGAATATCCAGCGTCCGTTCGCGCAGAATGGCGTTGTCGCTACTGGCGAACAGACGGGAGAAATGCGCCTCCGCATCGGCGATGGCTCCTGCGGCCGTGCGGCCACGGCTGGCCACGGCATCGAAGAGGCAGCGGCGAAATTCCTCGTCGCGCGCCAGCGAACGATGGGCCGCCAGCAACTCTCCTTCGATTCCCTTTCCCGCAATCGCCGCGCGATCACCATACCAGGCGATGACTTCCTGCAATCCCTTATCGATGCGCCGTTGTTCGGCCGCTGCATCAGTGGCACCGGCCAGTTGAAAGCCGTTGCTGGTGCTGAGTCCGCTGGCCCGCACCGCCCGGCCTTGCGCAATTCCGGGAACGACGGGCGTTCCTCGCCGGAACATGGCCCCGGTGTTGCTCAGGGCCGGCGGCAACTGGAGTTCTCCATCCAGCGGACGAACCGCAGGCAACTCCCCGTCATGCCGCGGGAACGTGTTGCGAATGAAAGTCCCGAGCGTCGCCATCGCACTTTCTTCGTCCGCGCCGCTGACTTTGAGCAGACACGGATCACTGAAGCGAATGTCCGCGCCAACAAGTGAAAGGACGCTCTTGGCATTCGCGGCGCGACCGGTGCGTTGATTCAGAATCAGGACCTCCGCGCTGAACGTGCGGGCGACCTCCTCCAAAGCGCTCGCCGGACGGGCGTGGACGCCGTTCGACAGTGGGCAGGAGAATGACAGATCCAGTGACATGAATCAGATCTGGGCAAAGATCGCTTCCGGGTTCTTCAGTGCCGCCGCCACGGGCACTTTGATCTTGCGGATGCGCTCAAAGCGTTCGGCTTCCTCAATCGCGATGTCGACCGCCAGAATGGCCAGGCCGGCGGAACCGATGTCTTCGTCAGTTAATTTGTTTTCAATGCCCATCGCACCTTGCGTCTCGACCTTGATGTTATGTCCCAGTTTCTTCGCAGTCTTCTCCAACTGCTCGGCGGCCATGTAGGTGTGAGCGATTCCAGTGGGGCAGGCGGTAACAGCGACAATCTTCATTTGTTGGTGGCCGGGACAGGAACCGGCTTTTCCGTAAGACTTTTGACTGAATTAATAGTGAAAGCCGTGGTTGCAGCGCCCGCGACAATGGCGACGACATACATCAGTTTTCCGTCCACAACGGGCAGCACGATCGGGCCGCCATGCGGCGCGGGATCTCCCACGCCGCCCACCATCGCGATGGTAGCCGCCACCATCGACCCAAACATGATGGATGGAATCACTCGAATCGGGTCGCCGGCAGCAAAGGGAATCGCCCCCTCCGTAATCCCAATCATGCCCATCCCCAGCGCCGCCAAACCAGACTCGCGCTGTTCCTCGCTCCAGCGCTTTCGATTGAGCAATGTCGCCAGGCCCAGTCCGAGGGGCGGGGTGCAAATGGCGGCGGCGCACGCGCCCATGATGGCGTAGTTCTGCTGCTCAATCATGGCAGCACCGAAAAAGAAAGCTGCCTTGTTGACCGGTCCGCCCATATCGAAAGCGATCATCGCACCCAGAACCATCGCCAGCACGATTTGCGAACCACTTTGCAAGCCCTCCAGGAAGTGCCCCATGCCCACCATGACTTTGGCTACCGGCATGTTCAGTGCGAGCATCAAAAGTCCGACCGGTACGGCGGAGCAAATCGGGATGATGATGATGGGCATCACCGGGCGCAGAATCTTCGGCACGGGAAGTTTCTTAAGCCAGTTCACAACGTGGCCCGCCACCAACCCGATAACCAACGCGCCAAGAAACCCGGCACTTGCCGTTTTACCGCCGACACTTTGCGGCATCGCCGCAATGAAGCCACCCACAAAACCCGGCACCAACCCCGGGCGACCCGCCATGCCGTAAGCGATAAATCCGGCAAGCACGGCCGGGAAAAGATCAAACGCTTTCACCCCGATGGTCATCATATTTTGAACCAGCCGCGGAGTCGTGGAGACATCCGGCCCGCCTTTCGCGTCCAGATGCCCAAACTCAAACGCGTACGCCAACGCCAGGGCAATCAGGATGCCGCCACAGGCGATAAAAGGAATCACATACGACACGCCAGTGAGCAGATACTGCTTGTGCTGCTGCAAAAACTCTTTCACGCCAGGGTTCGTTTCCAACTAGCCGTACCGGTGCTTATTTTCAGTTTCAAAAATGCTCGCCCATATTTGGCGTTGGAAGCGGAAAAATGTGCCTTCTCTTGTGAATTTGTAACGTCACCAGTTCCGGTGAGCATCGTCTTTCCGAACAGAGAGTTCCGTATTTCCCGCCATGAAAAAGCACCTGCCCGCGCGTACCCAAAATACAATCCCTCATCGGTCACGTTCATTTTGCATATGTGGATGGACTTCGCATGCCGTCTCCATAACCTGAGCGGCACCCACCAGCCTTCGCTCAGCAGGGCGGAGGCTGCCGCGCCGGAGCGCGGCGCAGGCGGGCCACAACCTCCGGCCGTTTCAGCTTCGGCTCGGCAGACCGAATGGTTGGCTAGCGGCATAATACAATCTGACAACACAGTTTGCAGAAGAAGTACTCGTTTAAATAGTCATGAAAATCCATGTCATCGGCGCGGCAGGCGGAGAAGTTACGGGCTCGGCGTATCTCGTCGAAACATCACAAAGCCGGGTGCTGGTGGATTGTGGGATGTTCCAAGGAGGAAAACGGGCCGACACGCTCAACCACTCACCTATTGGATTCAACGAACAACTCGATGCTGTCCTCATCACCCACGCCCACCTCGACCACACCGGTCGCCTGCCGATGCTGGCACAAACAGGCTATCACGGGCCCATATTCGCCACCCCCGCCAGCATCGAGATGGCCGGACTGATCCTGCGCGACTCCGCGCGCCTGCAAGCGTCCGACACCGAGCGGACGAATCGCAAGCGTCAACGCGCCGGCGAAGAACCGCTCGAACCGCTCTACACCCTGGAACAAACGGAGGCCATCCTCAGTTGCTTCAAGCCCGTGCCCTACCAGCAAGCCGTCAGCGTCGCTCCGGGCATCCAGGCCATCTGGGCCGAAGCCGGCCACATGCTGGGCTCGGCCAGCATCCAGTTGATCGTTCACGACAACGGCCAGCAAAAGCGCATCGTGTTTTCCGGCGACCTCGGCCCCAAAGGCATTCCGATTCTCCGTGACTTCGAACCCTTCAAACAAGCGGACATGGTTTTCCTCGAATCCACCTACGGCGATCACGATCACCGTCCTTTCAAAGAAACGGTCGAGGAATTCATCCGCATCGTGGCCGACGCGGTGAACGCCCGGGGCAAAATCCTCGTGCCCACCTTTGCCGTCGGCCGCGCGCAACTGCTCACCACCCTGCTCGGCTCGATTTTCCGCAACCAACAAATTCCACCGTTTCCCGTCTTTCTCGACAGCCCCATGGCGATCGAGGCCCTGAACATTTATCGGCGGCATCAGGAATTGTATGACGAAGAGATGACCGCTTTCGTCGCAGAGAAACCACTGGCCGCAGATCTCAAAACGATGACCTTGAGCGTCACGGCCGAAGACTCGAAGAAGATCAACGACCAACCGGGCCCGTGTTTTATCATGGCGGGCGCGGGCATGTGCAACGGCGGACGCATTCTTCATCATCTCAAGCAGAACCTCTGGAAACCGGAAACCCACGTGCTCATCGTCGGCTATCAAAGCCATGAATCATTGGGACGCCGACTCGTGGACGGCGAAGAAATGGTGAGCATCCACGGTGAAAAAGTTGCCGTGAAGGCGCGAATCCACACGCTCGGCGGCTTCAGCGCCCACGCCGGTCAGACTGATCTACTGAATTGGTTCAGCGTCATCGCGCCGTGCCAACCACGCGTCGTCCTGACCCACGGCGAAGACGGCCCGCGCGGCGAGTTGGCGCGCCTCATTCAGCAGCGTCACAATCTCCGCCCTGCCTTGCCCGGATTGGGTGAAGTGATTGAGCTTTGAGGGTCGGAGCCTGACCGTCCCCGGCCACAGCGCCGTCCAACGTTGCAACCGACCTTCGCAATTTTACGCCCCTCACACTGCGAACCCTGCTGCGCGAACGTTGCGCCTCTTCTCCCCGTCCCTCTCCTCCATTCAGAATGGAGGAGAGGGTGGCCGAAGGCCGGGAGAGAAGGCGCTCCAGTTCATGGAAAAAGCACTCTGGCCGGACCGTCACGCGTGCTATCTTCAGCCGCCCATTCGTTCATGTGTGTAACCAGAAGAATCATCGGAGTGCGCCCGTCCTCGGGCGCAGCAATGTGGCCAGACGAAACGCCTTTCAGAGTTTACCACCTCGCTTCGGTTAGCGGCTGTTGCTGTGGCCGCAGACGGCCACACTCCACGTTTCGTTACCGGCTCTTGAGTTCGCTCTTCAAGAGCCTTCCGTTCCTCCTGTTGCTGATCGGATGGTCTCCAACCTCGGGCCAAACCCTCAACCTCCCGCCCCGCCCGCCCGACGCCCCCAACGGCACGCAGTTCACCAACCTCGTCAGCTCGCTCCCACGTGATAAGCGTGAAGATCGAATCCTCACCGAGATTCTCAGCGGCAACGTGCCCGACTTTCTGCGTACCCTCGTTCCCATCAATGTCAGCGACAGCGGCCACACCGGCACTTATTACGTGACTCCGGATTACCTGGCCATCGGCGACAACACCGATTACTTCCTCTGCCCCATGACCCCCTTGCTGGCGCAGCGACTGTGCGACTTGTTGGGCTACACGCTGCCGACGCGCAAAATGGTCAATCAAATCTGGACCAACGCTTCCGTGAAGTTGAATCCGCAACCGATCACCGCCCGTCCGGAAATGATCACTGTTCCTGTTTTCGCCTGGCACAACTTCATGGTGCGCACTCAGCGTAATGCTTTCACCAATTCATTTCCCCTTGGAGCACTCGTCGGCAGCGGCAAAAAGGACGTGATTATCTCGGCGAGAATTTACACCAACTTCGCCACCGCTATCACAAAGCCGGTCGTCATCTATGGCTGGCATTACCCGAACGGCTCGCCGATTCAATCCCTCTACAACGGCCACGAGGAAACTTACGCCGATTACTCCCACGGCATCCGCCTCGTGCAGATGAACCTGACCGTGGATGGCGCGCCCAACACCGTCGCCAATGTCTTGACCAGCCCAACGCTCGCGCCATTGCTCAGCGACGACGGCCCCAGCGAAGGCACCTCCGGCGGCGTGATTCCCCTTCCCCGTTACACCATCCCCGGTCAATTGACCTTCACCGCGCATCCTCGCAGCCAGACCGTTGCGATTGGAAACAGCATTGTGCTCAGCGCGATTGCCACCGGAGAGGCTCCGGCGAGCTATCGTTGGCTGTTCAACGGAGCGAATATTCCTAATGCGACCAACTCCAGCCTGTTGCTGACCAACGTCGGCCCGGGCAACGCGGGCAGTTACACCGCGGTCGCAACGAACTTCTCCGGCGCTGTTGCCAGTCGTCCCGCCATCGTCCGTGTGAAGTCCACTGATTTCCCCATCCTGTTTAGTGATGACTTCGAGACAAACAGCGCCGCGAACTGGAATCTGTTCTGGGGCGCAACCAATGGAGTTCCCGACTACACGGCGAATTGGGCCTTCGACTACGGCGGTGTCAGTTATACCTTCAACGGCGTGACGAACTTGATTCCCGCTGCACCTAATTCCGCCGACGGTCAAACGCGCGCCCTCAAATTCACCGTCAACAACAACGACACGCTGGCCGCCATTGCCGCGGTGAATGTTTATCCCCAAAACTTTTCCGTCAGCGGCAACTTCGCGCTCAAGTTTGATCTGTGGATCAATTACCCCGGCAACGCGGGCGGCACGGGCACGGGCGTGGCCGGCAGCACCCAACACGCAATCTTTGGCCTCAACCATTTTGGAACGAATGTGAATTGGGCCGCGCCTTCAGCCGGTGCGAGCGATGGCCTTTGGTTCGCGGCCACCGGTGAAGGCGGCGACAGCCGGGACTACCGCTCCTACGTGGGCAACCCGACGGGCACGCAAATCGATTTGACCGGCAGTGCGACGAGTGGATTGATCGGCACGAACCACACTACTGCCGCGTTTCAATCGCTGTTTCCCGCCACCCGCTTTGAAACGCAAGGCGCGCCCGGCAAGAACTGGGTCGAAGTCGAGCTGCGTTACACCAACAACATCGTCGTTTGGATCATTGACGGCACGGTCGTCTGCCTGCGCACGAACACTTCCGGCTTCACCAGCGGCAACCTGATGCTCGGGTTCATGGACACCCTTCCGTCCATCGCCGCACCAGCCAAAGATGCCTTCGTCCTCTTCGACAATGTGCGCGTCGAAAACCTCGCGCCGCCGATTCAATTCACCGCCATCACGCACCAGCCCAATGGCCACATCAACCTCGCAATCATCACGCGCTGGGCGACAACTTCTCGCTGGAAATCTCGACCAACCTGACCACGTGGCAACCGCTCGCCACGCTACTCGCCACCAATCAACCGCTGTCGTTCACCGATACCACGGCCACCCCTGACAGCCTCCGCTACTACCGCGCTCGGCGGTGAGCGCCGCCGGTTCAACGTTCGAAAGCCAGGGTTGA
>DASUGI010000163.1:0-3944 GCA_036274115.1 Verrucomicrobiia bacterium
TTGGGATCGCGGATGAACTCCTCATCCCGACCGCCGCCTCGCGTCGCTTGACAGGCATCCAACACCGCCAGCGCAAGCACGGCACAACCCGGAGGACTGGGATGGAGTCGGTCGTTCTGAAGTAACATTCGGGTTTGGCCATCCGGCAAGTGATGCCCGCCAATCGAGATGGTTCGATTGGCGCTCGCCTGGCGCATGAAATCCGACAACTTAACGACCGCCACGTGCCCGCGACCCGCCGCCCAAGCCTCCAACCGTTGATTGCCGGCCGCAATTGCTTTGAGGCTGGGTATTTGGTCGGGGCGCAACATTTTGTTCGCGGCCGCAGTGGCATCGGGAATGTCTCCGATCACCAGGGGACATGAAATCGCTTCAAGCAATTTCAGACCTTGCTCGAACCGTTGCAGCCGCGCCTCGTCGGTGTCGCCTTCCCCGTAAAGAAACCAGAACGGAAAATCCAAGCCGATGATCAACGTCGGTCGGTTCGTTAACGCGCGGCCGACCTGTTGCCGGCCCATGGCCTCAGGTTGGAAAAAGAAGAAGGCATTGCCCAGGTTCACCACCGGATCATGCGGCACCTTTAGTGCCGCATCCACGTAACGACTCAGCGCGTAATGGGCCGTGTTCGTTCCGCCCAACGGCTCGGACGCAGTGAAGCCGGCCGTCGCGCTGGCGCCAATCATCACGATGCGTTGCCACGGGGCGGATTGGGCCACGTTCGTCGCCGCGAAGGAGGCGTTGCCCTTGGGTGAGACCGCTTCGCTTGCCGTGCTGACACCGACGCAACAAACCATCCACACGACCGCCGCCCTCCCCCAGAGCGCAGACAAATCGCTCAAGCATTTCTCAACGTATGGTCTCATTTCAGGCGGACAGACATTGCGACTTTGACCAACACACCGCAAGCGCGTTCATTCGCGACAGACTCAATCTCATCTTCTACCTTCCATCCTCAGCCCATTGCGGTCTAAGCTCGCCCCATGGAAATTTACGACCATCCGACGTTCCGCATGGCGTGCCAGCAGTTCGACAGTGTCGCCGACCACCTTGAGATTCCTGCCGCAGAACGCGGCCGACTGAAATATCCCAAACGCGCGGTGACCGTGGCCGTGCCCATTCGTCGTGACGACGGTACCACGCAAGTCTTCTCCGGTTATCGCGTGCAACATCATCTCACGCTGGGCCCGACCAAAGGTGGCTTGCGCTATCATCCCGATGTCACGCTGGGTGAAGTCGCGGCGCTGGCCATGTGGATGAGTTGGAAGTGCGCGCTGACCGGGTTACCCTACGGCGGTGCGAAGGGCGGTATCACCTGCGACCCCACCAAAATGTCGAAAGTCGAACTGGAACATCTCACGCGCCGTTACACGCAAGAGATGATTCCCTTCATCGGCCCGCAAGTGGACGTGATGGCTCCCGACCTTGGCACCAACGAACAAACGATGGCGTGGATGATGGACACTTACTCGATGCACCAGGGCCACGCCGTGCCCAGCATTGTCACCGGCAAACCCGTTAGCATCGGCGGGTCGCTCGGTCGCCGCGAAGCCACGGGTCGCGGCGTGGCGTATCTCGTCAATCGCGCCACCGACACCATCGGCCTGGACATCGCCAAATCCACCGCGGTAGTTCAAGGCTTTGGCAATGTCGGCTCGATTGCCGCGTTGAGCCTGGCGCGCTACGGCGCAAAAGTCATTGCCGTCAGCGATGCGTACGGCGGCATTCTCAATTCAAAGGGACTGGACCTGTTTGCGCTGGAGAAACACGTGGCCGCGACGAAATCCGTAGTGGGCTTTCCGGAAGCCGAACCGATCACCAACGAACAACTGCTCCTGCTGCCCTGCGATATTCTGGTTCCGGCCGCATTGGAGCGGCAAATCACGGAAGCGAATGCCGGCAAGATCAAGTGCCGTATCCTTGCCGAAGCCGCCAACGGCCCAACCACTCCTGAAGCCGACGCAATTCTGGCACAGCGTCCGGAAGTTTTCGTCATCCCTGATGTGCTCTGCAATGCGGGCGGCGTGGTGGTGAGTTACTTCGAGTGGGTGCAGGACCTGCAAAGCTTCTTCTGGGGGGAGACTGAAATCGTCGACAAACTGTTCCGCACGCTGGAAGGCGCTTACACGGAAATCCTCGCCTTGAGTCGAAGAGAGAAAATCCCCACGCGCCTTGCCGCTCTCAGTCTCGGCATCAAACGCGTGCAGGAAGCAAAGCGGATTCGGGGATTGTTTCCGTAACCGTTAGGACGGGCGTCGCGCGCGTCGCGCCTGTCTCTAACTTGAAAGCTCCCGCTTGAGCGCAATGGACGAGACGAACCAACTGTCCCTCCCCCTGCGGGATTTGTGCGCTGACTTTCGAAAATGGAGACCGGCGCGACGCCTGTCCTACTGGCGTACGGCCTCAATAAATGCCCGCACCTTCGCGTGATCCTTCTTCCCGGGAGCAGATTCAACCCCGCTGGAAACATCCACGCCAAACGGCTGAGTCCGGCGAACGGCTTCGGCCACGTTGTCGGGCGTCAGTCCACCGGCCAGGAAAATTGGTTTACCAAATTGGGTTGCCTCCAACGCCAAATCCCAATTGAACTTTGCTCCCGTTCCGCCATACGCATCAGCGGCATAGGCGTCCAGCAACCACGCGTCGGTCGGATACTTCGGCAACTCGGCCAGCGTCTCCGGGCCGCGCACGCGGAACGCCTTCATGCTCATCACGCCGAACTGCGTGCAGAATTGTGGCGTTTCCTCACCATGAAATTGCAGCAGCGTCACACCGCAATCGCCAATCGCCCGCATAACCGAGTCCTCGTTGGGATTCACGAACACGCCGACCTTCACAGTGAACGCTGGCAGCGCGCGGGAAATTTCCGCAGCCGTCGCAAAGGACACATGGCGCGGGCTGCCTTCGTAAAACATCAGCCCAATCATGTCGGCGCCGGCTTCAGCCGCCGCCAGACCGTCAGCCACGCTGGTGATGCCGCAGATTTTTACTTTCACGCTCATGCGAGTTGCTGCGACAAGCTAGGGCAGAAGTCACATAGCGCAAAGGCAAAGGTGACGCACACTTCGTCGTCGTGCGCCTCCTCTCCTCATCCTTGAAGCCAAGAAGCTCGACGCGGAGGAGGAGAACGATGACGAGGAGAAACTTGCTGCCGTCGAAAAACATTGAGTTGGGATGGCGAGGGGCTAGTTTGGGCGCGGCGAAATGAAAACCTTTGCGCAGCTAGGCTTTCCGGGGCGGTTGGTGGCCGTCGAAGGACTCGATGGCTCGGGCAAGTCCACGCAAATCTACCTGCTCAAGCGTTGGCTCGAAGCGGAAGGCGTAAAAGTTTATTTCAGCGAATGGAATTCATCGGAGCTGGTAAAGTCGGCCACCAGCAAGGGCAAGAAGCGCGAACTGCTCACGCCGACGACGTTCAGCCTGATTCACGCCACGGATTTTGCGGATCGCTACGAGCGCCACCTCCTGCCGCTGCTACGCGCCGGTTACGTAGTGTTGTGTGATCGCTACATCTTCACTGCTTTCGCACGCGACACCGTGCGCGGTTGTCCGCCGTCGTGGGTGCGCGGCGTCTACAATTTCGCCGCGCTGCCGGACATCACGTTCTTTTTCAAAGCCGACCTCGAAGTCTCGTTGAACCGCATTCTCGATGGCCGGCCCAAATTAAAGTTTTTCGAGGCAGGGATGGACTTGCGCCTTTCATCCGATCCGTATGAAAGTTTCCGGATCTTTCAGGGCCGCATTCTGGATCAGTATCTCGCCATGAGTGCGGAGTTCCATTTTGTAACCATCGATGCGAATCAACGCGTCGAGGCGCAACAAACGACGGTGCGGCAACTGATCAATCAGCGCATTGATTTCGACCTGTTCCGCCGACACAGTCCCCTGCCCCTGCCGCCGCCCGTGCGCCGGGCGACCAGCGCCATTGACGAAGTCGAGGAGGAGGG
>DASUGI010000164.1:0-5392 GCA_036274115.1 Verrucomicrobiia bacterium
GTTCGATTCCGACCCTCGCCTCCAAATACAAGTTGGCTCCTTACAACAACTTGTGTTTGGCGGGGAAGGAAAGTCCAGCAGTAGCTCCAGCAAAACCGACGCGTCCGCCACTTTTCGCGTAATGCGTCTGTAATGCGGAACGCGGTCGCTAACAGCGCGACCTCCAAGCTCCGTAGCCTCTTTGAACTCATGAAGCACGAGTCAAAGAACCGCTACCGGATGTTCAGGAAGCACACCAAGAACGGCGTCTTCTTCGTTCAAGATAACCAGACTGGTAAGCAGTCGAGCCTACGCACAACGGATAAGGTTGCGGCCACACGGCTCCTGAACGCGATGAACGAGGCTCACCGCCAGCCGCACTTAAATCTCCAGATCGCCCGCAGCTACCTTCTGGCCACTGATCCCACACTCGTTGTCCGTACTTGGCAGGACGTAATGGACCGGATTGTAAGCCTCAAGAACCCGTCGACACGAGATCGCTGGGAGCGAGCCATTAAAGATTGCGCCTTCGACTCAATCCGCGACCTCAAGGTGGTCGAAACCAACGACCGTCATTTCTTCAAAGTGCTGGATACGGGCAAGACTTCTACCAACGTTTACTTGCGCCGCATCCACAATTTTGCTCTCGGCATGGACTGGCTCTTGAAGCCAGTTATTCCTCGCCGGTTGTGGCCCAAGGTTGTTTATAGCCCGAAGCGCGGCATCACTCGCGCCGAACACGAGTTGATCGTGGCACGTGAGAAGAACATTGAGCGACGTGATTTCTATGAACTGTGCTGGCACTTGGGCGGAAGCCAGTCAGACATCGCCGACCTTCATGCTGAGGACGTGGACTGGAGCGAATGCACAGTCGGCTACAATCGACACAAACTGGAAAACCAACCTGGCAGCCGGATCAAGCCAGCGATCATCCACTTCGGCGAGGAAGTGACGGTGATTTTGCGCCGTTTACCAGCGACCGGCCCCTTGTTTCCGTACTTGCGCACGGTTCGGGCTGGTGACCGCGCTACCGAATTCAAACAACGCTGCAAGGGATTGGGCATCCACGGAGTTTCGCTGCACTGCTATCGCTACGCATGGGCGGAGCGTGCGCGGCAATGCGGATTCCCTATGCGCTTTGCTCAGGAAGCACTAGGACACAATTCAAAGGCCGTTCATCACGCCTACGCGGGCAAAGCTGAGGTCAAGGTGCCATCGTTGGACATGTGGGAGAAGCAGATGAAGGAGAAGATCGTGGAAATGAAATTCGACGGCGATGTCACAAGTAACAACAAAGCGGGAGATGACCCTGCTGAGCCGCGTGTGGGCGTCCAACCTTGATGGTTTTTGCCGCTTGAACCAGACCCAATACCCATTATGAAAAATTTACCCAAGCATACTCATCTGCCTGAAGACGCCGACGATCCCGATAATCTCGGTGACGACGAGGCGGTGAAAGCACTTGCCTTGGATATGCTCCAAGACGCCAGTTACTGGCACGCGAAGATCAGGCGCATCTTCGCTTCCGCCGGGATCGCCACGCGCAGCATCGTCCGCATGGAAGTCCACCCGATCTGGGAGTGCAGGCTGACGCTGGAAAGCTTCGACCTCAGCCTCGACAAGAAGACCGCCATCCGACAACTCCGCAAGGTGCTACGTGACGGCGGCATTAAGGTGGTGTGCGACGAGTTCAACATCGTCGACCGGCGAGGCGACAAGCTGCACTGCGTCTTCATGCTCGCTGTAGGAGCACCCAGCGTCGCATGACCTGCATTTCCAAATCGAAATTTCTTCAGGGAATGCAGTGCCAGAAGCTGCTGTGGTTTGTTTACAACGCCAAAGATCAAATCCCAGAGCCTGACGCAGCGCAGCAGGCGATCTTTGACCAAGCTCACGCTGTCGGTGATCTCGCTAAGCTGATGTACGCTGATGGCATTGAAGTTGGTAAAGGTATCATTGAGTTCGACGAAACGCTGCGGTCAACGGAACAGTTGCTCAAACTACGGCGACCACTGTTTGAAGCCGCCTTCAGTGCTAACGGCGGTTACTGCCGGGTAGACATACTCGCGCCCGCACCGGACGGCAGTTGGGATTTGATTGAGGTCAAGAGCACGAGTGCTGTGAAGGACGTGCATCTGTTTGATCTGGCCTTTCAGGCGTGGGTGCTTGCAGCAGCGGGCGTCAAGCTCCGGCGATGCCTGCTAATGCACATCAATGGCGACTACGTTCGGTGCGGGCCGGTCGATCCGAAGCAATTCTTCACTCTCGTTGACCTAAGCGTTGAAGTCGCACGATTCAACCTCACCATCGCGGACAAGCTCGATAACATGACAAAGACGATCCGTCAGCCAGTCGCGCCGGAGGTTGGCATTGGCCCACAGTGCTCCAAGCCATACCAGTGTCCATTGCATGACCAGTGCTGGGCCTTCCTGCCGCCGAACAGCGTGTTCGATCTGTACTACGGCGGTAAAAAGTGCTGGCGTTTACATCAAGATGGAGTCGTCAACCTCAAAGATATTCCAGAGAGCGTTAGCCTGACCGTCCGCCAGACGATTCAGCGCAACGTCGCGCTCACGGGCCAGCCCCATATCGACCGCAATGCGCTGGCCAGTTTCCTCAACCGGTTGAAATACCCGGTCGGCTACCTCGACTTCGAGACGTTCAACACTTCGATTCCCTTGTTCGATGGATTGACGCCGTATCAACAGGTGCCATTTCAATTCAGCTTGCATCGGGTAACTGTGCCGCACGCGAAATCAGACTATCATGCC
Organism: Verrucomicrobiia bacterium; assembly: GCA_036274115.1. Classification (GTDB taxonomy): domain Bacteria; phylum Verrucomicrobiota; class Verrucomicrobiia; order Limisphaerales; family JADLHS01; genus JADLHS01. The sequence goes on from DASUGI010000164.1 coordinate 2,751, forward strand.
TTCCTCGCTGATGGCCGCGTCGATCCTCGACCAGCGTTCCTGAACCGGTTGCGCGACTGCATTGGCGATGAGGGTTCGGTCGTTGTATACAATCAAAGCTTCGAGAACAGCGTGCTCACCAAGCTGGCGGAGTCGTTCCCCGAGCACGCCGCATGGATTGAAAATGTGAAGCGACGATTCGTCGATCTGTTGGTGCCGTTCAAACAATTCTATTATCACCACCCGGATCAACACGGCTCAGCATCAATCAAATCGGTACTGCCTGTCTTGACCGGTCAGAGCTACGCCGATCTGGAAATTCGAGAAGGCGGACAAGCGAGCCTCGAATACTTGCGCGTGACGTTCGGTGATGTGCCGGAGACAGAGCGCCTGAAGGTGCGCAGCCAACTTGAGAAGTATTGCAGCCAAGACACTGCGGGAATGTCCTGGATCACAGATGCGTTACGGAAGCTCGTTGATTGAGGGGTCACCCAAACCGACTGCAACAGCCCATGTCAGTCCTCGGTTGGTTGTGTGGTTGGTACGTTGCAGGGTGTGAAGGATTTTAATAGATAGCAGAACCCGCTATAAGGATTCGGCAGTTCGCGCTATTGCGATCAGTGACTGCCCCGTGCGAGGCTCGCCCCCATGAAAGTTCTATTGCAAAACCGGGCGACCAACTGTTTTCTCGGGGAGCGAGGCAACTGGGTGCCGATGAGCATTAACGCGAAAGCATTTTCTACGGGCGTGGAGGCTATCCATTATTCCGTTGCCCATCATCTGCGGAACGTTCAGTTGCTCCTTCGTTTTGGCGCTGAGCGATATGACATCGCGCTTGCACTAGGCGACTGAACCGAATGTCCGGCGAGACGGCTGGCAAGCATCCCTGCTTAATCTTTTTTCAACGCAACGAGGCCGGTTTCCGCTTCGGCAAAGAGTAATGACACTGGAGTACCGAGTGCGTCAGCAATTCGCTTGATGCTGTTAATGGAGACATTTCTGGAGCCGCGCTCAATGTCGCTGATGTAGGTACGATGAATCCTTGCCCGATCCGCCAACTGTTGTTGCGTGAGTAGATACCGCTCTCGTTGCTTCTTGATAACCGCACCGAAAGCTTTGATAAAGGCTGCATCCATTCTGAGATGCGCATTGTGGGAAGATCGGTTCTGATTTGCCAAGCAACTATCGTATGAAGAATTTACCAGTCCCTGTGGTTACTTCACTGTTTCCTTCATGTCGGAGTCTGCTTCCCTGTCCATTTCGGGATGACAGTGTCGTCCCGCTGTTGCAACAGACTGAGTCATGATAGCTGGCCAGCTTGAAATTCCGTTGTTCGCCGGGCCGAATGCTCAATGCACTTCCGGCTGCGGCGTGGGCTGCAACCTGAAGCGGGCGGCAATCCGGTCGCCATCAACAATGACCACGAACTGGCCCGGCTCGAACTGGCATCCACAGCCGCGAGCGACATAAACAAACCAGCGCTCCGCCTCTACAGCCGTTGTGCATTCGGTGTTCGTACCACGGTTGAAGCGCATTTCCCAAAACTCCGGCTCACCCAGATTGCCCACGTCGACGTTCTCGAAGCCCGCCGCCTCGGCCCGGCCACGAAGATCATTGCGCCGAAGCTCAATCGCGCTGTTCAGGTGGATGTTCTGCCGAACCCATTCCATGTGGTCGAAGTCATCGGGATCATGATTCACATCAACTGGCAGACCCGTGTCTGACTGTGCGTAAGCTGGATTGGGGTTTGTCATCCGATGAATCAGAGGCGCGTGTTCTGCATCTGTTTGCTTTCACTATTGTATTGTCTGATTTTGTTGAGGACGAGAGCGATCCCAAACAGAACGCAAAGCGCCACGAGTATCGGAATGACAGTTTTGGTGGATGGCAGCATGATGCCGACAGACCCCGTGGTGGAAGTGCTGCTTCCACTAACATATAGGCCGATCAGGAGGCAGGCTAAGCCCGCCGCCGCCACTACAGAACCAACGATGATGCCGTTCTGCCTGTTCTGCATTAGTCCGATGTTGTGGACCTTTCCACCCCCAACTTCGTAACCGTCGACGTTTGCTGAAGGCACATCGACGCCCGTGTCGTAGAACTTGAGAAAATAGAACGCCGTTCCCAATCCCACCAGCAGGAGCAACAGCCCAGTAACCTTGACTAAGGGATGGCCGGACTTCCCAACAGTGGGCGGCGCTGCCGCCGTCACCATTTCTCCGCAATGTTTGCACTTGATGGCCTCGTCCTGAATTTCTTCAGCGCAGTATGGGCAGTTTTTCATACTCGTATTGGTAAAGGTTGATTCACTCTGAAACTCCGTCCGTCGTGGTGAAACCGGTCTTGTTGCTGGCTTCGCCCTCCAGTATCTCCACCTTGGCCCACATGGCACTCTGATCTGGTGGCGCAAGCGGTGTGATGTTGCTGGCCTCGCCGTTGTAGTAGCTGAGAATGCGGATTTGCTTCCGGGCGGCACCTGTATCAACTTCCCGTCTTGCTTCAACCGCGCCGCATTTTTCTCCACAACGCTCGGAAGCAGCCGCCGCTCAAACGCGAACTGGTTTCTGAGGTCGTCGAAGAACTGCTCAGTGTTAAGCGCGAGAAGGGCCGGTCGTTTCTCTACTTGAAAGACCTTCGGCTACGCTTGGAGCGCGTGGCCAAGG
>DASUGI010000165.1:0-10381 GCA_036274115.1 Verrucomicrobiia bacterium
GCTCACTCCGCCGCCGGAAGGTAAAGCTTGCCGCCTTCGTCGTGGAAGCGTTTGGACATCTCTTCCATGCCGGCTTCGGCTTGCTGCGGCGTGAGGGCCCCTCCACCATCCTCCGGATGGTCCCCCTCCCCAGCTACCGCTAGGGAGGATTGCCTGGCGGCAAACTCCCTCACCTCTTGGGTGATCTTCATCGAGCAGAATTTCGGGCCGCACATGGAGCAGAAGTGCGCGGTCTTCGCGCCTTCCTGCGGGAGGGTTTCGTCGTGGAATTCGCGCGCGGTGACGGGGTCGAGGCTGAGGTTGAATTGATCTTCCCAGCGGAATTCGAACCGCGCCTTGCTCAACGCGTTGTCGCGGTATTGCGCGCCGGGATGGCCCTTCGCCAGGTCGGCGGCGTGCGCGGCGATGTTGTAGGCGATGACGCCGTCTTTCACGTCTTTCTTGTTCGGCAGGCCGAGGTGTTCCTTGGGCGTGACGTAGCACAACATCGCGCAGCCATTCCAACCAATCATCGCCGCGCCGATGCCGCTGGTGATGTGGTCGTAGCCGGGCGCGATGTCGGTGGTGAGCGGCCCGAGCGTGTAGAACGGCGCTTCGCCGCACCATTCAAGTTGCTTGGCCATGTTTTCCTCGATCATGTGCATGGGCACGTGGCCCGGACCTTCGTTCATCACTTGCACGCCTTTGGCCCATGCGCGGCGGGTGAGTTCGCCCTGCACTTCGAGTTCGCCGAATTGCGCCTGGTCGTTGGCGTCGGCGATCGAGCCGGGACGCAGGCCGTCGCCGATTGAAAACGAAACGTCGTAGGCGGCCATGATGTCGCAGATGTCGTCCCAGTGGGTGTAGAGGAAATTTTCTTTGTGATGCGCGAGACACCATTTGGCCAGGATGCTGCCGCCGCGTGAAACAATGCCCGTCATGCGGTTCGCGGTGAGCGGCACAAAGCGCAGCAACACGCCGGCGTGAATGGTGAAATAATCCACGCCTTGCTCGGCCTGTTCGATAAGGGTGTCGCGGAAAAGTTCCCACGTGAGGTCCTCGGCTTTGCCGCCGACTTTTTCCAGCGCCTGATAAATCGGCACAGTGCCGATGGGCACGGGCGAGTTGCGGAGAATCCATTCGCGCGTGGCGTGGATGTTCTTGCCGGTGGAGAGGTCCATGACGGTGTCCGCGCCCCACTTGGTGGCCCAGCGCATCTTCTCGACTTCCTCCTCGATGGACGATGCCACGGCGCTGTTGCCAATGTTGGCGTTGATCTTCACGAGGAAGTTGCGGCCGATGATCATCGGCTCGGACTCGGGGTGATTGATGTTGTTCGGGATGATGGCGCGGCCGGCGGCGACTTCGCTGCGGACGAACTCGGGAGTGATCTCAGCAGGAATGCGTTGGGGGAACTTTCTGAAAATTGATGGGACAAAGGGGACGGATGCAACGGTTTGGGCACTGCCGGCGTGTTGTTTGTTGAGGTCGTTTCGGACGATGTCACCTGAAAGATCGCCAATGGCCGATTGCAAATGGCCAAGGCCCATGTTTTCGCGGATGGCGATGAACTCCATTTCCGGAGTGATGATGCCGCCGCGGGCGTATTGGAGTTGCGTGACGACTTTGCCGGGCTTGGCGCGCAGGGGACGGCGACGCGGCGCGGTGAGTCCTTCGAGGCGGTAGCCGGTTTCATCCTGGCGCTTGGCTTTGGAGAGCGAGCGATGCTTCTCCGTGAGATAGCCGTCGTCAATCGGCTTCACCTCGCGCCCATCGTATTCCTCAACGTCGCCGCGCTTCAGAATCCATTCCCGACGCAGCGCCGGCAAACCTTCCTCCACCGTGCCGGTGAACTCCGGATCGCCCCACGGCCCGGAGCAATCGTACACGCGCACGGGATCATTCGGAGTGACCGCGCCGGTGTAGGATTTGGTGGGTGATACTCCGATCTCGCGCATCGGCACGCGCACACCGGGTTGCGTGCCCTCGACGTAAATTTTTTTGCTGGCGGGCAATTGTTCGCTGCTGTGCGGTTCGAATGATTCCTTTGATGCGATCATGATTGTTCTTTCCGCGACGGTCACCGACCACCGCTACGATTTGATTCAGGGAAAGCCACGGAAGGTTTAAGCATCCCTTCGCCAGCATTACCTGGATCAGGTTCTAAGGGTCTCCCGAGACATCGGGACTCTCAGCTGTTCCAACAGCTCCCCAAGGACAAGCGACTCTAGGCCGCTGGCGAAGTGGGGTCAAGGAAAGGAATTGAGCAACGACGTAGCCTCAGCCGCGATAAACCACCATCACGGCATAATCGGTCATGAGCTTCTGCGAGCCGATGTCCAGATGGGTGTAACTCAGTGGCGTGATGCTGACCACGTAGGTTTCGCCCACTTTCTGGAGAAAGGCTGTGACCATTTCATCAAATCGGTCGTGCCCCACCTCAATGCAATCCGTATGACGGATGGTTTTGACCTTCATCTTCCGGTCCGACTCGCGGGCGGCGACCTCCAGGGGCGTGGCCGGCTTGGTGATGAGGCTTTCCGCGGGCTTGTCGCGCACGGGCACTTTGAGGTGCATCTCGATTTTTGCCGCGGCGGAAGAGGCAATGGCGCTTCCCGGCGGACCGCCGGACGGAGGTCGGGGCACAGCGGGGCCGGCAGCTTTGGCGGCCTGCGGAATGACGATCTTTTCCGAGCACGACGGGCAATTGATTTCCGAGCCGGCGCCGGAGCTGTCCACCGCAAGTTCCTGTTCACATTTGGGGCAATTGAAGATGATGTCCATAAGCCTCGGGATCTTTCGTCGGTGAGCCGAGCCTATGCCTGTGGCCGTTGCCTGGCCAGAAAAAAGTTTGGTTCGGACAAAATTGGAATCAAGTTTGTGCTGGCGTCTGCGCGCGGCGCTGGCAGCTTTCAGCTGCGGCGATTGCGAAGCCGCAACCAACGGTTTGTTAATTCTCAAAAGGCAGTCAACGGCGCGCCGCAAATCCCATCTGAATACGCTGATTTATGAACCAGCCTCCGATCAATAACGATTCCCTGGTGAACTGGGTGAAAGCGATGGCCGCACTGTGCCAGCCGGCGGACATTTTCTGGTGTGACGGTTCGGAAGCGGAGAAGGAAAAGCTGACGGCGCAAGCAGTGGCTGACGGGGTGCTCGTCAAACTGGACCAAAAGAAACTTCCGGGTTGTTATTATCACCGTTCCAACCCGAACGACGTCGCGCGCGTCGAGCAATGTACCTACATCTGCACGGACACCGAGGAGGACGCCGGGCCGACCAATAACTGGGTCGCGCCAAAAGAAATGTACGCCAAGTTGCACGCCTTATGCGACGGAGCCATGCGCGGCCGCACCATGTATGTCGTGCCGTATCTGATGGGGCCGCCGAGTTCGCCCCTCGCCAAGGTGGGCATTGAACTCACCGATTCCCTCTACGTCGTGCTGAGCGTGCGCATCATGACACGGATGGGCGACGTGGCATTGGAGCATCTGGGCGGAAGCTCCGATTTCAATCGAGGGCTGCACTGCATGCTGGACGTGAATCCGGAGCGCCGTTACATCGCGCATTTCCCCCAGGACAACACGGTGATTTCGGTGGGCTCAAACTACGGTGGCAACGTCTTGCTGGGAAAGAAATGTCTCGCGTTGCGCATCGGTTCGTATCTGGGCCGCAAGGAAGGTTGGATGGCCGAGCACATGTTGATTTTGTGCCTGGAATCCCCAACGGGAACCAAGACCTACGTGGCCGGGGCGTTTCCAAGTGCCTGCGGCAAAACGAATTTGGCCATGATTGTCCCGCCCGCACAGTTCAAAGGCTGGAAAGTGTGGACCGTCGGCGACGACATCGCCTGGATGAAGCCCGGTCCGGATGGACGGCTCTGGGCCATCAATCCGGAGGCCGGTTATTTCGGAGTCGTCCCGGGCACGAACTCGAAAAGTAATCCCAACGCGATGGCGATGATTCAGCACGACACCATTTTTACGAACGTGGCGCTGAAACCCGACGGAACGGTGTGGTGGGAAGGCCATGATGATCCGCCTCCGGCAGAATGTCTCGATTGGCGGGGGAACAAATGGACGCCGGATTCGAAAGAAAAAGCAGCACATCCGAACTCCCGATTCGCCACGCCGATGCGCAACAATCCGATGATCGCGCCGGAAGTGGACGATCCCCACGGTGTGCCGATCAGCGCGATTATCTTTGGCGGGCGGCGGGCGGACACCATGCCGCTCGTCTATCAATCCTTCAATTGGATCCACGGCGTCTATGTGGGTGCCACGATGGGTTCGGAGATGACTGCGGCCGCGGTTGGTGGGGCCGGCCAGGTCAGGCGCGATCCCATGGCCATGCTGCCGTTCTGTGGCTACAACATGGGCGACTATTTCCGTCACTGGATTGCGATGCGGAAGAAGATCAAATATCCGCCGCGCATTTTCTATGTGAACTGGTTTCGCAAGGACAAGGACGGGAAATTCCTGTGGCCGGGCTTTGGGGAGAACATGCGCGTGCTCAAATGGATTGTGGACCGTTGCCAGGGCGAAGCCGATGCGGATGAAACACCGCTGGGTTGGGTGCCCGGCCCCAGAAAGTTTGATCTTTCGGGGCTGCCGGACTTCTCGGAAGAACGTTTCAATCAACTGCGTTCGATCAGCAACGAAGACTGGCGACGCGAGATCCTCAGCCACGATGAGTTGTTCATGAAGCTTTACACGCAACTGCCGAAGGAACTCGTGTTCCAACGCGAGCTGCTGGTGGCCCGGCTGTAGATCCATTTGCGCCAAACTCCTTCAGTTGCCACAAGTGATCGGCCGTCACTCTTCCGGGCATGAGCCGGTGGCGAGGACCTGAGCGAGGAATTCCCGGTCCGCTTTGCTGGGATGCACGGCGCGGATGGAGCGGATACCGGACATGAGCATCTCTGCGCCGCGTGCCCGGCCGATGATAATCTCCACATCCGTCAACGTTTCTTTCCGACTCTTCAAGTCCAGGGGCAAGCGGTAGAGCGGCATCGAACCGTCGTCGGGCGTGTTGAGGGTGACCTCGTTCAACCGTGGCTGCAGATTGATGGAAAACCCGGTGAAGATTCCTTTGATCATGGACCATGCGCTCGGCATGCGGATGGCGCATTGAGCTTTTTTCCAGACATCAGCCACCGGGGGAACAGTTTGAAAATCACCGAACATCCCTGCCATCCACATAAAGCCGCCACCCAGGGCGCACATCAATCGATCATTGTCTTCGTCCGGGAGTCCACGGGGCATTTGGTTGGTGGCACTCTCGCGCGGTATGATTTCCAAACTAAGCTGGCACATGTCCAAAAGACCATTGGTCAACATGCCCCAGGCCATCGGCGTCTGGCCTTCCTTCAGTGCTTGACCGTTTGCATCGAAGACCCGGGCCCGCACCGGATACAGCGCGTTCACGTATTCGGCGTGTTTTGGTGCGGCCGATTTGTTGGTGCCGGTCCACGAAAAGCCATTGGTGCGCAGCGTGGGTTGCCATGGTTCACCCCAGATATTTGTCTGCGGCGTGGCCAGGGTGGTTAACTGCACGAAGTAAATCGTCTGTTTCTTCCCTTCCACCGCCTTGACGCCGACCCACAATTGAAGGTTGGGTTTCCAAACATTCTCACTATCGTCCGCTGCTTGTTCGACAAACCCGGCCGCTTGCTTGAGCTCAGCGAACTTGTTGGTAAAAGCTGGATCAATCGTGGGGGAATTTCCCGCCATGACGTGCAGGATCGCCAGTCGCACGGCGATCAAGCTCAGCAGGACGTTGCATGACAGGTTCATGCGGGGACGCTTCAGGTGCAGCATCATTGGCCGTCATTAAGACATACGGCGAGCCGAATGGTTCATTCTTCAGCCGCGACACCTCACAAAGCGCCCGGCTCACTTCACGGTTTGATAAACCTCGTCAAAGATTTCGCCGGACTCGTTGATCGCAAGGACGTGGCGCGAATCTCGATAAAGCGTGACCAGGTAGAAATGCCGGATGTCGCCGCTTTTGGCGATATACCACTTGGGTTTGGTGGGATCAGGTTTGCGCAGTCCCACGCCCCACGCGCCGTCGCCGAGATAGACGGTTCCTTTGGGATCAATTTTCCCGGCGCGCAGCGGATGGGTGCGCTTGAAGCAGTGGTCATGATTCTCAAAGACCAGCTTCACACCATATTGGTCGAACAGCGGACACCAGCGGGTGCGAATTTCCTTCGCTTGCGTGCCTGCTTCCGTTCGATAACCCGGATAACTGGGCGTGTGATAGACGGGAAAAACGTGCGGAATCCTGCGGCGCACCGAAAGTTCCTTGCGCAACCAGTCCGTTTGCGCGCCAGCGATGGTGTGGGTATGGTCGGAGTCGAGCAGAAACACGCTGAGGTATTTTCCGAAATCCAGACAAGCGTAGCCTTGCGGCCCGGGCGATGAAAAGACGGTGTAAAAACTCCACGCCTTTTCCATCGGTTGCCGAAAGGAACCCTGGACCTCGTGATTGCCGATGGTGACCAGCATGGGAATGAGCCGGCCATCCGGGGCGACGGCATTGGTTTTCCACGAAGCAAAGTAATCGAACCAGCGTGTGATTTTCTCCTCATTCGTGCCGCCATGCACATAAGCCAGGTCGCCGCCAAAAGCGACAAAGGCCGGATCGAGTTTCGCCGCCAGCGCGTTCATGGAGTCCATCCACTTGCGTTCGTGGAACACGTCGCCACCGGTGATAAAGCGCACGGGCTGGCTCAAGTCCCGGGGCATGGTGCGAAACTTGAAAACCTTTTCTCCGGGCTTGAAGCAAAACTCGTAATCCGTGCCGGGCGACAATCCCACGATCTCCACCGCGTGAACCACACGGTCTGAACCCACCAGCGGTTTGGCCGAACCCCTCGTGTTGCGCCACTCGGATTCGCCGGACTTCCGGAAATACAACTCGGTTCGCGCCTCGCCCACCGTGTGCCAGTGAACCGTCATGGTGGTGGTCGGGTCGCGCTGCCATTGCAGATAAAGTGCTGACGGATCAAACGCGTTCTCGGCAGCCTGCAGCGGTATCACCGCAAGGGCCGCCAGGACGAACCCCAACGCAACTCTCGCAAAATGCATGCAGTCAGTCTTCCGATGCGAAGGCGGGTTGTCAAAACTTCCCCTCAGACAAATACGGTCCAGGCTCGCATTTTCTTTCAAATTTATTTGCGTTTGTTTTGCCGCCGGACGTTGACTCCCCATCCCCGTTTCGCTAGCGTCGCCTTCAGTTGAATTTCAAACCGCCGCGAACCATTTTTACCCGAGTTATGCCACCGAAAGCTGAAAAAAACGTTGTCGATACGAAGTCCACCGAAGCCAACAAAGTCGCCGCCACGCGCGCCCGCGAACTGGAAGCCGCCATTTCGACCATCACGAAAACGTATGGCGAAGGCAGCATCATGCGCCTGGGCACTGCGCAGGCGCTTAAGAAGATTGAAGTCATTCCCACCGGAGCGATGGCCGTGGATCTCGCCCTTGGTGTCGGTGGCGTGCCGCGCGGACGGGTGGTCGAAATTTTTGGACCGGAATCTTCCGGCAAAACGACGTTGATGCTCCACGTCATTGCCAATGCGCAGAAGTCCGGCGGCCTGGCGGCGTTTATTGATGCCGAACACGCTCTCGATCCCGCCTACGCCAAAAAGCTCGGCGTGAATCTCGATGACTTGCTGGTGTCGCAACCGGACAGCGGCGAAGAGGCGTTGACCATTTGCGAAACGCTCGCGCGCTCCAATGCGCTCGACGTGATTGTGGTGGACTCCGTGGCCGCGCTCGTGCCCAAGGCCGAACTCGAAGGTGAGATGGGCATGGCGACGATGGGCATGCAGGCGCGGCTCATGAGCCAGGCCCTGCGCAAACTCACGGCCATTCTCAACAAGTCCAAGACCACCTGCATCTTCACCAATCAATTGCGCGAGAAGGTCGGCGTAATGTTTGGCAATCCGGAAACGACTCCGGGCGGCAAGGCGCTGAAGTTTTACGCCAGCGTGCGCATCGACATCCGGCGCAAGGACACGTTGAAGGACGCCGCGGGCAACGCGGTGGGCAATCACGTGAAGGTGAAGATCGTGAAAAACAAGGTCGCACCGCCGTTTGCCGAAGCCGAGTTCGACATCATTTACAATCATGGCATCGACAAGGAAGGCAGCATCCTCGACATGGGCATCGATTGCGGCGCCGTGGACAAGAAAGGCGCGTGGTTGCAGTTCGACGGCGAACTGGTGGGGCAGGGCAAGGAAGCCGCCAAAAAGGCATTGCTTGAAAAGCCCGAGCTGAGCAAGAAGATCGTGGAGGCGATTATGGCGAAGCGCAATGCCGTGCCGGCAACGAACTGAGGGTTCTCTTTACTTCTCCCTGGGAAACGTCTCCCCGGGAGATAATCATGAATCCTGGCCGAATGCTTTTAACTCTCGCGGCGATAGTCGGGTCCCTTCTCGTTGTGATCGACGTCGCCATCCGATATCGAACGTATGCATTCACACGGCAATTCAAGATTGCGAATGTCCGCACCAATGATAGCCAGGCTCTCATGATCCTGGATGGGAAGACCGGAAAGCCACTCTGGGGCAAATGGGATTGGGAAAGACTTGTGCCGGGGTCAAAGCCCGCGATGGGGCGCTTAATTTCGGATGCAGAGGGTAATTGGCGGGTGGCTCAGCTGGACGCATTTCAATTTTCCGGTCAATTGCTCATTTGTTTGTTTTGGATGAGAGCAAATTTGATACTGAAGCAAACGCAGGATGGCCTAGTAATGGATACGGCCTCGGACAAATGACATTGGTAGGTGCTACCGAGGTAGACCGCTATACAAAATCCGCAACATTTTACCCGAACAGCAAGGAAAAAAAATTCGTCAAGATGTTGGGAGAGAAATTGCTGATGGGTTTAATGCTCAACCGTGGGAAAAGCGAGCTCGATCAGGAGATGCAGGTGATCAGATCAGCGCCGCAGCGGGGTTACTCGCGGTCCTTGCAGCCAATAATAACAACTCTGTGCAAGCTGTGCTGCAAGAATACGGTCCGCCAAAAGCAACTCCGGATAAGTACGCTAACGTCATTCTGAATTGTGAGAAGTGCCTCAAAAACTCATCGTTAAAAAACAGCAAGGGCGTTCCAGTGCCGGTCGGTACGATCAAAAATCAGGTCGACAATTGTGATGATTGTTTGAAGAAAGCCGATAAAGAGCGCACGGCTGCTTACAACAAAAAGTAAGGTCAAATTGTTATACTATGAATAGTTTCATTTGGAGAAAATGCAGCTTTCTATTTGGTTTGGCTTGCTTCGTTGCTTCATGTAACAAACCTTCTGAATTTCAACATCAAACCAGCGGGCCGATAACCAAGGAACAAATCAAAAAGAGAACAGATTCTGATGAATTATGGGCCAACACAGTAATCCGCATTGCATTAGAAGGTGCGTCAACTCCGAAAGAAAAAAACGAGCCGCATCAAAACTGGAAAAGATTCAGAACGCAATACGAGAAATTCAAATCGCCGATGAGGGAATTGATTATTCCGAACCTTTATGGGTTGACCGAGCCGAGTTGGTTAACATGATTGATAAGTTAGCGGAGAAATGCAAAGCGGATATAAATGTCGTACGTTTCCTTCAGCTTAATGAAAAGGACGGATTTATTCGTGCAGTCATACTAGTCCTAGAAACGGAAAATCGTAAGTGAGCTGATCAAACTAACGCGAATCTTCGCTCCGCTACCTAAACCCCCAACACCTTGAACCAATACACCAGCCGCACCGTCCCCGGTTATGTAAACGAGCTGGGTACGGCCCCCAACACCACGAGTCAGTCTTGCTGGCATAAATAAAGGGGTCACCCATTAAGGCGAGCGGTCAACAGTAAAAAGCTGTCCGTTCCCGTTTTTTTTCTTCTGCGGGTTCGTCTTCAGTGAGCGCAGCTTCGCAGTCGTACAACTCGAACCTGTTATTTCGTTCGCTCGATTTCGGATTGCCTCGCTGGAGGCGATCCGTTCAGTCACCCATCTGCCTCTAATCTTTGGGGTGTCATGGCTCCATGCTTGCGGTGCGACGGGCGTCTGTTGTTCTGAGCGTGCCCAAAGATTTGCGGCGGGCAAAGATTGAAAAGGAACCGGAGCTGTCCGAAGCGCGATACAGCAGATTAGAAATCGACTACACACTGGCGGCTTTTAACGCGCCTCAGACTCGCTGAAATCTGCTTCCGGCAGCCAGACCCGGAAGGTTCTGGGCTTTCCTTCTTCAACGTCCACCGTGATGGACCGCCAAAGTTTTTTACCGCTTCAGAACGAGCGTAGAGTCCCGTGCCGTGATCCTGGTTTAGTGGTTTGTGGGTCGAGAAGATTGAAAAGGAACCGGAGCTGTGCGGAGCAATTCTGGAATTCGTCAGCCTGGTCCGCCT
>DASUGI010000166.1:0-14003 GCA_036274115.1 Verrucomicrobiia bacterium
TTGTCGCGCGGCAATGATGCTCGGCAGTTGGTGCGGCAATCTCACGGCGCTGATTTCAGCCCATCAATCCATCGGCGTGCCGCAGCCGCTGATCCTGATGGGCACGGACGCTCAAAAGAAAAGGTTTTTGCCCCGGGTCGCGCGTGGTGAAATTTCCGCCTTCGCATTAACCGAGAGTGGCGTCGGGTCCGACCCTGCCGCCATGACCACACGCGCCGAACCGACTCCAGACGGACAACACTTCATCATCAACGGCGAGAAGCTCTGGTGCACCAACGGCACGAAGGCAGGCGTCATTGTCGTCATGGCCAAAACGCCACCGAAGGAAGTGAATGGCCGGAAAAAGGAGCAAGTCACGGCGTTCATCGTGGAGATGGACACGCCGGGCGTTGAAGTGATTCATCGCTGCCGGTTCATGGGGTTGAAGGCGATTTACAATGGCGTGATCCGCTTCACGAATGTCCGCGTGCCGCGCGAGAACATTCTGCTCGCGGAAGGGAAAGGCATGCGCGTCGCACTCACGACGTTGAACACTGGCCGACTGACTTTGCCGGCTGGCTGTGCCGGATTGGCGAAGCGTTGCCTGGAAGTGTCGCGCAAGTGGGCCAGTCAACGGGTGCAATGGGGCGCGGCCATCGGCAAACACGCGGCCATCGCGGACAAACTTGCGCGCATGGCGGCGAACACCTTTGCGATGGAAGCCATGACGCTGCTCGCTGCCAGCCGCGTGGACCGCGACAAGCACGCCGATATCCGCCTCGAAGCGGCGATGTGCAAGATGTGGGGATCAGAAATGGCGTGGGAGATCGTCAACGAAGCGATGCAAATCCGCGGTGGGCGTGGTTACGAAACCGCGCTGTCGCTCAAGTCACGCGGCGAAGAAGCCGTGCCGCTCGAACGCATGCTGCGCGATTGCCGCATCAACACCATTTTCGAAGGCTCGAGTGAAATCATGCGCTTATTCATCGCACGTGAAGCGCTTGACCCGCACTTGCAGGTCGCCGGTGCGGCCCTCGATTCCCGCCTGCCGATGTCCAAACGCTTTGGCGCAGCACTGAAGGCTGGACTGTTCTATGCCCGTTGGTATCCGAAGCAATGGCTGCCACTACAAGAGTGGACTCAAGCTGGAGGTGGAGAATTTGCCAGCCATCGTCGTTACGTCGCCCGCACGAGCCGCAAGCTTTCGCGCGCCCTCTTTCACGCGATGCTGCGTCACGGTCCGAAGCTGGAAAAACAACAGGTGTTGTTAGGCCGCTACGTGGACATCGCCACGGAACTATTCGCAATGACAGCAACATGCCTGCGCGCGGAGCGAATGTTGCAATCCGGTGAGCAGACAATGGAAAGGTCTGCTTTGATTTCGCTGGTGAATTGCTTCGCCCGGATGTCGAAGCTTCGCATCGAGCGACATTTCGACGGCCTTCACCACAACGCTGACAAGTGCGGGTATCAGCTCGCTAAGCAAGTGTTAGCGGGCAAAATGACTTGCATTGAGAGCGGAATGGTGCGGTAGTTTGTTGCTTCGGTGACGCCCCAGCTGCTCTTAAAGAGTGAGAAGTTGCCTTTGGTGCTTCTGGATCAATTCTGGCAGTTTCTCCATCGGAAGATAATCATTCTTGTTTTCAAACGAGTAAATGAGCCGAGCGTGTGGCCGGCTGGCAAAGTTGCGTGGAAGCATGATGCTCCCAATGACCGTGTCCGTGCTATCAACAATGAGCAGCACGTGAAATCGCTCGGGAAGCGGCGACTCGCCCGAACGGATCCGCAAATAGCTTAACTCAGGATCGTTCAGGATTTGCCTTATCTTTTTCACATCGTGACCTGCATCTAGCACTGCTTGGTCGAGAGCGGTCGCTAATTGGCGCATATCGAGAAACAACTCACCCTTTCGTTCATACCAGCTTTCGGTTTGTGAAGAGAGCCAGCCGACTTGATGTGCAATCCCACCTGTGCACATGCCAACTAAGAATCCCAAGCCTAATGCGATCAAACCGCATAGCGTCCAACGGCGGGGCCACCGCCAGTCGCGGCCGGTGGCGCGGGCGATACTCGTCGTTAGCCGAAAAGCCAAACGATGCCCAAGCAACAAGATTACGGTGATGCAAAGCGCAGCCATGGCCATCAGGTCCCAGTTCCACGTAATTTGGGGCAAAGTGCGCCGAAGGAAAGCGAGCCAGCCAAGGGTCAGTGCGCTAACCACATCACCCGATCCGGGGCCAAGAACGGGGAGCAGCATGAGGAACAAGACAAACAGGATGCTTATCACCACAACAATCTCAGTCAATCGCCGAAGTCTGGGCTCGCTTTTCTGAGGAGTCGACTCGCTCTTGCCGCTCACGGTTTCGCCCTCCGCCCTGCACTCTCTCGAAGTTCGTCGTTTGAACGCATCTTGATCTCGCCTGACGTCTTCAGCACGAAGCGGCGTTCACCAAAGTTTGGCGGCTCAATCGCCAAAATAGCATCGACATCATTTGTGGATAAACCACCCGAGTAAAGGTAATGCGAGCCGGCTTGATCAGGTGATTCCCAAAGCTTCTCGGGAATCTCCGGCACATAGTCGTGTGGAGGGAATTGTCCGTCGTGACTGTGGGCATAGTCCAGCAAAGCACGTCGCAAATGTTCCAGACTGCGCTTGCGGGTCGGTTCTTGCGAAGGGTCGTTAAGGCGATAGGAAGTCCCTTGTCTCCGCCACGCACCGGGCGTAAGCACCTCGCGAATACCGGAGATCATAGTCAAGATCAGCAACATGACCAAGCCGAACACCAGAGCCAGACCAAGTGCCTGGAGATACTTGAGACGTGGGATCGCTGCGAAACCTTGAAAGGCATAATTCCACAACAACTTCAGCGCCAGGGCAGAAATCAAAAACAGGAACGTGAAGAACGATATTTCTTCAAGCCTCAACCGATACACATCGCGCAATCCATACACCGTCATGCCCGCGTGTGCCGGAACGACAATCGAAAACGAAGTTACGACTAAAGCAGTCTGCCGAAGCCCACGACTGGTTTGCATAGCGAATGATTGTCCGTGTTATTTGACCCGGCAACGGAAAAGTTGTCACGCAGTTCAGGTGTGGGAAGAGCACAAATTGACCTTGGAACGCAAACGATGTTCAATTCAGCGTCAGTGAAACCAGTCGACCCAGCTTTCATTCCTGTCTCGACTCAGTCGCGTCGTGCCGTTGACATCAGTCCGGCAGAAAGAGTGACGAACGGTGAGGCCAACGACCAGTTGCTTTATTTCACTTCACCGAGCCTGCTGGCCGGTGACCGGCGGTTGGTCTTCATCAGTGATCGCACCGGGCAATCGAATATCTTTCTTCGCGACTTAGCGACTGGCCAGGAACGACAGTTATCGCGCAACACGGATGGCTTGCTGAAGTCGTACGTCTATTTTGATGGGACGCCGTATCGGGGGTTCGGCAAGGCGAGCGTGAGTGTGGATGCAGTGCGCGGGAAGATTTATTTCATTCAAGGCCGCCAGATCTGCTGTGCGAATGCGACAGGAGACTTGCGCGTATTGGCGGAATTGCCGCGTGGCCAGATGACCGCCTTCACTCACGTTTCAGCCGACGGCCAACGACTTTGCGTGCCCACGACGGACGCGCGTTGTCTGGATGGTGATGCGCAACTCGCCGGCAAGCCGACTTACGACATCGATGCGCGCATCCGGGAAGAGAACCTGTCTTCGTGGCTGCGAGTGTTTGATACCGCGACCGGGAAAGAGATCTTGTGCGAACGCGTGCCGCAAGCGTGGGTGACGCACGTGCAATTCTCGCCGCAAAATTCCGACTGGATTCTCTACAATCACGAATGGCCCTCGGACTGCGGCATCCGGCGGGTCTGGTTGTGGAACGGACGCGAGCATATTCGCTTGCGCACTGAGGGCGAGGAGCGCAAACGCGAGGACTGGACGTGTCACGAGATGTGGGAAAGGAACGGCGAGGCGATTATTTATCACGGCATGTACGCAGATGGACCAGCTTACATTGGTCGCGTAAGGCCGGATGGTTCAAACCGTGTGGAGATTCCGCTGCCGACGGGCTGGAAGCGTTACGGTCATTTCACTGAAGGGAAACCCGGCGTGTTGGTGAGCGATGGTTACTACGGGACGGCGGATGATGGTGAACCCACCCACGTCGGCGCGTGGATTTGTCTGATTAAAGTGGATTGGCAGGCGCAGCGTGCCGACTGGGTTCCACTCTGTCGCCACGGTTCAAGCTGGCGCTCTCAATGCGAACATCCGCACCCGGTCTTCAATCACGCGGCAGATGCGGTCTATTTTGTCTCGGACTGCGAGGGCAAGCGCGCCATCTATCGGGTCGCGACTGACTCGGTTTAGTGGATTTGCGCCAAATCAAACTCCAAACCGGGTAACACAAGCGAAGTCAATTTCCCGCTGGTTTCCGCGGAGCAATGGAGTTCGTAACGATCGCCTTTGAGGGTGAGGATTTCCAGACTTCGGTTGGCCGGATCGCCAATCCAGTATTCCTTCACGCCGAAGCGGGCATAGAGGTCTTTCTTGTCGTAACGATCCCGCCGAACACTGGAGGGAGAAATCAATTCGACCAGCAAATCGGGCGTGCCGAAAATGGCGCGAGGCTTGATGATGTCCAAGCTGGACGCCGCTACAAAAATCAAATCCGGTTGAACGGTATTCTCGGCGTCCAGGACTACGTCAAACGGGGCAATGAAAGTACGGCCGAGCTTCCGTTGCTTCACAAAAAGAGTTACGAGCAGGTTGATCTCATTGAGCCAATCCTGATGCCACACGTCTGGGGCGGGGACCATAAGGAGACTGCCATCGATGATTTCGTAACGTTGGTCGTCGTCGAGGCGATAGTATTCCTCGTAGGTCCAACGTCTGGCCTGTTTTTCGAGTCCGACTGCCATGACGCAAATCTAGCAAAAAACCACGGCAAAACAACGGAAAGTTCGGCAACTTAACCGCATCTGAACGGCAACTTAGTCAGATTGTAAGGAACTGAAGGATCTCCCCCACCGCGGCAGCCAGTGATTGCTCTTGTCGAGGGAGAGCACCACTGCAGTAGCACGACCAACAATCGTGTCGCGCTTCACCGAGCCGTAGAAGCGCGAATCAAAGCTGTCATCGCGATTGTCGCCCATCATGAAGTACTCTCCGTCTGGCACTGTGGTTGGCCCGAAGGTTCGCGGAGCGGGTGCGGCAGGAAAACCACTTACAGCGTGAGTCTGGCCCGGAAGCTCTTCACTGGCGAAGACGCGGCCAGCGCGTTGGGTCTCGGGAATGTAGCGCAGGAGTTCTTCCGCGATGGGCTGATATTCCACCGGCGTGCCGTTGATGACGAGTTGATTGTTGCGGAGTTCAATGGTGTCGCCGGGCAGGCCGACGACGCGTTTAACCAGGCGCTTGCCGTCGTGAGGCGAGAAGAACACGGCGATGTCGCCACGCTCAGGATTGTTCCACTCCGCAATGTGCCAGGTTGTGAAGGGCACTTTGAGATCGTAGGCGAGTTTGTTCACCCAAATGCGGTCGCCCTCGATGATCGTTGGCCGCATCGAACCACTGGGCACATCGTTCCAGTCGGCCAAGGACGATCGAATGGAAAACAGCACCAAGGCGAGAATCAGCAGCGGTCGAATTTCTTTCTGCCAATAGAGACGGGCGCGATCGCGGAAGGATTTGGGCTGAGGCTTCTTCTTCATGGTCGATTGGACCGGTGTAGCGCTTAAAATGTTCAAACCCTTACGGCTTGAGCCACTGGACAAACCAGGCAATGGCCGCCTGTTCTGATTCCGCCGTCACCTTGTGGCCGGTGTTTTCCTGGATGCGAATTGAGAGTCGGTCACTGGCACCCGCCGAACGATAAGCGGCTTGCGCAGCATCGGTGCATTCCTTCAATCCCGGCAAGGGCGTGCGCGCATCGGAATCTCCGTTGATCACCAGCAAGGGGCGCGGCGCAATCAGCGGCAACATGCCTGGGCCATCAAAAATGCCATGGATGCCCGGCACAACACGATCGTAGAACCGGCTGACAAAGGAAGCGTCTGGGTTGGGGATACCGGCGTTGATGGCGATGGTATCAAAGGCCGTCTGAATCGTTTCAATGCGCGATTGCCAGGCATTATTCTCCAGCGCCCACCGAAAGCTCTGCACGCCGATGCACGGCACGGCGGCGGCAATGCGTTCGTCCGCAGCGGCCGCGAGATACGTTTCGATGCCGCCCTTGGAGGTGCCGATGAGTCCGATGCGTTTCACATCAACGTCATCGCGAGTTGCGAGATAATCCAGCAACCTCATCACGTCCCAAACGGTGTCGTAGAAAAAGGGATGCTCACCGGAGCCCCTCCACGCGCGAACAATGGCGCCATTGTATGCGCTGGCGCCCCTCCCTGCCCTTGTCCGTTCGCCGTGATAGCGGCCATCGATCGCTATCGCAATGAATCCCGCAGTTGCGAGCTTCCTCAGCAGGGGCAACTGATCGGCCTTATTGCCACCCGTGCCGTGCAACGCGATTACCACGGGCCGCTGGTTCGTTGAGTGTTCCAACTTCAGTAACAAACCCGGCACTCGTTCGTCGGCGTCCGACGCAAAGGTGAAGTGCGAGTAGGCGACGCCATTCGTTGCCGGTAACGCTTTGAGCTCCGGCGCTAAGCCCACACGAGGACGCTGGATCCGTTTCAGGAACTCGGCACGGATCGTCGTGGCGGTTGAGCATTGCGCCGCCCCGACACAGGGTGGCGCGTTCGATGAAATGACATTTCCGAAGAAATCGCGGCCGCCGTTGTCCGGCATGAGACGACCGGGAAGGCAGCCGACGTGGCGCAGCCGGTAACCGTTCAAGGAATCCAAACCATTGTTTCCACTCCCCGGCTTGACCAACGCGGGCCGGCTGGTGATGGTGCCCGAATCCATTGGCGGTTTGTCGTGCGAACCAAAGAAAACATTGCTTTCGAAAACGGTATTCTGGCTCTTGCCGAAATCGTAAGTGACCCGGCCATCCACGTAGAAAATATTGTTGTAGAAAAACGTGTCCCTCGCGCTGCCCCCGTCCCAGTCGTTGAAGATCATCAATGGGAGATTTTGCTGTGGGCCGATGTAAATCGTGTTGTTGTAAACCTTCGTGTTTTTCGCGCCGCTGATATGAAAAACGCGGGCGGAGTTGATGCCGTCGTTCTGGCTGATGTTGTAGCGGATCACAGTGTCCTCGTTGTAGGAGTGGCCCGGCGCGCAGATGAGGAAGAATCCGCCTTCGTTGTCGTGACTGTAGTTGTATTGAAAGACCGAACGTCGGCAGCGGTAATCGGAGTCAAAACCCTGCCCATCCTTCGTTCCCTTCATGCCGGAAACTTCATTGAACTGAATGACCGTGTCATCACTGTCGAACGGCCAGATGCCGGCGGCGTAATCGTCACAGCGCATCCGTCCCCCACGAACAACGTTGTGTTCCACGAGCGCGCCATTGCTGCCCCAAATCTTGATGCCGTCGCCGCCGACGTCTTCGAGGAGGTTGCCGCGAATCACGACGCCGAGACTCCGCGTGCGTCCACCGCGCTGGCAAATGCCATTCCGGTCGGTGCGGACAACGTGGCAATTCTCGATCAACAGATCATCAAAGTGCGATTCGTTTCGTCCGCGGCTCTCGAAATAAATGCCGCAACCTTCGCGCTGCTTGCGCAAGTCACCGTTCACATCGTGGACGAACAGATTGCGCAGACGGATGTGTCGCATCTTGCCGAAGCCATCGGTGGCGATACGCACGCCGGTGCGCCATGGCTCGCGATTGGTGCCGAGGTTGGTGATTTCCAAATCGCTGACTTCCCAGAACTCGACGTTGCGCAACAGCAGCGTGTCGAGGAACTTTCCTTCGCCGTCGATCCTGGGCTTTTGCCCCGCGCCATACTTGCCGATCGTGATGGGAACGATTTTGTCACCTTCCAACTTGCCGGAACCCTGGGGGCGAAGTTGTCCAGTGAACCGCGAACCGGCCTGGAACAGCACCCGATCACCCGGTTGAAACACGTGTTCGTTCACCCGCGCCAAAGATCCCCAGGCCTGTTCGATCGACGTGCCGCTTTGCGTGTCCTCGCCGTCTGGCCTGACGTAATAGGTCGTGGCGGGAGAGACCAGCGGGACAGCCATGACGACCTGCCAGGCAAGTAAACGCAGCCTCACTACCACGCGTCTCGAAAGTCGATGTCGCTGCGTTTCAGGCATGGCAATCTCTGACGCGATGGGTGACTCCGAATTCATTCGCGTAAAGATCGGTGCGTCCGGCGCGGCGGAAATTACTTCAACAATTCATGGGTCGGCACCGAGCAAGTGGGAAGTTCGCCGACGGAATTGATGCTATACGTGCCTTTCTTCAGACACTTCATTTGGGACATTTTGTGGTTCTGCAAAAAGGCATCTAATTCCGCTTCCGTTGGCACGGCATCGTCGCCCTTCTTGTTCTCCAGTGCCCATCGCTCCTTGGCCCCGTCAATCTGTCGGAGGTTGTTGATACAGGCATTTCGCATCGCAGTATCACGGCCTTTGACAAAGTTGGGTATCGCGATCGCCATCATCATCGGAACTAGAAAAATTCCCAACGCGAGACCGATATAACCGGTGATCAGTCCGGCCAGGGCCATGCCGCCGCCAGCCATGGCTCCGCCCGAACGCTTGATCCGAGAGTGAGCAATGTGACCACAGATAACGGCGGGTATGGCGAAAAGCGGTCCGATGCAAACCAGTGTGAGGACAATCGCAAGGATCCCCAACACCAGGGCGCCGATGGCCAGCCCGGAGGTTTTTGGATTGCCGTGGAAGACGGGAGGAGGTGTTCCATTCATAGGATGTTGGCTTTGGCTTGGACACCAAATGATGGTTGCCTTGCCATTGTGGTTCAATGGAATTCTCGGCCTCGTTCAATTAGCAAACAGTTACAGTCCCGGATTCAGGACAACTGCCCCGGGGCTTGACCCGGCGGTGCGGACTTTCCCACTTCCCGGCTGGTGGCGTTTTTCCTGCTGACGATCACGGTCCGCGTTTGTTGTAACGCCGTATGAAACGCATCATAGCAGTCCTTGCCTTGACTTTCGGGTTGGTATCCGCCCAGGCCGAACGCATCAATCACGAGGGCCGCATCCTTGGCGACCTGCCGGTGGTCACCAATGCGGTCCTGTTCAACACCACCAATGCCGATGCCGTGTTGGCCGCGATGCAGATCTTTCCAGTGACCAGTCCCTGGAACGAAGACATCTCCCATCGTCCGGTTCTGACAAACTCCGATGCAATGATGGCCCAAATCTCCAGCGACCTCCTGTCGACCCGGCGGACGCTACGGGCGTTCAAGGAAATGAACTTCGTCCTCGTGCCCGACAATCAGCCAACCGTATCGATCAACTTTTTCGATTACCCAAACCAATCAGACCTGGATGGCGGGTCCATGCCCAATGGGCTTTATCCGATTCCCGCCAACATGCCGATTGAAACGTGGCCTTCGGAAACAGACGGACAGACACTCTCCCAGTGGCAGCAGGACGTGAATGACTGGGGCGGCGACCGGCATTCCATCATCGTGAAACCCGGCGCGGGCTTCATTTGGGAAACGTGGCAGGCGAAACTGGTCGGCAGCAACTGGGAAGCGTCCAACGGCGCGAAATTCAATCTGAACACCAACGCGCTGCGACCGGCGGGCTGGACGTCCGGCGACGCTGCGGGGCTGCCGATGTTCCCGGCGCTGCCGCGTTTTGACGAGTGCGAACGCGGTGTGATCGAGCACGCACTGCGAATCGTGGTCAAGCGCACGCGCTACAACAACTACATCTACCCCGCGACGCATTGGGCGTCGTATGCCACCAACACCAGCGTGAATCTGCCATCGATGGGTCAGCGACTCCGCCTCAAGTCTTCGTTTGTGATTCCCGCGAACTGGACCAAGCAGGAGAAAGCCGTACTCATCGCGTTGAAGAAGTACGGGGCATTTGTTGCCGACAACGGGAATTTCTTTTCCTTCTCGGTAACCCCCGATGATCGCTGGCCCGCCGGTTGTTTCGATCGGTTATCGACCGTGGGCATCACGAATTTTGAAGCTATCCAATCCACCGGACCCACCCAAGGCCCGCGCTCTCCGGGCGCGCCGACAGCTTATGCGGGAGCGGACCAAACCGTCTCGGTCGGCGTTCCCGTTCAATTACAAGGCTTCGTCAACTTCACAAATACGCTGCCAACCACGAACCTGTGGCGGCGCTACTCCGGTCCGACCAACGTTGCCTTTGCCAACGCTGCCCTGACCAATACCACCGCCACATTCAATGCACCCGGCGTTTACACATTGATGTTGAGCGGGAGCAATGGAGTTCATGCAGTCGCGTACGATGCCGTGGTGATCACCGCAACGTCCGCCATCAACCTCAACGTGACCCGCGCGGGCCCGAATGTGAATCTGACCTGGACCGGTGGTGTCGCTCCGTTTGTCGTGGAACGCAGTTCGACTCTCCCGGCGACTTCATGGAGCGGCGTGCTCACAACCAGCGTGCAGAACGCCAGTATCCCTATCACTCCCGGCACCGCCTTCTTCCGCGTGCGCGGCAACTAAGCTGGGGCCACTCAGTTAAACTTGTCCTGCCGCAGATTTCTGCTAGCGATGGCGCGTGCTGTTGTCAGTTGCCAAAGGTTTTCGATTTGTATTTCGCGCGATTTGGTTCGCGGCTGAGCTGTTGCTCTTCGTCGCCACCTTCGTCGTATTAATGGTGCGACACGGCGGTAAGATCCCTCAACTTGCCCGTTCCAGTTGGTTGCAATGGTGTTCGCGCCGCACGCTGCGCGTTTTCAATGTGGAGTTCGAATCACGAGGCTCACTCCCGCCAGCGGGGTTGCTCGTCTGCAACCATCTGACCTATCTCGACATTCTCGTGCTCGTCGCGCTGACTCCCGCAGTGTTTGTCTCCAAAGCCGAGGTGCAAAACTGGCCGGTCTTTGGCTGGTTTGCCAAGCGTTCCGGAACTTTGTTCGTCGACCGCACCCGCCGCAGCGATGTCGCTCGCATGAACGCCCAAATCGATCGCACCCTTGCGGGCGGCAACGTGCTCGTGCTTTTTCCCGAGGGCACCAGTTGGAACAGTCGCGAAATCCTGCCGTTCAAATCATCGCTGCTCGAACCCATCGTCGGCTCCAGGCATCCGCTCTCCGTGGGACGCATTGCTTACGCCTTGGACGACGGCTCTGTCGAACAGGATGTTTGCTATTGGGGCGACATGACCTTCCTGCCGCACTTTCTCAATCTTATGACCAAACGGCAGATTCGGGCGCGAGTCACTTTCGCCCCCATCCCCCAACCGGCAGCCGACCGGAAGGAACTCGCCCGCCAGCTCCATGCCGAAGTCGTCCGGCTGGGCCAGCCGGTAACCAGGCCCGCCGCCGAGTTGAATACCGGACGCGCCGTTTGAGTCGTTAAATTGGTTTTGAACCGGGGCGCACCTTTGGTAAAGTAGCCGTCCCGATAGCTTAAATATGAAAATGATTTTAACCGTAAATGGGATTCGCGTGTTGTCCGCTGCCCTGTTGTTGGCGGCGAATGTTGTCACCGTTAATGCGCAGGATAAGGCGCCGCTCAAACTGGAAATGCCGGCGCCGACGCTCAAGGGCACGCCCGAACAGTTGCCGACCGGCCCGAATATCGAACCCAATTCGGACAAAGCGCCCGAACCGTTGCTGATCGCCAAGGATGCGAAGAATGTCGCGCTCGGCAAGCCCGCCACCACCAGCGTGAAACCCTTCACCGGCGAGCTGGAGCAGCTCACGGACGGCAAGAAGGAAGCGTTCGACTACGACACCGTCGAAATGAAAAAGGGCACGCAATGGGTGCAAGTGGACCTGGGCGAGTCTTACAAGATTGAAGCCGTGGCCATGTGGCACGACCACCGTTACATCCAGATCACCTACGACGTCATCGTGCAGGTTTCGGACGACCCGGAGTTTAAGACCGGTGTCACCACGATTTTCAACAACGATACGGACAACTCTTCCGGGCAGGGTGTCGGGACGGATCGCGAATACTTTGAGCGCCACTTTGGTCGCGCGTTTCCGGGCAAAGGCGCCAAGGGCCGTTACGTGCGTGGTTACACCAAGGGCAGTCACCTCAGCGCCCTGAACTGCTGGCAGGAAATTGAAGTTTACGCCGTGCCGAACAAATGAACCGTTGGGGGGCACTGGCGGCGTTTGCCCTCGCGCTCTGGCTGCGCTGCCCTCAACTCGGCAATCGGCCGCTCCATAACGACGAAGGCGTCAACGCCGTCAAACTCGCCGCCCTCTGGGAAAAGGGCGAATACAAGTACGACCCGCACGAATATCACGGGCCAACGCTCCATTACTTTTCCCTGCCCGTGCTGTGGTTGGGTCCAGCGGAAAACTCCACTGAACTCTCTGACGCTGAACTTCGAGTCATCACTGTCGCCTTTGGTGTCGGCCTGATTCTGCTGTTGCTCCTGTTGAAAGAGGGTCTGGGGCGCAGCGGTTCCATCTGGGCCGCCGTCTTCCTCGCCGCATCGCCCGCGATGGTCTTTTACAGCCGCTATTTCATCCACGAAATGCTGCTGGTGTTCTTCACGCTACTCACTATTGCGGCGGGCTGGCGTTATGCGCAGTCGCCCAAACCACTCTGGGCGGCGCTGACCGGCGCCGGCGTGGGTTTCATGTTCGCCACCAAGGAGACGTTCGTTCTCTCGCTGGCAGCACTGTTCTTTGCCCTCCTGGCCACGCGCATTTGGAATCGCTGGCGCGCCGAGCGCTCCCAGGATGAAACCGAAAGCATTCCGAAAGTAAAGTGGACCCCCGCCCCCAGTCACATCGTTCTGGCACTGGCGACGGGCGGAACTATTTGGTTGGTGTTCTTCAATTCCTTCTTCACCAACGCCGCCGGTCCCGGGGATTCGCTCGCAACGTATCTCCCGTGGGTGAGTCGCGCTGGCGGCGCGTCTCCGCACATTCAGCCGTGGCATTTCTATTTCGAACGACTCTTCTGGTTTCATCCCGCGAAAAGTCCCGTCTGGACCGAGTTGCTGATTGCCCTCCTCGCGCTATGCGGCGGCTGGGCCGCCTTCTGCAACAACCCAAACCTCGTCACCCGTCCCGGTTTCGCACGTTTTCTCGTGTTCTACACGGCTGCTCTGACGCTCAGCTACACCATCATTTCCTACAAAACACCGTGGTGTCTGCTTAACTTCTGGCTTGGTGCGATTCTCCTCGCCGCCATCGGCGCCGGCGCGCTCGTGAAACTGTGCCCGACGCACGCGACCCGGATTCTCCTCACTGCATTGCTCGGCGTTGGCGTGCTGCATCTCTCGTGGCAAGCATGGATGCTCTCCCAATCCCTCCCTGCCGACCCAAAAAATCCCTACGTTTATGCCCAGACCGTGCCACGCGCGCGAGAACTGGTTCAACGCATCGAAGGCATCGCAAAGGTTGCGCCCGAAGGTTACAACACCACGGTCAAAGTCATCTCGCCGGAAAGCTACTGGCCGTTGCCCTGGTATCTGCGTCAATTCAAGCGCGTTGGTTGGTTCGAGGAACTTCCAGTAGACCCCTTCGCACCGATTGTCCTCACCTCGGCAAAACTAGGAGCCGCACTCGATGACAAGTCCGACAAGGCCTACCTCATGACCGGTTATTACGAACTGCGTCCCAATATTTTTCTCGAACTCTACGTCGAGCGCGGCTTGTGGGAAAAATTCGTTGCGACACTCCCGCGGGATGTTGAATGAGGAAGTAATCGATGTTGGCTGAGTTCCCACCATACCAATCCCCTCTCGCGTTTCCTGCGGCCTGTGGCGCGGGCATCCTCGCCTGCGAGTTCACGGGGCGTCTCGCCTCGTGTTTCTTCGAGCGCCGGGACGCCGCCCGAACTCGCCGCCGGCACGGCGGCGTTGCAAGATAATCGTGATTCCAGACGCCTCCACCGTCTCGCCCGCGCGCCATCGCAAAGCCATCACCATGCTGCTGGTGGCGACGTTCTTTTGGGCTTCGAGCTTTCCCATCGT
>DASUGI010000167.1:0-42931 GCA_036274115.1 Verrucomicrobiia bacterium
GTCGCGCAGGAATTCGAGATACGAGACACCCGCGGTCCACGAGGCATTGTCCACGAGGCGCGCCGGATTCTGCTTTGTCTCGAAGTCGAGCAGTTTGGCCAGTTGCACTTTCACCGAGGCAATGTTGTGGTCGAGCACTTCGCTGGTGAGGAGTTGACGTTCGGCGGTTTTACCGCTGGGATCACCGATGCTGCCGGTAGCGCCACCTGCTACCGCGATGGGATAATGGCCTAGCAATTGAAATCGTCGCAGTGCGAGCAAGGGCACGAGATTCCCGACGTGCAGACTCTCAGCGGTCGGGTCGAATCCGCAGTAAAGCGTCACTGGCGCGGCGAGTTTCTTCGTTAATTCCGCAGTGTCCGTACAGTCGGCGATGAGTCCCCGCCAATTTAATTCTTCCAGAATGCTCACGAGCGTAGTGTAATTGGCGACGCACGATAGCCAATAGCCAAGTGGATAAGTTCGTCCGTGCATTTCTTGACGCTGTGATGCGGGTCGGCTACGTTGCGCACCCAATGAGCAAAGAGATTAACGAAAAGAATTTTCTCGTTCCGATCGTCGTCGAGCAGACCGGTCGCGGCGAGCGCAGTTGGGATATTTATTCCCGTTTGTTGGTGGACCGCATCCTGTTTCTGGGCACGCCGGTGGATGACAATGTGGCCAACATCATCATCGCGCAGTTGTTGTTCCTCCAGATGTCCGACCCGAAGAAGGATGTGCATCTCTACATCAACTCACCCGGCGGCAGCGTCACGGCGGGCCTGGCCATTTACGATACGATTCAATACATGACGTGTGACGTGAACACCTATTGCGTCGGCCAGGCGGCGAGCATGGGCGCAGTGCTGTTGGCTGCTGGGGCCAAGGGCAAGCGGTTTGCGTTGCCCAATTCCAACATCATGATCCATCAGGTGTTGGGTGGTGCGGAAGGCCCAGCCAGCGACGTGGAAATCAGAGTTAAACACATGCTCAAATTGAAGCAGGTGTTGAACGGCATTTTGTCCAAGCACACCGGCAAGCCGATTGCTCAGGTCGAGAAGGATTGTGATCGCGATTATTTTATGACCGCTGAAGAGGCCAAGGCCTACGGCCTGGTGGATCAAGTGGTGCAATCCCGGAAGGAAATTGCCGGCGCGGACAAGGTTTGACGAGATTGTGCAATTGCGTTCGGCATTTAAATCTGAAATCGTAAGTCGTAAATCGTAAATCCAGATGGCGCGCCCCACCAACATCACGATGTGCAGCTTCTGCGGCAAATCGCACGCAGAAGTGAAGAAGCTGGTTGCCGGCCCGGGGGTTTACATCTGCGACAACTGCATCATTCTTTGCAAAAACGTTCTCGATCGGGAGACGCAGTTACAGGAGCAGAAGAAGCAGCCGCGCTTCAACATGCTGCGACCCGCCGCCATCAAGCGGCAACTGGATTTGCATTGCGTGGGACAGGAGCATGCCAAGAAGACGCTCGCGGTGGCGGTGCACAATCATTACAAGCGCATCCAGCCTGAGCCGGTGCCGGCTGAAGGCAATGAGACTTCGAAGGAGACTTCACCCAAGCCGCACGCCGAAGTTGAAATTGAGAAGAGCAACATCCTGATGATTGGCCCCACGGGCTCCGGCAAAACACTGCTCGCCCGCACGCTCGCAAAGATTCTTGACGTGCCCTTCGCGATTGCCGACGCCACGACATTGACCGAGGCGGGGTATGTCGGTGAAGACGTGGAGAACATCATTCTGCGCCTGCTTCAGAGTGCTGACTATGACGTCAAGCGGGCTCAGCGCGGGATCATTTACATCGACGAGATCGACAAGATCATGCGCAAGAGCCAAGGACCGTCCATCACGCGCGATGTGAGTGGCGAAGGCGTCCAGCAGGCGCTGCTGAAGATTCTCGAAGGCACCACCTGCAATGTGCCGCCCCAGGGCGGTCGCAAGCATCCGCAGCAGGAGTACATCAAGGTGGACACGACGAATATCCTGTTCATCTGCGGCGGAGCCTTCGTGGGCCTGGAGCAGGTGATTCAGCGGCGGATGGGACGGAACACCATGGGTTTCGGCGCCATTGGTCGATCGGAAGAGATCGCCAACGTGGGTCGGGATCAAATCCTCACGCATGTCGAGCCGGAAGACTTGCTGAATTACGGCTTCATTCCTGAATTTATCGGCCGTCTGCCGGTGACCACGACGCTGGCCGAGTTGTCCGAAGAACAATTGGTTTCGATTCTCAGCGAACCCAAGAACGCCCTCACCAAGCAATACGCCAAACTACTCGCGATGGAGGGCGTGGACCTGCACTTCACCGCTGACGCATTGCGTGAGCTGGCCTCCCAGGCGCACAAGAAAGGCACGGGCGCGCGGGCCTTGCGCGGGCTGATTGAGAAGATCATGCTCGAAGTGATGTACGACGTTCCCGAGAGCGGCGACGTTCTGGACATCAAGATTACGCGGCCGGTCGTGCTGGGCGAGATCAAGCCTGTCGTGCGCCGCAAGCAGGATCAAGAGGCGGCGTGAAGATTTCCATGTGAATCCAGCTTGGAGATGAAAGCCGCGGTTTGGATTGGCAGTGCAACCCTTTTCATCTTTTGCCGCGGTAGCTGCATCTCATTTTTTGCGCTTTCTGACGGCCATGTAGAAATAAATGATGGGATCACGAGAGTTGGATGGCCTTGGTTGATGTGTGAAGTTGGAGGGTTCGCGTATCGGCGCACATTTCACCTGAATGCGGTCCTCGGAAATCTTTGCGTTTCGATGCTCATGGGCAGTTTCATCTACGCAGGCTGGCTTTTCGCGAAACGAAGAATGGGCTGGAAGATAGTCGATTTGCTTCCCTGGGGTTGAAAATTTCATCGCCTGCCCGCCGGGCCTCCGGCATAGTGCTCGCCCATGAAGTCGATGACGGGTTATGGGCGCGGCGAATGCGCCCGCGACGGGTTCAATGTCACCGTCGAACTCAGTTCCGTGAACCGCAAGCAGGCCGAGATTTCGGTCAATCTTCCCCGCGAACTCGAGATGCTGGAGACGCGGATTCGTGAGGCGATTCTCGAAAAGGTCTCCCGCGGCCGGGTCACGACCCGCGTGACGGTTCACGCTGGAGATGGGAAGTCGTCGGCGAAGATGCATCTCAACGTCACCCTGGCCCGGGCTTACGCGCATGAACTGAACAAACTCGCCAAGGAATTGAAACTGGCAGGTCCCGTCACACTGGACCAACTGGTGCGCGCGCCCGGGGTTTTCCAAACGGACGAGGAACTGGCGGAGACCGAGAATCTCTGGCCGGCGGTTGAAAAGGCGTTGCGTGCCGCATTGTCAGCGCTGGTCGCCATGCGCGAACGCGAAGGGGCGCACCTTGCCAAGGACTTAAGCGCACGTGTGGGCGTGATGCGCAAATGTGTCGAACGCGTCGCGAAACAAGCACCGGGTTCGGCGGAACGCTATCGCCAGCAACTCATCGAACGCATCAAGAGCGCCGGTCTGCCCGCGCCGGCGTCCGACGATGAGCGGTTGCTGAAGGAAGTTGTCTTTTTCGCGGACCGTTCGGATATCACGGAAGAACTCACCAGGTTGCAGAGTCATTTCAAGCAGTTCGAGAATTGCGCACGGTCGAAAGAACCAGTCGGGCGCACGCTGGATTTTCTGGCGCAGGAAATGAATCGCGAGATTAACACGATTGGGTCGAAGGCCAACGATGCGTTGATTTCCGGCGAGGTGGTGACGCTCAAGGCGGAATTGGAGAAATTTCGGGAGCAGGCAATGAACGTGGAGTAGAGGGTGACCCGCCCGCGGCAGGTAAAGCAGCAGATGAGTGACGAGAAACAAACTGGCGCGACGATAAGCCCGTTATTGGTCGTGATTTCCGCACCGTCGGGTGGCGGGAAGACGACTTTGTGCAATCAGTTGCTGGCGGCGCGGTCGGACATGACGCGAGCCATCACCTGCACCACGCGCGAACCACGCGGCCAGGAGAAAGACGGCGTGGACTATTACTTCCTCGATGCCGCTTCGTTCCTCAAACGGGTGCAGGCCGGCAATTTTCTGGAGCATGCCACCGTGTTTGGCAACAGCTACGGGACGCTGAAGTCAGAAGTGCTGGGCAAGCTCCGTTCCGGAAAGGACGTGCTGTTGAATGTGGATGTGCAGGGTGCAGCCACCATCCGCAAGTGCGCTGAGGACGACCTCGAATTGAAACGGGCGCTGGTGAGCGTCTTCCTGACGCCGCCGTCCATTGCCGTTTTGGAGCAACGTCTGCGGAAGCGAGGGACGGATGCCGAGGCAGTTATCCAGAAACGCCTGGGGGTGGCGCGACAGGAGATTGCGCAATGGAAGAACTTCGATTATCTGCTCATCAGCCGCAGCGTGCAGGAAGACCTGACCGGAATGCAGGCGATTGTGGATGCGGAAAAGATGCGGACGGACCGGTCCAAGGCTCCGGAGTTTTAGGGCGGCGATCTTAATCCCACGGCAAAGATTAAGATTAAGATTAAGATTAAGAGTAAGAGTAAGAGTAAGAGTATGAATAAGAATCGTGCGGGTGGAGAACATGAGTAAGAACATCGTTCTCGGTGTGACTGGCTCGATCGCGGCGCACAAGGCGGCGGATCTCGCGAGTCAGTTGACGAAGCAGCAACTCAACGTGCGCGTGGTGATGACTGCGGATGCGCAACGTTTCGTTACTCCCCTTCCCTTCAAGACCCTGTCGCGGAATCCGGTGGTCACTGATCTCTACGATGAAGAGGAAGGTTGGAAACCAACGCACATCCGGCTGGCCGATGAAGCGGAGCTGTTACTGCTCGCTCCCGCCACAGCGAATGTGATTGCGAAGCTTGCCAACGGGATTGCGGATGATGCCTTAACCTGCATTTATTTAGCATTAAATCCCAAGGCAAAGATTCTGATCGCTCCGGCCATGAACGGAAAGATGTGGCTGCATCCGGCAACGCAACAAAATGTCGGACTGCTCAAATCGCGCGGTGCGGAATTTATCGGGCCGGAAGCAGGGATGTTATCCTGCGGCTACGAAGGGATTGGCCGGCTCTGGCCGGTGGAGCAGATTGTGGAGCGAGCGCTGCAGCTGTTGCGCTGAAGAGCGGTTCGCCGGATGGCGAGTTTATGAAGACCAGCCCGTGGCAGTGGTTGAAGCGGCTGCCAGCCGTGTTGGCACCATTGCGTCCGGAGCCGGGCCAACACGCGCAAAGCGTCGTCAAACTGCAACGCAATATCATTCTGCCGACGCGCCTGCTGGTGGTGAGCATGGTGCTCTATCACCTGTATACCTCCCCGTGGCTGGGAAATGTGGTCAATTCCTACGGCGTCCTGTTCGAGACCATCGAAAAGACCTTTACGGCTTATGCCTTATTCGTCGTGGGCGTGACGGCGATCTTTTATGTGGTGCGTCCTTTTCCGGCGGGGTCCGTGCAATGGCTGGCCTTCGCGGTGGGATTGGCCGATGGCGTCTTTCTGGGCGGCTTGACCGTGTTGACGGGTGGCTTTGAAAGCGTGCTGTATTGGGTGTATCCGGCGCTGATCGTGTTGAATGCGATCTCCATTCCCCTGGCGACGCCGCAGCTCGCGTTGAATTTGTTGCTGGGCATCTTCTTCCTGAGTGCGGGCTTGTTGGACTTCCAATCCGAACCGGAACTATCCACGCCCAGCTTGCTTTCGCGAAGTTCGCGCATCCAATCTAATGAGATTAAGGATGTCGCGGCTCTGGCAAACTGGTTGAGCCAGGCACCGGAACCAGCGCGAAAATACGTCTGGGATGGTTTGCCCGAGAACATTCGTTCGTTGGCTTCCAATCATGTTGCCAGGGGCGGTTCCGAGGAGGAATTGCAAGCCAGCCTGGCGAAGGAGATGAACCGGATTTTCCGGCCGCCGCGGTATGTTAGCGATTTGCCGTCGGATTTACCCGAGGTGAGTATTGGTCCCTATGTGCTGCGGGTGGTCGTGTTGGTGTTATTGGCGTTTTGCTGTTATGGAGTCCAGGTGCTGTTCGCGGGACAATTACGCAACGAGGAGGAACAAAAGGAATACGCCGTTCGCACGGAGCAATTGCGTTCCGCCGGCCGGCTCGCCGCCGAAGTCGCACATCAAATCAAGAATCCGCTGGCAATCATCAATAACGTGACGTTTTCCCTCCAAAAGAATTTTGTAAAGGAAAAGCCGGAAGCCGCGGCGCAGATTGAAATCATTCGCGAAGAGATTGCAAAGGCCGACCGGATTATCACCGAGGTGATGGGTTACGCGCAGTTGAGTGAGGGTCGCGTGCAAAAGCTCAATGTAATTGACGAGATTAACCGCGCCATCGAGGAAGTGTTCCCGGCGAATTTACCGACGAACCCCCGCATCCATCGGGAGTTTGGAGACACGCTCCCTCCATTGCTGATGCAGAAAAAGCATTTTGGCGAGACGATTGGCAACCTGTTGCAGAATGCCCGTGATGCCGTAAATGGGCGTGGCAATATTCATGTGGGCGCGCGATTTCACGCCAATCAGTCGGTCGAGATCACGGTCCGGGATGACGGTCCGGGGGTGCCGCCGGACCGGGTGGAGCGAATTTTTGAAGCGTACTACACCACCAAAGCCAAGGGAACCGGCCTTGGCCTTTCGGTCGTGAAGCACAATGCGGAACTCTATGGAGGGCGGGTGCGTGTCGAATCAGAGCTTGGAAAGGGCGCTAAATTCACATTAATCTTCCCGGCCAAAGCTTTGATGCAAACCAGTTCATGACCGCGCCGTTGCCGCCATTGCTCGTCGTTGATGACGAGAAGAACATGCGCCTCTCGTTGCAGACGATGCTGGGGGATGAGCGCTATAGCGTGCTCGCGGTCGAGTCCGCGGAAGCCGGACTTGAGTTGCTCAGCAAAGAGACCGTTTTCATGGTGATCACCGATGCGCGTCTGGGAGGGATGAGCGGTTATGATTTCCTGAACAAAGTCCGCACGCGCTGGCCGGAGCTTCCAGTGTTGATGATTACCGCGTATGCAACGCCCAAGCTCGCGGTCGAGGTCATCAAGGCCGGGGCGATGGATTATTTGGCGAAGCCCTTCGCGCCGGAGGAATTGCTGCATGCGGTCGCCCGATGTGCCGAACGATTCCGATTGTTGCGGGAGAATGCCCGGCTGCTGGCTCAGACGAGCGAAACGTATCAGCTCGACCAGATTGTCGGCGACTCGCCCAAAATGGTCGAACTGCGCCAACTGATCCAGACAGTGGCGCCCACGGATGCGCGGGCCCTCATCCTGGGCGAAAGTGGCACGGGCAAGGAGTTGGTTGCGGGCGCCT
The DNA here is from genome assembly GCA_036274115.1 of Verrucomicrobiia bacterium. GTDB lineage: Bacteria > Verrucomicrobiota > Verrucomicrobiia > Limisphaerales > JADLHS01 > JADLHS01. The sequence goes on from DASUGI010000167.1 coordinate 7,276, forward strand.
TGCACAGTCTGAGCAACCGGAGACGCGCGCCGTATATCCGCATCAATTGCGCCGCGATCCCGGAAACGCTGCTCGAAAGTGAGTTGTTCGGGCACGAGCGGGGGGCCTTCACCGGCGCACTGAAGCAGAAGCCGGGTCGCGTTGAAGAAGCCAACGGCGGCACCATTTTTCTGGATGAGATTGCCGACATGAGCCGGCCGTTGCAGGCCAAGCTGCTGCGCTTCCTGGAAGACGGCAGTTTCAGCCGGGTGGGCGGCACGCAGGAATTGCGGGTCAACGTCCGGCTGTTGGCGGCAACCAATCGCGACATCGTTCAAGCCATCGCGGCCGACCAGTTCCGGGAGGATCTGTTTCATCGGCTGAACGTGGTGCAGTTCCGCCTGCCTCCCTTGCGGGAGCGGGATGAGGATATTTTGTTGTTGGCCAACCACTTTCTGAAGATGTTCAACGCTTCGATGAACAAAGGCGTGAAGCGCATTTCCCGCGGGGCGCAGCAAGCGCTCACGTTTCATCGCTGGCCCGGCAATGTGCGCGAGCTGCGGAATGTCATTGAACGCGCGCTGATTCTTGAAACCACCAACGAAGTGCAGGCCGCAAACCTGCCGGACTTCCAATTGGAATCACGGCTGACCAAAGCGGAGCCGCCAGTCATCGCAACCGGCGACCGGCCCCTGGACGAGATTGTGGCGGACTTCGAGCGCAACCTCATCAACACGACCCTGGAGCAAAGCAGCTTCAACCTGACGAAGTCCGCCGACAAATTAAGGATCAGCCGGCACGCCTTGCGTTATCGAATGCAGCGGCTTAATCTCACCGTCGGGGAGGACGACCCGGCAACGGTTTCCAAAGACGAGCACCAGTCATGAGCGCGAACTTGCTTTCTTCTTCGTTCAGCGATGGGCCTGCGATGTTCGCCGCCACGCTCGTGCTGCAAACGGTAATTCAATATCTCGTTTATATCGTGGCGATTGTGCTGGTGACGGTCGTCGCCACGCTCTGGGTAGCCAGCGGTCGAGTCACGCTGCGGCAGTCCAAAGGTCGTTCCGACGAATCACGGCGCCGCCGTCCCTCGCGCGGCTGGTTTGGGCGAAGTGACGACGCCGGCAAACGCCGGCGGAAGCGGCATCGCCGGCGCAATCCGACGTTAGCCGAGACGGGAGGGTTGCCGCCGATTCGGACCGAAGCGTCTGCGCCCGCAACCGAGCGTTACGAGGCGTGAACGCCATGCAGCAGAGCCAGGCGATTACCCGCAAAAGCGCCTCGAATCTCGCCCTGGCGTTTGTTCTCCTGCCCAAATCCAAGCGCGATGCGATGGCGGCGCTTTATGCCTTTTGCCGCGAAGTGGACGACGTGACCGATGAGGAAGCTCTGCCCGTCGAGAAACGCCGCGAGGGATTGGCGGCCTGGCGGGCGGATCTGCTGCGCGCGTGCGAAGGAGGTAAGCCTGAATTCCCCGTCAATCGTGAGCTGCAGTCCGTGATTCAGCAATTCAAGCTCCGCTTCGATTTGTTCGGCGAACTCATCAAAGGCTGTGAGATGGATCTGGACACCAAACGCTACGAAACCTACGAGCAGCTGGAGCTCTACTGTTATCGCGTGGCTTCGGTGGTGGGACTGTTGAGTATCGAGATTTTTGGCTATCGCAATGTTGCCTGCCGCGACTATGCGGTGCACCTGGGCAAGGCCTTGCAGTTGACGAATATTCTCCGGGATGTGGGCAACGACGCGGATCGCGAACGGATTTACCTGCCACAAGTTGAGCTCAGAAAGTTTGGTGTGACTGAATCTGAGATTTTGCAGCGCAAGTATTCCGATCGTTTCGCGAAGCTGGCGGCGAGTGTGGCGGACCGGGCGCGCGGGTATTATCGGCGCGCGCGGGAAGCGTTGCCGGTCGAGGATCGTCGCTCGATGGTGGCGGCGGAGTTGATGGGCGCGGTCTATTGGCGGCTGTTGCGCAAACTCGAGGCACGCAAGTTCGACGTCCTGGGGCCGGAACTGACACGCTTGAGCAAGCCCCACAAAATTGCGCTGATTTTGCAGACCTGGATTCGGTTTGCCACGGGTGCCGTGAAACCAAACTACGGGACACCTTAGCTACTCAGCAACCACCTTCATTAACACCACTGCCAATCTGTCTGCGGCTGTGCTGCAGTTCTTTTGCAGGCGCAACAAAGCGGGGATTTTGCCTGGCGAATTCGCAATCGCGCAAAACAGCTTTCCGAAATCCAAACTCAAATCCGGTTTGCTGAGTTGATTGAAATCCAATGGCAGGTTCTCGTTGGCGGTGTCGGAAATGACGCGCACGGTGGCGCAGGGAATGCCGCGCTCGCGGCAAACCTGGTGGACCGTTTCTGATTCCATCTCGACGGCGTCTGCACCGGTCGCGCGTCGAAGCTCAATCTTCTCGGCAATCGTTGTGGCGATTCGAGAACCGCAATGAAATTTTGCCAACTTCGCGCCCGCCGCAATGAGCTTTGCGTTTAGCGTTGAGTCTTCAGTCGCGAAAAGCACTTCTCCGGAAGCAAGCCTGGGGTCGAGTCCACCCGCGAAACCACAGGTGAGAACAAACGCAGGCCTGGCCTGTTCCAGTCGCTCAAGCAAAGTGCGACGGGTATTTTCCCGGCCCATGCCGGTAACCAGAATTGAAACCGTGCCGTCCGCGGTGACGCGTTTTCGGAATGCGCCGGCTTCTTCCTTCAAGGCAAAACAAACCAGAGCCGCTTTTGATTCCTGATTCCACGTTCCGCGTTCCGCGCTCATTTGATTCCCGACAGCCGTTCCTTCCACACCCGATAGAGTTCGACCGTGGCGCGGACATCACGCAAACAATATTCGGCAATGTCGCGGAACTTTCCTTCCGCCATGAGCGTATTGACGTCCATGCCGGTGACGCCATGAGCCTTGGGCGACTCGATGCCGAACACTTTGCAATAGAAGTCGAGATTGAACTTTCGCGCCGCGCCGTCGCGGCCACTCACGCTGTAGAAAGTAAATTGCTCGGCGAGATCGCAGTGCGGTTCGGTGGCGTAACGATAGCCGAGCCAGTTCTTTTTCGTGATCGGGACGTTGAGCACCGCCGACCGCAAATAGAGAAACGGCACGTCGAAACCGCGCCCGTTGAACGTGACAATCTCATCGTAGTGTTTGGCCACGTCCCAAAAAGCAGTGAGCAATTCGATCTCATCGGCGCAGGGCATGAACTCGACCGGGCCGCCTTCCGCGGCGTCCTCTTCGAAATCTTCCGCTGTGAAAAGTACCTGACCCCGAAGGGATTCCGCATTGAGCATGGCAATGCAGACAATCTGTGCGGTGAAGGGCCAGAGATTGAACTGACGCAGGATTTCTTCGCGCCGCGTCGCTCGGGCCGTCTCATCGGGAATCTTTTCCAACTCGCGAAGGAGATACTCTTGTTGGACCTCGTCGAAGTTTTCCAGCGGAAGCGCGGAAGTTTCGATGTCGAAAACGAGTTTGGCCATGGCGGGAAATTCTGAAAACAAAAACCAGGATGGAAAGCCTGTCAGGCAGACCAGGCTTTCCATCCCGGTTGGGATGGAGAACTACTTCTTCTTTTTACCGGCTTTCTTTTTCTTCTTGGCTGCCATGTTTGTCACCTCCGATCGGTGTTAGTTTTGTTGTAGTTTTTTGTTTCGAGCACCACGCTCGATTGTCGGAACAATCCGGTTGTAAGTGAAAACGTCATCATCGTGCAACAACTTTCTTTGGCCAAACTTTTCCCGCGCGATTGAACTTCGGCGCCAAAACACAGATCAAAAGTTCCTCACGCTCCGCGGCGCTGCTCTCAGTGAGGCACACATCGTACTCGATGCGCGTGACTTGATTGAGCAAGCGAATGATTCGTCGCGAGAGTCGCTCCGGATTTGAAACGCGATAACTGGAGAGACGCTTGCGCAGATTTTTTGCTTTGCCGACGTAGAGCACGCCTTCATCGCTTCCACAAAAAAGATAAACGCCCGGCTGTGCCGGCAGTTCCCGAAAGAAGTCGTCCCCGAAGCGTTCGGCTAACGTTCGCGGTGGCGGAAATAACCAGAGTTGTCCTGCGGCCATGGGCGGATGGAATCAAAGCGAGTGCGTCAAACGCTGTCCATCCCGAAACGAGCGCAACGGGCCCAAGACTTTTTCCTTGAATGTCGCGTCGCTTATGCGTGAGTTGTGACGGACATGAGCGCGATCCGACCGACGGGAAGGTTGAGTCACTCCGGGATGCTGGCCACGGAGAGCCCGCTGCGCGATTTGGAAAGCATCATCCGTTCGCGCACGCCGCTGATTGCCGTGGAAAGCAATGAAGAGCCGCAAATCGTCCGGCTGGTCCGGGAAATTGGCAGGCGATTGCAACTCCGAGGATTTCGCTGGACGGTGACAGAGGGGTTGCAGGCGTTTGATCCCAACGACCAACCGCCCGTTAGCATTCTCAAATCGCAGGAGGTGCTCAGCCATATTCGCACGACGGCGAACAACAGTTATTTCGTTCTGCTGGATTTTCATCCTTACCTGCAGGACGCCGTGCATGTCCGCCATTTGAAGGACATCGCGCTCTCTTACGCACAGCACTACTCCACGGTAATTATCGTGGGTTGCAGCGTGCTCGTGCCCGAGGAATTGCGCCCCTTTACGGCTCAATTTCGTCTGCCACTGCCGACCCTGGATGAGTTAAGAGGAATCGTGCTCGATGTGGCCGGCGAATGGGGGGCCGAGCATGGCCGCCGCGACGTGCAGACCACCAACAAAGCGTTGGAAATGTTGGTGCGCAATCTCGGTGGACTTACGGTTACCGATGCGCGCCGGCTGGCGGCCAAGGCAATCACTGACGATGGGGTCATTGCGGAGTCGGATATTCCACGCGTGATGCAGGCGAAGTACGAACTGCTGGGACGCGACTCGCCGCTTTCCTTCGAATACGAGACCGCGAAATTTTCTGAGATCGGCGGGATGCAGCGCCTGCGCAAATGGATCGAGATGCGGAAGAGCTTCTTCGTGGAAGGCGGAGAGACACATCTTGATCCGCCCCGGGGAGTCTTGTTGCTGGGCGTGCAGGGCTGCGGCAAGAGCCTCGCGGCGAAAGCGGCGGCCGGAATTCTTGGCGTGCCGTTGCTGCGTTTGGATTTTGGCGTGCTTTACAACAAGTATTACGGGGAGACCGAACGTAACTTGCGCAAAGCACTCGAGACTGCGGAAGTCATGTCACCGTGCGTGTTGTGGATGGACGAAATCGAAAAGGGTCTGGCGGTGGGTGATGATGATGACGGCCTGGCGCGGCGGATTTTGGGAACCTTGCTGACCTGGATGTCCGAGCGCCATCAACCGGTGTTTGTGGTCGCAACGGCAAACGACATCATGCGGCTTCCACCGGAGATGGTGCGAAAGGGTCGGTTCGACGAAATCTTTTTTGTGGATCTCCCTTCGCCAGCAAACCGCCGCGAGATATTGGAGATTCATTTGCGGAAGCGCTGCCTCAATCCCGGCGAGTTCCAACTGGAACCGTTGTCGGCAGCGACCGATGGCTTTTCCGGTTCGGAAATTGAGCAGGCGATCGTGTCGGCGATGTACACGGCGCACGCGCAAGGGAGGACGGTTTCACAGGAAGACCTGCTGGAAGAGATCCGGCAAACGCGGCCGCTGTCAATCGTCATGGCGGAAAGAGTGGGTGAGATTCGCGAGTGGGCGGCTGGCCGCACCGTCCCTTGCGATTAAGACGGCAACGCAAACTCGACTTTGGCGCTTTTCTCGTCTGAAATGTTTCGGATGTCTGTACCGAAATCATTGATTCGACCGCTGGTTCGCAAGTTGCACCCTTACGTCCCCGGTGAGCAGCCAAAGATCAAAGGGCTGATCAAGCTCAACACGAATGAGAATCCGTATCCGCCATCGCCGAAAGTTCTAAAGGCCGTGAAGGCGGCGGTGGACGGCAGGTTGAGGCTTTATCCAAATCCCGGTGCGGATCGTTTGCGGGAAAAGCTGGCGAAACTGCACCGGTGCAGGCCGGAAAACATCATCGTGGGTAATGGCTCGGATGAACTGCTGATGCTGGCGGTGCGCGCGTTTGCTGAAACGCGGAATGGGGAACGCGGAACGCGGAACAACGCACGAGTGGTCGTTCAGTACCTTACTCCCAGCTACTCGCTATATCCCGTGCTGGCGGACATTCATGGTGCAGCAAGGAACGCGGTGCCGCTGAATCCGGATTTCAGCTTGCCGGCGATCGCAGACCCGAAACGCAGCAAGCAGTGGAACTTCAACGCGGCTCTCACGTTTGTGACAACGCCGAATGCGCCGAGTGGCCGGGGCTACCGCGTGAAGGAACTCGATGCATTGTGTCGAGCCCAGCGAGGGGTTGTGGTGTTGGACGAAGCTTATGTGGATTTCGCCGACGAGAACGCCTTGAAGCTGGCGTTGACGCATCCGCACGTCATCGTAGCGCGGACATTTTCGAAAGCGTATTCGTTGTGCTTCCAGCGCGTGGGTTATTTTGTCGGTCATCCGGAACTCATCGCGGCGCTGCACAAGATTCGCGACAGTTACAACGTGAATGGGCTGGGGCAGGTTGCGGCCGAAGCGACGCTCGAAGATCTCGGCTATTATCGCTCCAATTTCAGGAAGATCATCGCCACCCGTGAGCAACTGAGCCGGGATTTAACGAAGCTCGGTTTTCGCGTTTTACCGAGCCAGACCAATTTCATTCTCGCCAAACCGCCGCGCTACCCGGCGAAGGATTGGTTGCAAAAGTTGCGCGAACGAAAAATTCTGGTGCGATGGTTCAGCGCGTCTGAAATCAGACACTATTTGCGTATCACCATCGGCACGGCCCAGGAAGCCAAAGCGTTGACGCGAGCCGCGATGTTAATTTTGCGGGCATGAATCCGCTGGCTGCGTCAATTAAGTAGGCACGGCGGTCGGTGGCAACGGCTGTTCGATGTTGTCTTTACGTGAACGTATTTGGAGTTGACCGGGGCACTTTTATTGCTGAAAAAACGCTGTGTACCAGGCTTTCTACGGTTTAACCGAAGCTCCGTTCGACATTACGCCGAACCCGCGCTTTTTGTTCTACAGCGCGAAGCATCGGGAAGCCTTTAATCATTTGCTCTACGGGATTCGGGAGCGGAAGGGCTTCGTGCAACTTACCGGCGAAGTCGGGGCGGGCAAAACGACCCTGTGCCGCGCCGCACTGGAACAACTGGATCAACACTACACCACCGCGTTGATTCTGAATCCGGTGATGAGCGCGGAGGAATTGATGCGGGCCATCGGCTTTGAGTACGGGTTGCCGGTGAACGGATTGGACAAGTTGACCACGGTGGCGGTTATCAACAATTTTCTGTTGGACCAGGTCCAGCGCGGCAAAGAGACCGTGTTGATCATCGACGAAGCCCAGGACCTGACGGACGAATTGCTGGAGCAAGTCCGGCTGCTTTCGAATCTCGAAACCGACAATCGCAAGTTGCTGCAGATTGTTTTGATGGGTCAGCCGGAACTGCGCGACCGGCTAAACAATCCCAAACTTCGCCAGCTTCGCCAGCGCATCACGGTGCGATATCACCTGCCGCCGCTGTCCAAATTTGAGATGCAAAAGTACATCCGCCATCGCCTGAAGACTTCAGGGGCCAACGGGCTTCCCCAGTTTACGACGTGGGGTTTGTGGCGCGTCTATCGATACAGCAAGGGCATTCCGCGTTTGATTAATGCCGTGTGCGACAAAGCATTGTTGGCCGGATTTGTGCATCAGACCGGCAAGATTAACTTCCGGATCGTCGGCCAGGCGATCCGGGAACTGGAAGGAAATGTGTAACGTATGAGTCTCGTAAATGACGCCTTGAAACGCGCCAAGCAAGCCCAGCAGGAAAATCCCCCTCCAAATCCCGAGCTGGCATTTCGTCCCGTCGAACCCCTGAACGAAGGACAACCCGGGTCGCCCTTGCTGTTCTTCGGCGCCTTCGTGGGGCTGGTGCTCGTCATCGCTGCGGCCGGGTTTTTGATCTGGGCGGTGACCAACAAACGCGGACCGGACCTGCATGTGGAAGCCCGGCCTGGGGCCGAACCGGTTCCTGCCGTTGTTGCGCCGCAGCCGATCGTGACCCCGCCAGTTGTGACCAATGTTCAACCCGAAATCGTCGAGCCACCCAAACCCGAGTTGAAGCTGCAAGGCATTTTCTTCAGTCCCACGCGCCCTTCGGCCGTCGTCAATGACCGGACCGTCTACGTCGGTGACCGGGTGAGCGGACTTCACGTGAGGGCTATTACACCTCAGGCGGTGGTTCTGACGAGCGCCACCGAGACTAACGTGTTGAGCTTGTCTCACTAAGAGATTCTCGCCACTCTACGGGCCGCATGATCAATCCCGACATTCGGCTCGCATGATTGCCGAGTTTCGCAAGCAGATGGCGAGTTCGCCGGAGATGGCGCGCTTTCTTCCTTTTGCCATCTGGGTGGCCATTACCGGTTTGGCGATGTTCGGCGGCGATGTCAAATTCTGGTCCTATTCACTCAAGGTATTCATTGGTGTGTGGGTTGTCTGGGAGATGCGACGTTACATTCCCGAAGCGCGCTGGACGGTAAGCTGGCAGGCGATTGTGGTGGGCATGTTGATCTTCGTAATCTGGGTGGGACTGAATCCTTATTATCCGAAGAATCATATCCTGCTCAAAGATACTGAAGAGAGCATCTGGAATCCGTTTGCTCGTTTTGGCGATGGTTCCGCCGTCGCGTGGACGCTGATCGTCATTCGGATTTTTGGCATGACCGTGCTGGTGCCGCCGATTGAAGAAGCCTTCTATCGCTCGCTGCTTTATCGAATGGTGATCAAGTACGATTTCACCAAGGTGCCGTTGACTCAATTCGACGGTGTTGCGCTGGTGCTGGTCTCGGGGCTATTCGGAATCGTGCATTTCCAATGGTTGCCCGGCATCATCTGCGGACTGGCTTATCAATGGTTGGTCATCCGCCGCGGTCACCTGGGCGATGCTATCACGGCTCACGCGATTACGAACTTCCTGCTCGGTTGTTATGTGGTGTGGAAGGGCGGGGAAGCGTGGAAGTTTTTCTGAGCGCGTTCGTGTCGACTTCAGCTTAATCTTTCAGGGCTGAGATTAAGATTAAGAAAAAGATTACGATTAAGAACTGAGCCCCAGTGACGCCTTCCACTTTCATCCCGCCCTGCGTTCTGCACGAAGATGAACACTTGCTGGTCGTCAACAAGCCTGCGGGGTGGAACACACACTCGCCATCGCCCTATGCGGGAGAAGGCATTTACGAGTGGCTTAAACATCGCGAGCCACGTTGGGCCCATCTGGCCATTATCCACCGGCTCGATAAAGAGACCAGCGGCGTGATGGTGTTTGGAAAAACGCAACTCGCCAACCGCTCATTGACTGAACAATTTGCGAGACGGGCGGTTCGAAAGACATACGTTCTGCTGTCGGAACGCAGCCCGAAGCGAGCCGAGTTTACCATCAAAGCCAGGATCGTTCGTGCCGGGGATCGATACGTAAGCGGCAACCATGGCGAAGAGGCCGAGACCCGTTTTGAGATCCGAAATCCGAAATCCGAAATCCGAAATGCTGAGGGCCAACTGATCCCGTGCTGCGAACTGGCTGCCGATCCGCGAACCGGGCGCACGCACCAAATTCGCGTTCACGCTGCCGCCAACGGATTTCCCATCATGGGTGACGCGCTTTATGGCGGAGCGCCTTTTGGTCGGCTTTGTTTGCACGCAAGAGAGCTTTTCCTCACACACCCGGTTTCCCAAGCGCCGGTGACCTTCACCGCGGCACCCGATTTCCTGGCCGATCCATCCATGGCCTTGCGGACGGCGATTATTGAACCCGGCGGCACGGATGCGTTCCGCTTGATTCACGGCGCGAGCGATCGATGGCCGCATTGGTACGTGGAGCAATTCGGGGAACATTTGCTCTCGCAAAGTGAGAATCCACTTACCGCAGCGCAACAGGCGCGATTGCAAAGCGAACCGCGTTCGGTTTATCAGAAGGCGCTCACCCGGCGTGTTCGCGGCGCAACCGCAGCGCAAAGTTCGCCTCACCTGGTAATGGGACGGCCTGCGCCAGAGCGTTTCGTCATTCACGAAAACGGCGTGAAGTTTGCCATCAGCTTCAACGAAGGTTATTCCGTTGGCCTGTTCCTCGATCAGCGGGAGAATCGCCGCCGGCTGTTAACCCGTCACATCAGTGCTGGTTTTCCACTCGGCGCCGACCTGAAGGTGCTCAATACGTTCGCCTACACCTGCGGCTTCTCGGCTTGTGCGGCGAAAGCGGGCGCGCATACAACCAGTCTCGATCTGTCGAAAAAATACCTGGAATGGGGCAAACACAATTTCGCCCTCAATGAACTCGATCCTATCCGACACGATTTCCTCTACGGGGACACGTTTGATTGGCTGAAACGGCTTGCCAGGAAAGGGCGCAATTTCGACGTCGTGATTCTCGATCCGCCGACATTCTCGCAGTCGAAGGAGCACGGCGTATTTCGGGCGGAAAAGGATTACGGCAAGCTGGTCAAAGCCGCGTTGCCGGTATTGAACCCGGGCGGCGTGTTGTTTGCTTCAACGAATGCGGCGGAACGGGCTCCGGAGAAATTCCTGGGTCAGATCAATGACGCAATCACCCATGCAGGACGGAAGATTGTTCAGCAGCACTATGTCCCTCAGCCTCCCGACTTCCCCATCAGTCGTGACGAGCCCGCCTATTTGAAAACGGTCTGGTTGCGCGTGTCCTGAATTCAACCTGCTTGCAGAACTTCCAGCATTTTGCGGTCGAGTTTGTGGCCGCGGAAATCCTCGTATGGAACATCGCTCCGCCCGCTCTCCAGCACGCCAAACGAGCCGCGCAAATTCCACAAAGCCCAACCCCAGCCCGCGTCGCGCCACAGCGCCAGTTGATCGCGCATCCAGGCCAGGGTGACGTCGTGTGGCGTGCGATTGTGCGCGCCCCACTCGCCAACATGAATGCCTACGCCTTTGCGCTCCAACTTCTGCCACGGCTCAATGCGGTCCTTTTTGAGGAACGCTTTATCCACCATCTTTCCGTCCCATTGTTTCATCGGCCACGTTGGCGTGGGCCACTTACCTGAACCCTGAACCCAATTCGCCTGGTGGTGGCTGACCTGCATGGGATCGTAGCCGCGCGTGCTCTGAGCAATGTTCAAGTCAACCAGGCTGAAGACCGGTTCACGCCCCCAGTGCAGGCCGTCGGCAATGATAAGCCGCTGGGAATCCTCAGCGCGAATCGCTTGAACCAGCCGCTTCACCACACGCGTATAATCCTCTTCCGAAACGTTGGCGGGCTCGTTCAGGAGGTCGAAGCTCAGTTTTTCCGCTGGCACGCCTTTAAACCGACGAGCGAGTGTTGACCATTGAAACGCGCAGGCGTCGAGTGCCTTTTCATCCTTCCACAGATCGAGCGGCTCACGAGGTGGATTGACGCAGTAGCCGGGGGCACGATGCAGGTTGAAGCAGATGTGAACTTGATGTTTCTGTCCGGAGGCAACCGCTTCGTCGAGATGCTTCAATTCCGGTTCACGCATTTGTCGCATGTCTTCGTGTGATGACCAGCATAAGTAAGACATCGGCAGCCGGGCGAAATCGAATCCCCATTCGTGGAGCAAGGCGAAATCGCTGTCTGGAAAGGCGGGATTGCCGTTGGGACGCGCGATGAATTTCTCGGTGAGATTAAATCCGCGCCAACGCGGCAGTTGGGCCGCGAGTTCCCTGGCGGTGGCGGCGCGCGTCGTGAATACATTGCCACTGCCTAAAGCAAAGGTGGCGAGAGTGGTGGTCCGGAGAAAAGCCCTTCGTTTCATGGAAGCGAGCGTTGGACGGCTCACTTCCGGTCTTTGTTCATCGAACGCGTAATCAAGCTCACCCGCGCGGGTCGCCGGGCCCGGCGCAAGAGCACCAGACAAAGGATCGCCAGGCCAATCAGTGCAGTTCCTCCGACGATAACCGGAAGGGTTGCCAGGCTGCGCGAGGGTTCACTGACCGGGCTTTTTGAGGGTGTGACCGCATTTGCCGTATTGGTGGGTGGAAGTGTCCTGCCGACGTTCGTGGTCGGTGCCGACGAACTTGTTGCCACCGTTGGAGGAGGAGGGTTGCTGGGGGGAGCAGCAGGTGTAGTTGGCGGCGCCACAACCACCGGCGGATTCGTGATCACCGGGGGCGGGGACGGCTGATTGGTTTCCGGGATTACGGGCTTCGGTTTGTTGGTTGCGACGGGCGCAACCGGTTTGGGGCTCTCAACTTTGGCCACGGGCGGGTTGGTGGATTGCGCAGGAGCAACAATTGGCTCGGGTGGAAATGGCGGATACTCGATTGGCCAGGGCGGCGTGTTGACTTTGAAGCCGATGAATTCGCCTTTGACGGCGCGCAAGACAGTGACGAAGGGCATCGCTTGTCGGAATTGCTCGGCGGCGTTGAGCTTAAATGACTCGGCGATTTGAGAATCGAACGGTGTGCCGGAGGGAGATGAACTTCCATCCGAGATAAGGACCACGGTGATTCGATCTGAGTCAGCCACAACATTCGTCAATTGGGCCATCACGGGAGAGAAATTGGATGGCTTGCTGTAACGCTGGTTCTGGGCGAACTGCGCCGCCAGGGAGGCGATCTGTCGAGCGGACTGCGGCGTCCAACGTTGCAGCGGGAATTCGCCGGTGTGCAGGGAATCATTATAGGTCCACATGCCGATGGTGTCGCCCGGGCGCAACTGGCCGTTGAAGCCGGAGAGAAACAAGTGGTCGACAACGCGCTGCAAGTTGTCCGCCCGCTTCTGCATGCCTGCCGAGATATCCAGGATCGCCAGGACCCGGTCTGAGGAAAGCCGGTTGGTCCGGGTGGTGGTCGAGGGCTGATTTTGGGCCGGGACCGAGAAGGCCATGGCCATGCCGCACAGCCAGAGGACAGCGCAAAGACGTGACATAACCGGGCGTTTGATCGGCAAAAAACAATTCATCAGGACTTTTGTTTGAAACGGTTACGTTCGGTGCGGTTGTATTGTTTGACGTCTTCTGCCAGGTCGTTCAGAGCGCCTTCCACCATCAAAATGAAATTGGCGCAGGACGAAGCCGAGCCACCAAGGGCGATTACCGTGTCACGCTCGGCGTTATCATCAGTCACGGCGAGGACCTCGCCATAAGGCTGGAAGCGGTGAGCTGCGCGTTCGATCATGTCGTCGGCGGTCTGGCCGGCTTTGGAAAACAACACCTCCACAGTGCGGGTGGATTCGTTCTTCGGCACGTTCGGAGGCGCGCCGCTGCCGTCGAAAAAGATGGTGATCGGGGTTCCGGTTGCGTCCTGATACTGCGTCAGGACACGAACCAGTTCGTCCCGGGCCGCGGCGGAATGGCGTGGTTTGCCCCGAGCCAGCTCCGGCCAATTGTGGAGCAGGCTGTAGCCGTCAACGAGGATTCGCACCAACGCCATTCGCTCAGTTTAGTCGGAGGCCATATTGATGGAAACGCAAATTGACATCGGGACGAAGACTTTGGACTTTGGAATGGAGTGTGGATTTTGTTATGCCGTTTTACGAATACGAGTTGTGCGAGGGCGACTGCAAGGTATGTGGCGGGACGTTTACCTTGAACCGACCGCTCTCCGCCAAGCCTTTAACCAATTGTCCCGCCTGTAAAAAGCCCGTGCGCAAAGTGTTTTCCGGGTTCAGCACGCCTACCAAACTCAAGCCCCTTTCCGTCACGGACGCGAAGAAAGCGGGATTCACGGTCTTGAAACGACTGGGCAGGGGCGAATACGAACGTCAATAAATCGCGCTTTACAAAGGATTATAGGGGATTAATCTGCGAACAGAAAACTGCACAAACCTATGTTCAAGCAATTAACTTTTTTGGGCGCGGCGCTGCTGGTTGCCGTACTCGCCACGGGTTGCGCCGGAGCGCAGAAGAAGCTCGGTCGCGGCATCAACAATTCGCTCGAGCCGGTTCGTTTGGCGGAATGGCAGCGGAGCGTAGAACAGTCCAAACTGTATGACGCACCGCAGAACAATGGCCCGACTGCGATGGTGAATGGATTTACACGCACCATGGCTCGGGCGGGACTGGGAATTTACGAAATCGTCACGTTCCCGATTCCAAATCAGTTCGGACCGGCAGAGTACGATCCCATCTGGACCGATTACCTCGCGCCCAACCCGCAATATCCGGATGCCTATAAACCCGGTCTGCCGGATTCACCATTGTTCCGGACGGACAGCTCACTGGGATTCAGCGGTGGCGAAGTCGCTCCGATGGTTCCGGGCAGCCGCTTCCGGGTGTTCGACAACTAACCTGCTGCCAGTTTTCGAAAGCGCGTCAACCTCGGTTGGCGCGCTTTTCTTTTCGTGCCATTCGTCTTGATTCGTGCTTAATAACCCGTCCGATGGCGACACTGGAAAAAGACTCACCCTGCAAGGTTAATCTGCTGCTGAATATTCTCGGCAAGCGACCGGACGGCTTTCACGAACTGGAAACCGTGTTCCATCCGGTAAGACTCTGCGACCGGCTTTCCTTTTCCCGTGGTGGTGTCGCAATCCAGCTGACATGCAGTGATCCCAAACTACCCGTGGATTCCACAAATCTGGTCCATCGCGCGGCAAGCGCTTTCCGGTCCGTTGCGAAGGTAAGCGACGGCGTTCGCATTCATCTGACCAAGCACATTCCGATGGCGGCAGGACTCGGGGGTGGGAGCGGCAACGCGGCGACGACGTTGCTGGGCTTGAACGAACTCTTTGGTTCGCCACTAAGCCTGGAGCAACTTCATGGGTTGGCCGCAACATTGGGTTCGGACGTAAACTTCTTTTTGCAATTCAAGCCGGCACTCGCAACGGGCCGCGGCGAGAAGGTGGAATCGCTCCGCGACTTTCCCGCCATGCGGGGGGCGTTCTTTTTCCTCATCCATCCGGGCTTCGGCATTTCGACACCCTGGGCGTATCAGAACCTCGCCCGGTTTCCTTCAGCACTGAACGGAGCGCCAGGTCGGGCGCGGAAGTTGATTTCGGTTTTGGAGACAGCAGACCTCGCTGCGGCCGGCAGGGAGTTTTACAATTCGCTCGAAGCGCCCGCGTTGGAGAAATTTCCCGTGCTGGCGCTTTACCAGGAGTTCCTCCGGGAGCAGGGCGCAGCCGCCACTCTCATGTCAGGCAGTGGTTCGACCACCTTTGCGCTATTCACCAAACGGGAGGTGGCGGAAACCGCACTGGAAAAATTCAGACCCAGGTTCGGCGAGAATTGCTGGACGGCAATCGTGCCGGTCTAGCCTAGCCTCCTCCGTTGGTGGCGACGGAAGGGCGTGGTTTGGAGTTCAAGGGCAACGGCGGACTCGGAACCGTGATGAGCGGCGCGGGCGGCACGTTGGGCGCGGTGCTCACGACCTCACGCCAGGCCTGGCGCTGCGCGGGCGGCATTTGCGACCAGCGCTTCGCATTGTTCAAGAACTCCTGTCGCTCGGCTGGAGACATTTCAGTGAACTGTTTGAAGGAAAGCAGGCATTGGCGGCGTTGGGCCGGCGTAAGTTTTTTAAAAGCCTCGAGGGTTTTCTCCATTTGCTGTCGCTCCGCATCGGACAACGTGGCCATAACATCTTCCTTTTCGTTCGGAGTCAGATCGAAGAGTTGATTGACGCGGTCAATTATCTTTTCCTGGCTCGGAAGGGGTGGCCAGGGCGCGGAGTTGGTAGTGGCGTCTACGCGGGCCAGATAATTGACGGCCTGCTGGTTCGTCAGGAACATCTGCTGAACGGGCGCGGGAATGCGGTCCCACTGCTGAAGCCGGTCGGCCACCATGGTGCGCATACTCTCAGGGATCAACGCCAATTGCGCGGGACGGTTGGTGGCGGGCGCATGCATGAGAGGCTGCAAGAACCAGCGGAGTTCTGTGGCCTTGAGCCGCAAGTCCCGCTCTTCGGGCGGCAAGGATTGATACTCGCGAATTTTTTGCACGAGCCGCTGCTGCACGTTCGTGTCGCGCGTGGCGATAAATTGCCGGCGTTCCGCCGTCGGCATGACCAACAACGCCCGAAAAGAATCCACCGGTGATTTCGCCGGCAGAGGAGGAGGCGGTGTCGCGTTCCGGTTGCTTTGGGCTGAACCAACCGTGCACAGGAGAATTCCCGCGACCGCAAGGACCATCTGAGCTGGCTTAAAGGAGAATCGTTTCATTAGTTCAACGACAGCAAATCATCACTCAATGACAAAAGTCCTTCATCCGCCTGACTCAAGTGACGAATTACTTCAAAATCTTCCAGCGCCGCCGGATCGACAGTGGCCAGATTTTTGGCGGCACGCACCAGTTCCTCCTGTTTCTCAACCTGGTGATGCCAATAAGCAAAGCCCGCAATTCCGACAATCAGCGTCGTCACGGCGAGCCGGGGAATAAACCTGCGCCACCACGCACCCGCAACCGCGCGCGTCGCCCGTTCGGTCGCTTGAGTTTCCTGCCCGACAGCCTGGAGCACCCGCGCCGTGAAGTTGGAAGGCATCGGCGCATCCGGCAGCTTTGCCAGGGCTTGATTCAAGGCAGCCTCGGCCTCGGCATCCGACTGACATTCCGGGTGTGCCGCCAACCACTCCTGCAGTTCGGCCTGCTCGGCTTCCGTCAGCGGACGTCGCCAGCCAATTTCACGCAGTCTTTCGTAGTTGGGATCCGGGTTCATCGTCTCACCTTTCTTTTGAATGCCACAGATAGGCAAAAGTTCCGGTTATTTCTTTCCCTCCCAGACCCCCGAGTGCAGATAGGGCTTGAGCCTGGCCTTGATCGTTTCGCGCGCGCGATGAATGAGAGACTTCGTCGCCGATAGTGAACATCCCAGCACTTCAGCAATTTCTTCATAACTCAATTCCTCCTGACGGCAGAGCCACAGTGCCGTGCGTTGATTCTCGGGCAGGGCGGACAACGCTTCGTCCACCTTGTGTTCCAATTCACCGCGCAACAAATCATCCGGGGCGGCCGAAGTGCGCCGATCCTCCGCTTGATGCAAGGGTTGATCGTCCGAGTCATCACGGGTTTGGTCCAACGATTCAGCGGGGTGGCGCTGGCGTCTCCGAATTTCGTTGAGGCAAAGATTGCGCGCGATGGTGAAAAGCCACGTGGAGAACTTTGCCGAAGGTTCATACCGTGCGGCCGATTTCCAGGCCTGAACGAACGTGGTTTGCGCGAGATCTTCGGCCTCAGTCTCATCTCGCAGCGTGCGAAACGCGAGATTCATCACGGGCTGTTTGTATTTCTCGACCAGCGTGGTGAAAGCAGCCGTGTCACCCTGCTTCACGCGAAGCATCAGGGCGGCATCGGGGTCGAGAGGGGCGGACATGACCGCTTGAAGTTAGGTCAACACCGCAGTGGGCTCAAGGTTGCGGGGTGCGATTGAAACTGCCGTTCAGATGTCGTCCCGGTCTCGTCCGCGTCGTCGTCCGCACTGCTTGCAGGGCAATTCGACGACGAGAACGAGGGCGGCGACGAGGCGATTTGTTCGGCACGGCACTTTCGGTTACGTTGCGCGCCCTCGCTTGCTTCCCATGCACTTTCGCCTCAACCTGTGCGCCCGTGCAGGATTTGTTAAAGAAGATCAACGCGGCTTCGGAGCGACTGGTGTTGCCGCCGGGCCGGGAGGCGGCGCAGGAGTTGCCGCGATTCCGCTCTTTTTTGAAGGAAGCGACCCATCGCATCAAATTGGCGCACCAGAACGGCGCCGGCGGGATTGCGGTATGTCAGGCCCGTTCCGCCCTGGTGGATTGTGTCATCCGGGCGTTGTGGAATGCGGTCGTGAACTCACTTTCCGCTCAGGCGCGCAGGGAGTTTCCGCCCATCGCCGTCGTGGCACTCGGCGGCTATGGCCGTGGCGAGTTGAATCCCTACAGTGATATTGACTTGCTCTTTCTGCACGAAGGCCAGGTGGCGGGATACGCCAAGCCATTGCCGGTGCTGGACAAGATTCTGAATGGCGTCTGGCTTCCCTTGTTCGATCTTGGACTTAAACCGGGCCACGCCGTTCGCACGATCGCCGAGTGTGTGGCCGCCGCGAACGATAAAGACGACGTGCGCCGCATCGAAACGCGCACCTCCCTCATTGAAGCGCGATTGATTATCGGCGACGAAAAGCTGTTTGCGAAGTTCCAGAAGACCATCATCGCCAAGTGCGTTGAGGGCTACGAAGAAAAGTACATTGAGGCACGACTGGAGGATCAGGCGACGCGGCGGGCGAAGTTCGGCAACTCGGCCTGCATGCAGGAGCCGAATATCAAAAACGGGTGCGGCGGTCTGCGGGACTACCAGAACCTGCTTTGGATGGCGTTCTTCAAGTATCGCACGCGGTCGCTGGCTGATCTGCAGAAGCACGAGCTGGTGATGCCGCGCGAGCGCAAGCAGCTTGAAGCCGCCTACGATTATCTGCTCCGGGTGCGGACCCAATTGCACTATCACGTCGGTCGTTCCGCCGATGGGTTGACGAAGAACCTGCAACCGTCGGTGGCCTCTGGTTTAGGCTATGCCAATCGCTCCCCCAGCAAGCGGATCGAAGAGTTTATGCGTGACGTTTACACGCACTCGCGAAACATCTTCCTGATCACACGCACGCTCGAACAACGGATGGCGTTCATTAAAGACCCGCCATCCCGCCTGTCACTACGTCGATTCCTGCGCGGCAAGGAAGTCGTGCCCGAACCCGTGGATGGCTTCAAGTTCATCAACGGCGAGATTCACGCGACCAACAACCGGGTCTTTCGCGATCAGCCTCGGCGGTTAATGCGCGTCTTCTTGCACGCCCAACAGCGCGGGTTGCGATTGCATCCGGACCTCGCCCAACTCATCCGGAGCCAGATTTCACTCGTTGATCGCGAGTTCCTGCGCGATGCGCACGTGGGCGAAACATTTCTCACCATTCTCAACCAACGGGGCAATGTCGCGCCGATTCTGCGCGCGATGCACGAGGTCGATTTTCTCGGCAAGTATGTTCCGGAGTTCGGCAAGCTTACCTGTCTGGTGCAGCACGAGTTTTATCATCAGTACGCCGCGGATGAGCACACGCTGGTTTGCGTCGAACAACTGGATCGCATCTGGGAGGCCAAAGAGCCGCCGCGGAGTAATTACGCGCCGTTGTTCCTGGAAGCCGAGCATCCCTTTGTATTGTATCTGGCGTTGCTGTTGCACGACACCGGCAAGCCGGAAGGTCACGGCCAGCACGCGGCCGTGGGAGCGAAACTCGCGGAACGTGTCGGCAAGCGCATCGGGCTGGACGCGACGGCCCGTCACGCGCTGGGACTGCTGATCGAACATCACCTGCTGATGGCCATCATTTCGCAGCGCCACGACATGGATGATCCTTCGGTAATCCGCACCTTTGCCCGACATGTCGAGACGCCGGAAATGCTTTCATTATTGACGCTGCTCACCTTCGTGGACGCGCAGGCGACCAGCGACAAGCTCTGGAACGGTTTCAAAGATTCGTTGCTCTGGCAACTGCATCAGCGCGCCAAACCGCTGTTGACCGGAGGCACCGAGTTCATTCGCGCGGAAGAGAAGCACCGCGAGCAGTTGATGCAAGAGGTCCGCGAGCTGTTGCCGGCTCCGGTGGACGATGAAGAGTTGAAAGCGCACTTTGCCTCGCTACCGAACCGCTATTTTCAAATCCATTCGGCTCGCGAAATTCACGAAGATCTGGTGCTGACGCATCGGTTCATCCGGATGCAAATCGCAGAAGAAGGCAAGCCCCTCGCGCCGGTCGTCAATCTGCACAACGAACCGGACCGCGGCTACAGTGTCGTGCGGGTGTGCACCTGGGATCGTGCCGGGCTTTTCAGCAAAATGGCAGGTTCGTTGAGCGCGGTCGGCCTCACGATTCTCAGTGCGCAGATCTTTACGCGCACCGACGGCATCGCGCTGGACGCCTTTTTCGTCACGGACGCGCTCACTGGCAATCTCGCAACTGCCGGGCAACGGGATGAATTCGAGAGCTTGCTTACGCGTGTGCTTCAGGATGAGGACATCGACTTGCACAAGCTCATTGCCGAGCGCAGGATTTCGCGACCCCTTTATCAGGCTTACACCGGGGAGCGCATCGCCACGCAGATTGCTTTCGACAACGACGTCTCCGAAACGCGCACGTTTGTCGAGGTCGTCACCGAGGACCGCATCGGCTTGCTGTATACGCTGGCCCGGACCCTGACGGATCTTGAACTGGATATTTCCACGGCGCGCATCAGCACGGAAAAGGGGGCGGCCATTGACAGCTTTTACGTGCGCGAGCTGGATGGCGGGAAAATCCTTTCAACCGAGCGTCAGAAAGCGATTGAGCGCCGCCTGCTTCACGCCGTGACAGCTTTGGACCGTCCGGCCTGAAGACTCATTTCATCATCCTCAGCAACTGGGCTTTCTTTTCTTCCGGCAAGTTGAGGCCAGTGATCCACGTTTGGGCGGCGGCGCTGTCAGTGCGCTTGTAGTTATGGATGAGATTCATGGCCGAGGAGAAACGCTGATTATCATCCGCGATGAAATTCACGAAGGGGGCCGCGAGTTCGGGCGATTGGTAGGACAACTGGTTTACGTAAGATTGCACGGCCGAGTCGCGTGATTTCCCCTCGGCCAGGCCGGCCAGAAATTTGCCGGCGCCAACCGGATCGTTCTGCGCCCAGTTGCTCATCAAATTCTGCATCGCATTGCGGCGCAGGTCGCCTTCCGGGAATTGAGCGGCCCACGCGCCGGCAGCGACCGGATCTGCGCTCGCCCAGGAGGAAAGCACATTCAGTGCGGCGGAATCCTGGGTTTTGCCCCCGGGCAACGAGGCGACATAGTTGGCCGCGTCCTGCGGCGAACCGTTGGCCCAGCCGGACACCAGACCGCCGATGGCGTTCTGTCGTGCCTCGCCGTCGGGGATTTGGGAGATCCAGTTCGCCACCGCTTGCGGATCATTCTCGCTCCATTGGGAGGCCAGGTTGCGCAAGAAATCGTTTTGCGCGCCGCCGACCTGCAGGCTCAGTCCAAAGGCAGCCGCGGCCTTCGGATCGGTTTGGGCCCATTGAGAACTCAGGCTGGCCAGGGCCCGCTGCTTGCCCGTGCCCTCGGGCAGGGACTGCGCCCATTCAACCGCGGCATTGAGGTCCGTCCCGGCCCAGCTTGAAGCGATCTGACCGTAAAAGTTGTTGCGTGCGTCTCCCGGCGGCAGCGAGTTCGCAAAATCCGCCGCGGCGCGGGGATCGGTTTCGGCAAGACGGTAAGAGAGATTGCGGAGGGCGTCGCGCTTGGCCTGGCCTTCGGGAAGCGCGTTCACCCAATCCGCGGCCTCCTTCGGATCGGAGTTGGCCCAACTGTTGGCAATCTGGGAAATCGCGTTGTTGCGTGGCCAACCCGGCGGCATGTCCAGCGCAAACCCCGCGGCCGTTTTTGGGTCATTCCACGAAAGTTGCTGTACGACACTTTGGAGAACCTGGTTCTTGGATTGGCCGGGCGGAAGTTTTTGCGCCCAGGCCAAAGCGGCCTCCGGATCCTGTTGCGCCATCTGCTGTGCGATGGTGGAGAGGAAACTGTTCCTGGCCTTGCCCGCGGGAAGATTCTGCGCGTAAGCCAGCGCCGCTTGCGGGTCCTGGGAAGCCCATTGATAACCGAGGCTGGTCAAAGCCTGTTGCTTGGCCTGGCCATCGGGCAATTGCTGAACCCACGCAACGGCAGCGTTCAAATCGCTTTGGCCCCACTGGCTGACAAGCGTGCTGATGGAGCTGTTGCGCGTCTGACCCGCAGGCAGGGCCAAAGCGGCTTCGGTGGCGGCGCGCGGGTCGGTGTTCACCCACGCCGCCAGCACGGCACCCATGGCGCTGGAACGGTCCCGGCCGTCCGGCAAGGTCTGCGCCCACGCGAGGGCAGACGGTACGTCCTTGTCCGCCCAGCGCCGCGCGATGTTTTGATAAGCCTGCTGGCGTTGCTGAGCGTTCTTGATCTCGCCGGCGCGCACCGCCGCGGTGGCTGGGTCTTTTGCCGCCCATGTATCAAACAAGTCGATGTAGGCGCCGTAGCCATAGTTGCGATCCAGGCGGGTGTTCTTCAATAACGCAAATGCTGCCTCCGGGTCCTGGTCGGCCAGGGCGCGAGCGATGGAGTTCACCGCGTCAGTGCGTAGCCGGCCGGGAGGCAACTGCTCGAGCCAGGCAGTGGCACTGGTGGGATCATCCTTGGCCCAACCGCGCAGAACCGAAAGGATTGCTTGATTGCGTTCATTCGAATTCTTCAGGCCATTGGCATATTCCATCGCCGCGCGAGGATCGTTTTCGGCCCACTTGCCAAGGAAGGAGTAGCGGATGCTCGACTGGATATCGCCGGGCAACCGGGGCAGGAGCGTCACCAGGTGCGGTATGTCTGCGGGATCAACCACCTTCGACAGTTCGCCAACCCGCTCCCAAACTTTGGAGCGGGACAGATTGGGAAGTTCGAGCAACGCGGCTTCCATCTCCGCCAGCGACATTGGGCCGGTCGAGTTGGCAATGGTCGGGGCGGCCGTTCGCCGAGGCTTGACGTTTACCGGAGGCAACCTTTGTGTTTCCGGCGAAGCAACTTCGCTGGCAGCAATTTCGTTAGCAGAAGGGGCGGGCCTGGCAGATTTGCGGCCAATGAAAAGTCCAGCGCCGAACCCGACCAGCGCAAGCAGCACGGTGAAGACAAGTGTGATGGGTTTCATGCGCGTCGGGAGTTGGACAACGCTCCGGCCGGTTCATTCAGAGTTTTCGAGCGCGTTTACGGGATTGTTTGAATTCGCGGAGCGCTTCGGGGTTTTGTTCGAAGAATCCGGCCAGGTCAGTCAGCATCTCCAGCGTGGCCGGACTGAGATGATGCTCAATGCCTTCGATGTCGGCGCGCTGCGTTTCGGCGTCCAGGCCGAAGAGCGAGAAGAAGCGCGTCAACGTTGCGTGGCGGCTCTGAATGTTGCGCGCGACCTCGCGGCCTTTGTCCGTGAGAATCAAACCGCGATACTTTTCGTATTTGACGAAGCCGGCGCGCCCGAGCTTTTGCACCATGCTGGTGACCGAGGCTTGCCGCACTTTCAGTGACGAAGCGATGTCCACCACGCGCGCATAGCCCTTGGCTTCGATCAGCTCGTGAATCCGTTCGAGATAATCTTCGGCGCTTTGCGTCGGTGACGTTTGCTCGGGCATGTCGACGGGATTAAACACGGTTTTGCGAACGAAGCAAGCAAGGGCAATTCGACCGGGGTGATTGGAATTACCGTGCCGAATTCAAATCGTCCTCGTCGTCTTCCTCGTTCTCGTCCTCGAAACAAGGACGACGAGGAGGAGAACGAGCCGAACGGCAGCGCGATTACATCCCCGCTCCGTCACCATTCAACCCATCACTTGCTGAGCACCGGTGAATCCGGCAATCTGAGGACTGCCATGAAATGCTTCATTGGATTGCTGATGGTTGGATTGATGCTGGGGGTGACCTCGTGCGGCGAGAAGCCGCCGAGTTCGCCTGCGCCTGTAACATCTCCGACTGCCACCGCGGTCAGCACGCAGATTTTCCAGGTCAAAGGCGTGGTGGTGGGAGTGAAGCCCGAGGAGAAAACGGTCCGCATCCGGCACGAAGACATTCCCGGCTACATGGAGGCGATGACAATGCCATTCGAGGTGAAAGACACTAATGAACTGGCCGGCGTGAAGGATGGAGATACCGTCTCCTTTCGCATGTTGGTGACTGAAACCGACGGCTGGATTGACCAGATCAAGAAACTGGACGTGCCGACCGTCAACACGCTGCCTGCGAACTCCGGGATCCGCATCGTGCGCGACGTTGAGCCATTGGAGGTCGGCCACGTGTTGCCGGAATACACTTTCACCAATCAGCTCGGCCAGGCCGTGAGTTTGAGCCAGTTTCGGGGCAAGGCGCTGGCGTTCACGTTCATCTTTACCCGCTGTCCGTTCCCGGCGTTTTGTCCGCTGATGTCCAACAACTTCCGCGCGGTGCGCGAGGCCTTGCAAAACAACCCGAATGCGCCGACCAATTGGCATTTGCTGACCATTTCCTTCGACCCGGATTTTGACACGCCGGAAGTGCTGAAGCGATATGCGGCCAGCTACAAGGCCGACCCGGCGCAATGGAGTTTTGTGACCGGAACGCTGGTGGACATCACCGCGTTGAGCGAGCAGGTGGGGTTGCAGTTCTGGCGCGAGCCGGGCGGGAATATCAACCACAACCTCCGCACGGTGGTGGTGGATGCCCAGGGTCGCATTCAGAAGATTTATCCCGAGAACAAGTGGACCGTGGAGGAACTGACCGAAGAGATCATCAAGGCGGCGGGTGCGAAGTGATGCGAGCCCGGTTCATGACGTGCCCTACGATTGTTAGTAAAAAGATTTTGCTTTTTTCAAACGCCTCGGGCAAAACTACGTCGAAGTTTGAGTTCGTACCAACCCGGGGCTTGGTGACCAGTCGGTTCCTCACGACCAAGTTTATCGCAGCCGGATTTTCATGAACGTACCATTATTGTTTGCAGCAGCAGTGGGGAACAGCGCAGTGTCAGCCAATCCAGGAGGATTCAGCGTTTGGAAACAGGCCACGCCCGAGGCGCAGGTCATCATCGTTATTTTGATCCTCTTCTCGATTGCCGCGTGGTCGGTGATGGCTTTTAAGGCGGTGCAGATGCGGCGTGCGCGCAAACTGAATCAATTCTTCAACACTGAATTCAGGTCCCAGAAGGCCGTGCTCGAAATGTTTGACCGCCGCATTCAGGCGGAGGGTTGCCCCCTGTTTGCCGTCTATCAAGCCGGCAGCATCGAACTCGATGCGCGACTCAAAGGCGCTGCCGGTGAAGCGCGCAAGAAGAGCGTTTCCCTGAAAAGCATGGAGCACGTCAAGCGGCTCATGGAAAACGCGGTGGCGCAGGAGTCGTTAAAACTGGAATCCGGTCTCATCCTGCTGGCCATCGCCGTGAGCGGCGCCCCGTTTCTCGGTTTGCTGGGAACGGTTTGGGGCGTCATGGATACCTTCGCGGGCATTGCGCGTGCCGGCACTGCCTCGATGGCCGCCATGGCGCCAGGCGTGGCCGCGGCATTGGTGACGACCGTGGCCGGGTTGCTCGTGGCGATTCCTTCCATGTTTGGCTACAACTGGCTCGTGCATAACCTCCGGGTGCGAACCGTCGAGCTGGACAACTTTGCGCAGGAACTGGTGTCGAAGATGGAGACGGAGTATTTGAGTGACGATTGAGAACTGAGATTAAGATTATGATTAAGAGTAAGATTAAGACTCTGTCCGGCGGCAACGCCTCGGTTTTTAATCTTAATCTTTTTCTTAATCTTAATCCTGTGTGGCAATGAGACGCTTCTCCCAACGCAGTCATCTGGTCACGCTGAGTGAAATCAACATCACTCCGCTGCTGGACCTTGCGTTTGTGTTGCTGATCATCTTCGTCATCACCACGCCGCTGCTGGAGCAGAGCATCAATCTGAAACTGCCGACCGGCGGTCGCCCCGACCGGCCCGTGGACAAATCAGACATCCGCACGGTGGAGATTTCGCCTCAGGGCGTGTACTCGCTCGACAAACGGCGCATGACGCTGGATCAGATTGAAGCCGCCCTGGTGAATGCCAACAAAGCGAATCCGAACACCGTCGTTTACATCCGCGCCGATGAGAACGGGCGGAACAAAGATTTGTATGCCGTGATTGATCGTTGTCAGCGCAATGGCATTACGCGCTTTTCACTGCGCACTGAACCGCCCCCGAATCGATGAGCCGCCTGCAGAAAAAATGTTTCATCGGCGCGACCGGGATGCATGTCCTGCTCCTGGTGGTTCTTGTTGTCGGTCCGGCGTTTTTCATCGCAGAAAAAATGGATGATGCCCCGTTGTTGGAAATCATTCCCGACATAACCACGGACATTGACGCGAAAGGGGGCGGAGGTAAGCCGAGCCCGCAACAGCCCACACCGCCACCGGCTCAGCCCCCTGAGCAGAAGGTTGTCCAGAGCCAGCCAGAGCCGCCGACATTGGCAGTGAAGCAGGTGCAGAAAACTCAGCCTGTAAAAGAGAGCGAGCCCGTCAAGGAAACCCGGAACGACGACGCCTTGGAGCTGAACCGGAAGCCTCATAAAGTGCAAGTCAGCAGTACGGTGGTGAAAATCAAAGATCGCAGCTCTACGCCGTCAACCTCCACGGCCGATAAACCGGCTGAAGCAAAAGCAACTGCCGAACGCCAACGTTTTGCCAGCGCGGCAAAGGCCTTGCGCTCCAATCTTTCCCAGACAACGACGATTGAAACGCCCCGTGGCGGCTTCGGTGGTGACGGGCCGAGCTACGCGAACTACAAGCAAGTAGTCCGAAAGATTTACAACGACGCTTGGAATGCGTGGAGCGTACCCGACGACGTGACCGACGACGAAGCTGCGGTTCAAGTCAAGGTGACGATTGCGCGAAATGGCAGAGTTGTAAAATCAGAGATCGTTCGTTCGTCCGGCAGCAGTGCAGTCGTCAACGCCGCGCGCGCGGTTCTGGATCGCGTAACCTATGTCAAAGAGTTCCCGGCGGACTCGAAGGACACCGAGCGAACCTTCATCATGACTTTGAAACTTAACGCTAAGAAACTAGGATGAATCGCAGAAAACTATTGAAGCATGTTTGCCTGATCGGGTTTGCTTTTGGAATTAACTGCCTGAGTTTTGCTCAGATCGTCGATATCGGAGACATAGTCCGCCCATACGAGCCCGGCAAAGAGAAGCCCATCCGCGTTTCGCTCTCCGGCATCACTGGCGAAGCGGCCGAGGTCATCCGGTTTGACCTGACCATTCAGGGCTTCACGTTCACCAGTCCTGATGCGCCTCAATACGTGCTCAGCGGCAGTGCCAGCGGCAATCTCATTGGCCGAGCGCAGGACGCCATCAACAAGTCGTTTCTGGTGAACAAAAGCTACACCGGCGGCACGATACGGGAGCAGGCGCACACGTTTGTGGATGATTTTCTCGCGAAACTTGAGCGCAAAGGAATTGGCAATACCCGAATCGCTTTCAAGCGCGAAAACGGAAAAACGGGAGAGATTTACGTTTCAGATTTTGACGGGGCGAACCTTCTCGCCGCAACCAAGGATAACGTCCTTGTCGCCGCGCCCTGTTGGGTGCCCGGCAAGCTGGGGCTTTATTACGTGTCCTACAAATACGGCAATCCGGAAATTCTTTCCCATAACCTGAAGAGCGGCGCGCGGGACCGATTTGCGGCTTATCCCGGTTCAAACATCAGCCCAGCCGTGTCGCCGGATGGCTCGAAGGTGGCGATGATCCTCAGCAAGGATGGCGCGACGGATTTGTATGTGTGCGGGACGGATGGGAGCGGGTTGCGGCGATTGACGAAGTCGCGCGAGGATGAGTCCTCGCCGTGCTG
This sequence comes from Verrucomicrobiia bacterium, assembly GCA_036274115.1. Classification (GTDB taxonomy): domain Bacteria; phylum Verrucomicrobiota; class Verrucomicrobiia; order Limisphaerales; family JADLHS01; genus JADLHS01. The sequence goes on from DASUGI010000167.1 coordinate 34,628, forward strand.
GTCGCCGGATGGACAATGGATTTGTTACGCGGGTAAAGGCAACGAGCGTCGCTCGCTGTGGAAGGTGTCGCCGGGGGGCGGTGCGCCGGTGCGGATTCCGACTTCAGGCGTTTCGAATCCGTCCGAGCCGGACTGGTCGCCGGACGGCAAGTGGATCGTGTTCACGGCACAGATGGGCGGCTTCCAGGTGTGCGTGGTTCCATCCAGTGGTGGCACTGCCACGCCGCTGGTCGAGGGCGAGGACGCGTCCTGGGCACCGAATTCGCGCACGGTGGTGTATGCGGTGCGTGAGGGCCGAGGCGGCAGCCGGCGACTCTCTATGCTTGACGTGCCTACGAAACAAACCAAGACTGTTTCCCGAATTTCGGGAAGTAACTCACAACCCAGTTGGGCGAAATAATCCGCCCATTCCCAGAAAGTTAATTATGAAAGCGATCAAGTTTACCAGTTTGCTGGTAATAGCGTTGGTACTCACCATTGGCGCGACCGGCTGCAAGAAGAAGCCGGTCGGGATGACGCCGATTCCCGGAAAAAGTTATCGCCCGGGTGATCCCGGAATGGCGGGAATTGACGATGGCAACAAGATCAACGGTGCCAGCGGCGGCGAAGCTGCCTTTGGCGGCGGACCTCAAAGCACGATCGATCCGAACAACTACAACCATGACAAGGAAGCGCTGAGATCGCATACGATCCACTTTGACTATGACAGCTCGGTGATCCGAAGCAGCGAAAAGGGTAACATCGAGGCGGTTGCTTCTTACATGAAGAGTGCTCCGGCCGGGGTCGCGTTACTGATTGAAGGTAACTGTGATGAGCGTGGTACCGAAGAATACAACCGCGCCCTGGGCGAGCGCCGAGCGTTGGCGGCTCGCGAAGCGTTGGTCGCTGAAGGCGTGGACGCGCAGAAGGTCGTAACGAAGAGCTACGGCAAGGACAACCCGGTAGATAGCTCGAATACCGACGCTGGCATGGCCAGGAACCGCCGGGATGACTTTGTGGTGTTGCACCCGAAATAATCCCAAGAAATCAGCATTCAAGCCGGGGAGTTTTGGCGCTTTACTCTGTGCCCTCCCCGGCTTAATCTTTCTGCGATAGGCGAGAAATATGAATATTATGTTTGCAGGCATGCTCGGTGGCTGGGAGATCATCCTGGTTTTGGCGGTGGTGTTGATTTTGTTTGGTGCCAAGAAGCTGCCCGAGCTGGCCAAGGGTTTGGGGACGGGCATTAAGGAATTCAAGAAGGCGACGCGCGAAGTGACTGAAGAGATTCAAAACGCGGCGGATGACACACCCCAACGCGCCTTGCCTCCTCAGAATCAGGCGCAGTCGCCGAGCCAGACCGTTTCCCAGTCCTCGAACACTCCGAAGCCCTGATTGTTCTTGAGCGCTCCCGCCCATGGCAGATGAGCACGAGGTGGAACGCCCCGAAGACGAGCAGGAAGGCGGCCCCGTAAAATCATTTCTCGAGCACCTGGAAGACCTCCGCTGGGTGCTGATCAAAACGCTGGTTGCTTTGGCAATCGGAATGTTGATTTGCCTCGTTGGGGCCAACTACGTCGTTACCATCCTCAAATGGCCCCTGGATCGCGCCCGGCTCAGTTACCCTGGCACGAATCAAATCGTCACCGTCGCGTGGGATACCAACAAGCTGGGGACGTTTCGGCTCAGCGCAGAACAGGAAAAGGCGCTGGATCTCGGCACGAACCGGTTTGTGGCAGTTGAGATCGAACCCATGCAATTGGGAACGAACCGGGTGCTGGGATGGAAAGTCAGCTCCAATCCGAAGTTGGTTGATGCCGCGCAGCAACTCAGGATTGACCTGATCAATCTCGGTCCGGTGGGCGGATTCATCGTCGCCTTGCAGGTGGCGCTCTATGGCGGGTCGGTGTTGGCCGCTCCCTTCATCCTCTACTTTATTCTCGCCTTTATTTTTCCGGCGTTGCGGATGCGCGAGCAAAAGTACGTCCGCCTGGGCTTGTTCTTCGGCGGTGGACTCTTTCTGGCGGGCGTCTGCTTCTGCTATTTCGCGTTGATGCCGCTGGCCTTGGGAGTTTCGCAATCGTACTCGAATTGGTTGGGCTTTAACGCGTTTCAGTGGCGCGCGGAGGAATACATCAGTTTCGTCTGCAAATTCATGATCGGCATGGGGCTGGGTTTTGAACTGCCCGTGGTGTTGCTGACGCTGGTCAAGATTGGCGTGCTGAGCTACCGAACCCTGCGCGCGATGTGGCGCTACATGATCGTGATCGTGCTCGTTTTGGGCGGCGTGTTGACGACGCCGGAGGTGATCACGCAAGTGATGATGGCGGTCCCACTCTATCTGCTGTACGAGATAAGCGTTTGGATCGCGTGGTACTGGGAATGGCGCGATCGCAAGAAAGCAAAGCAAAGCGCTTCTCCAGCGTAGTCACGTCGCGTTAAAAGCCGCAAAGAATGGTGTTTCTCAGGCAATTCCTGACCACAAATTTTATTTCCTTCTGAAAAAAGCCATTTTATTATATCTGCTGACTTGGGGAATACCGGGATCATCATCAATTAGATATTTATGCCACTGACACACACCAAAGACCTGTTCGCGAAAGCACTCAAGGGCAAGTACGCGCTCGGCGCTTTCAACGTCAACAACATGGAACTCATCCAGGCCATCGTCGAAGCCTGTGAGGAGGAAAAAGCGCCCTTGATGCTCCAGATTTCCAAAGGCGCCCGCCAGTACGCGAACCCGGTCTACCTCAAAAAACTCATTGAAGCCGCAGTGAGTCTCTCGAACATCCCCATCGCCATTCATCTCGATCACGGCGACACGTTCGAACTGTGCAAGGAGTGCATCGACGAAGGCTTTACCAGCGTGATGATCGACGCTTCGCATGAGCCGTTCGAGAAGAACGCGGAAATCACCCGCAAGGTTGTCGAATATGCGCACAAGCACAATTGCTCGGTGGAATCCGAACTCGGCCACCTCGTTGGCGCGCAGTTCGACGAAGGCGAAGAAGGCGGCGCGCATTCCGCCAGCGGCCACTACACCGTGCCGGAAGAAGCCGTGAAGTTCGTCAAGGAAACCGGCTGCGACTCACTCGCGGTGGCGATTGGCAACTCGCATGGCGCTTACAAGTTCAAAGGGACGCAGCACCTCGATCTCGAACGCCTCAAGCTCATCAAGAAAGCGCTGATGGATGCGGGTATGGGTGACTATCCACTCGTGTTGCACGGCGCTTCCAGCGTTCCGCAGCACCTGGTTGAGGAGGTCAACAAATACGGCGGTGCCATGCCGGATGCTCAGGGCGTGCCTGAGGCGGACATTGAAGTCGCACGGCGCACCGGTTGTACGAAGGTGAATATCGATACCGACCTCCGCATCGCGATGACGGCGGCTATCCGGAAAGTCTTCGTTGAAAATCCCAAAGAGTTCGATCCGCGCAAATACCTCGGCCCGGCTCGCAAAGCGGTGAAGGACCTCGTTCGCCACAAGGTGAAGAACGTCCTCTGCTGCGCCGGCCACGCTTTCGATTGATTCCTGTGGTTTCTCGAAGCCCTGGGCCATCCTGGCCTGGGGCTTTTTTGTTTCTTGGCTGGAGGGTTGCACAAGGGATTTCCAGATCGCGAGCGAAACATTTTGCCGGACCGCGACTGATTCCCAGTCGCAGCGCTGCGTGACGAATTGAGTCTCGGAGGTTCGAACGCCGCTCATTCTCGTGGCCAAGGAGAATTGAGGCGGAACTGGCGCGGGCTTTCGCGGGCTTTAAGCTGGCCTTGGCGCTGGCGTAACGCGAAGCTTGAATAGATCAGACCCGCATGGAACTGCTTTCAGCCATTGGATTGCTCTTGTTGACGACCGACCCGCTCGGCAACGTGCCGGGATTTATTTCCATCCTGCAGCCCGTGCCTCCCGAGCGCCGCCGCGCTGTGATCGTGCGTGAGTTGTTCTTTGCGCTGGGGATCATGCTGGCGTTCCTGGTCGGTGGCCGGCAGCTTACCAACCTGCTGGGCATCCGTCCGGAAGCCATTTCCATCGCTGGCGCGATGGTGCTTTTCCTTGTAGCCATTGAAATGATTCTCCCCGGACGTGGACGGAAAGGGGCGAACGGCCCGGAAGAAAGCGAACCGTTCATTGTTCCGCTGGCAACGCCTTTAGTGGCTGGGCCATCCACACTCGCGACCATCATCCTGATCACCAGCAAGCCCGGAGGATTACTCACGGGACTGTGGGCGGTGTTGCTCGCATGGGTCGTCGTATTCTGCACGCTCTCCGCCGCACCGAGCATCATGAAGATTCTGCGCGAACGTGGTGCTCGGGCCGTTGAGCGATTGATGGGGATGCTGCTGGTGATGCTCTCCGTCCAAATGTTTTTGAATGGATTAGGCGAATACCTGCAGCTCAAGGGATCAGCTCCGTAGTTCCAAGTCGATTCATCAGGGCCTTGTTTGCGGCCGCGCAATGCTGGCACACCGATCCGGCCCGTTGGCACAATGCTCCGTGCCACCATTGCACGTCTGCCGATTGGTTCCCAATCTGAAATCCGTGAGAAACCGCAAAAACCCCAATGTTTTCGCAGTTTTCCAGCGTTGGCATTCCGACAGCTTTTAGTCTCTTACAAAGATTGAAACAAGTTAACGGAAAGGAAAATCATTATGAACATCGTAAAATGGCAACGACCCACATTGGCCTGGCCCAGCTTCGGACGGCTGGCCAACCTGCACGATGAGATTGATCGCTTGTTCGAGTCACCCTTCTCCGAGTTGACCCGCACCTCGCAACTGTTAAGCGGCTGGACTCCGGCGCTCGACGTTTACGAGGACAAGGACAGCTTCGTGGTGAAGGCGGAACTTCCCGGAATGAAGAAGGAAGACATCGAAGTCTCACTGCATGACGGCAGCTTGAGCATCTCCGGTGAGCGCAAAACCGAGTCGAAGCGTGAAGATTCCGAAGTGTATCGCGCCGAGCGATTCTTTGGTCGCTTCCAGCGCACCGTGAGCCTGCCAGCCGGGGTCGCAGCGGACAAAGTCAAAGCCGCTTACAATGACGGCATTCTGACGATCACGCTGCCCAAGACCGAGGAAGCCAAGCCGAAGAAGATCGACGTATCGGTCAACTAAGGAATAACCAAACGCTCCGGCGGACTCCGAGTTCGCCGGAGCAGAAACTCAACCATGTTGAAACCATGAAAGCAGCTCTCCAGAAAGAAACTCGTTCCGCGACGCCGGAGCGCGCTGAGTCAGTGCAGTACATCGTGCCGGACGTGAACATTTACGAAACCAAAGACGGCTACGAACTTGAGGCCGAAATGCCGGGCGTGAACAAGGACGGTCTCGAAGTCACGCTTGAGGGCAATGAGATTACCATTACGGGTCACCGAACCAACGAAGTCGTGACGGGTGAAGTTCTTTTCCGCGAGCGCAACCACGCGAACTATCGTCGCGTGTTTGATCTCGATCCGGCGATTGACACCGCCCGGATTTCAGCGCGGATGAACCAGGGCGTGTTGTTACTGTTCCTGCCCAAGTCCGAGGCCGTCAAGCCGCGCAAGATTGTGGTCAGCGAATGAAGTGTGGAGAATAAATAGCGTTCACATTTCCTGACTTCAATTCCCACGGGCATTCACGCCCGTGGGAACGATTTATTGCTGACGCCCGCCGTCCTCGTCCTCGACTATCTGAGAACGAGGACGAACCGCTCTTGAGCGCCAAGGCAGAATTGTTATCTTAACGCCATGCCGATTTACGAATTTCATTGCGGGAAGTGCGAAAAGGACAGCGAGATTCTGGTGCGTTCCAGCAAGTGGGAAGGAACGAAATGCCCGCACTGCGGCTCGACCAAACTGGAAAAGAAATTCTCCACGTTCGCGTCCGCGACCACCGGTCCGACAGGTTCAGCACCCGCGCCCAGTTGCACCGGCACGCCGCATTCGTGCGGCATGTGCGGAACGGGACGGCCTCACAAGCATTGAGGCTTTCCGTTTAACCGGCCGCAGACTTCCTGAGCGGTTACACAACTCAGGTCCTTCACCGCCCAATCGGGCTTGTGCCGCTCCAATTCCTCCAGCGTTGCCCCGCCGGTGGCCACGGCAAGAACCTTCGCCCCGATTGCCCGACCGCAGCGAATGTCGAACGGCGTATCGCCAATCACCAGGACCTCTTCCCCGCGCAATTCACCGCCAAGCACCCGACCGCCACGCTTCCAGGCGGCGTGGGCAATTTGGTCGCGATCCTCGTGGTCGTCCGCAAACCCGCCGGTTTCAAACTCCTTCCACAAATCGAAGTGCCGCAGCTTGATCTCCGCGCCCAGTTGAATGTTGCCGGTTAACAATCCCAGGCGTGGCGGGTCGGACAATTGCTTCAGGCTCGCGATGAAGTCCAGCACACCACGGCATGCGGTGGTTTCGCCGGTTTGGCTGTGACGAAGGATTTGATCCAACCAGAACACATACTGCTCGAAGAAACGTTTGAAGTTCTCTTCGCTGGCCGCAATTCCGTTCATGGTGAAGAACTCGCGCACGAGATTCACATCCGTGCGGCCCGCGAACTTCATCTTCTCGACACCGTTGGCAACGCCAAACTCGGTGGCAAACACCTTGGCAAAAGCCTTGATGCCAGCCCCGCCCGTATGCACGAGCGTGCCGTCAATGTCGAACAAAACCAGCTTAACCATGAGACGAGCAGCCTAGCAGACATTGCGATTCAAAAGCAATGCCGCGGCTGGTTGGCGATATGTGAATTCCGATTTGAGTGCGATGGGTTGCATCACCCCTCACCCTCAATCCCTCTCCCCATTGAGGGGCGAGGGAAGCCGCCTTATGATCGCATTCGAATATCCGCTATCCGCTTTCGCAGCGACCGCCTGCCTCCCGAATGAAAAGGAGCTTCCGCAGCTGTCCCCTCTCCCCTCAACGGGGAGAGGGTCAGGGTGAGGGGTGGGAGCGTAATTCATCGCCATCGAATCTTGGGCTTTCGCTCGCACCAACCGATTCGCCGCGAGTGAATTCTTGCCAGTGTGCGTCACCTTCTGGCTTAATGCCCGCCGCCAATGAGTTCAGCGAAGAAGAAAAAAGACGCGAATCAACCCGAGTTGCCCATCGAAGGCGCGAAACCCGCCGCAGCAGCGGATAAGTCGCGTAAGAAGGGGGCATCGACCAATGGCAACGGGGCAGACCATGTCGTAGCCGAGCAGGTCGAGACCATTGTTCACCGCCCCTTTGATCCGAAGAAAATTGGCGTTGGCCTGCATACGCGCGTTGATCGCAGCTTCCTGGACTATGCCAGCTACGTCATTCGGGATCGTGCGATTCCCAATCTCGCAGACGGACTGAAACCAGTGCAACGGCGCATTCTCTGGGCGATGCACCGGATTGACGACGGGCGCTTCACCAAGGTCGCCAACATTGTCGGTGACACGATGAAGTTTCATCCGCACGGCGATGCATCAATCGGCGATGCTCTGGTGGTGCTCGCGAACAAGCGCTATCTCATCGAGGGCCAGGGTAATTTCGGCAACATCTACACCGGCGACCCTGCCGCCGCGCCGCGTTACATCGAGGCGCGGCTCACTGAGCTGGCGCGCACGGAACTGTTCAATGACGAGATCACCGACTTCGTGCCCAGCTACGATGGCCGTAACAAAGAGCCAGTGACATTCCCGTGCAAACTCCCGCTCACCTTGATGCTGGGCACGGAAGGTATCGCGGTGGGATTAAGCGCGCGCATTCTACCGCACAATTTCCCGGAGCTGCTCGAAGCGCAGATTGCGATTCTCAAGAAACAATCGTTCAAGTGCCTGCCGGATTTCCAGACCGGCGGCCTCATGGACGCGCGGGATTATCAAGATGGCAAAGGCAGCGTGAAGGTGCGCGCCCGCATCAAATATCGTGACGACAACGCCGTCGTTATCACTGAATTGCCACCGGGCACCACGACCGAATCACTCACTGCTTCCATCGAAGCTGCCGTCGAGAAAGGCAAGTTGAAGGTGAAGTCCATCAACGATTTCACCAGCGAGAACGTTGAGATTGAGATTCGGTGTCCGTCGGGCGTGGATCAGGACCAGTTGATTGACGCGCTCTACGCGTTCACGGATTGCGAGGTGTCGATTGCGAGTCGAATCGTTGTCATCAAGGACAATCGCCCGGTCGAACTGACCGTGAGCGAGGTGCTGCGCGAAAACACGGAGCAACTCGTCGCCATCCTCAAGCGCGAGTTGGAACTCCGCGAGCAGAAGCTCCAGGACGAACTCCATTATCGCACGCTGGAACGCATCTTCATCGAGGAACGCATCTACAAGGCGATTGAGAAATGCAAAACCGCCGAGGCGGTCAT
>DASUGI010000168.1:0-7906 GCA_036274115.1 Verrucomicrobiia bacterium
AAAGACCGGCTCGTATTTGGCCGGGTCCGCCTTGAATTGCTCGCGATGTTCGCGCGAAGCGAAGTAGTAGGTTGCGCCGTTGTGTCGAACCGCCAGTTCGGGCTTGCCCTTCACTGGTTTGTTGTCCGTGAAGAACGCCACGGGGTCATAGCCCTGAATCGCCACGCCCGCTTTGTCGAGATTGAGCAACGACTTGGACTGCGCCATTGCGAGCGCGACCGGAACCACTACGAGGAGTGCTGAGAGAAATCTCTTCATTTGCCAGTTTCGTCGTGTGAGCGGGTCTCTCCTTACACAAAACCAGAATGTTTTTCCCTCGCCCCTACCAGGGGCTTATTCGCTGGTAGTTGGGAATGTGTTCGCGATACAGCGTCATGACGGTTACGCCGCAGGCGAACGTGACGATTGCCATTCCGAACAGCAGGCCATAATCATTTTGGACGGAAAAGCCGAGCCAGGTCAGGTGGCTGAGAATTGCCGCCGCCATGGCTCCAGTGGTGAGAATACCGCCGGCCCAACGCAGCCGCGGCCACAACAGCCCAATCGACGCGAGCAGCTCCCAGATTCCCTGCACCCAGCGCATCCACGGCTCGGTACCCATCTTCCTGAAAATGTAAACGGACTCAGGGGCAGCGGTGAACTTGAAGAAAAGCGTTTCAATCATGATCCCGGCGGCGACGAGCGAACAGATCCAGATCACGATCTTTTGCCGACGCGTGAACGTGTCCGCCGGCTCATACTCACGCTGCGCCGCTTCGACGAGTTCCGCAGCGGAAGGATTCCAGGCTTTGAAATGTTCCAGTTTCTCAAGATGACGCGAATGTTTCATGAGGCGTTCGAAGATGACAGGTCTTCAGTCGTTTAATGCGGAATCAGGAAGGCCGCGCTCATCACGTTCCAACGACGCCAGGTCGCCGTGCGCTGCGCGTGATCGGCGCGCAGGCAGGCGACGAACACGTTGAGAATGGCGGCGACGAGAACTGCGGTTCGGAAACCGACAAAATTTGATTTCATGGGAGTTGTTTTCAACACGGCTTTCGTCGGGTGGTGGGTTGCTTCCTTACAGCAGCAACCCAATCCCAAAGGGATTGCATAATTCAGCCCAGGGTTGCCGAGTCGGCGAGGCTACCCTGGGTAACGTGTTTTTTATTATCCCCCAACCCCAACGGGGTTGCATCAACCGTTGCGCGTCGATGGTTTCAACCCAGGGTTGTATCAATCGTCCCAGCATCAATGGCTGCAACCCCTTCAGGGTTGGGGAATCTTTCTGACCGTTGACCCAGGGTAGCTCCGCACTGCGCTCCAAAGCTTCGAGCGGCGGAGCGTTCCTCGCAACCCTGGGCTGAGTGATAGAATCCCGTTGGGATTCTGTCTGACCCGCAATTGCGCCGCTCGTTGAGTCACAAATTTGAGCTGACTAAATCTACGTTCATTCCCGCGACCTTTCGTGGCGACCCGCGAAGGCTCGCGGCCACGACGCTGCGACACGGATCATCCTTCGGCGGAGCGAAAACGATTAGCGCAATATTTCTCCTGTGTTTGCAGGGGTTTTGTGACGTGGTCCAATCCGCGCCAGCGTCGTGGCACAGCCGTTGCAAAGGTGGTTGCTGTATGAATCAAACCGTTTCTGAAGACGTCAACGCCATCGCAACCAACTGGGTAGAGACCCATGGCGATTACCTTTTCAACTTTGCCATTGGCCAGGTGCGCGACACGAATATTGCCGAAGACCTCGTGCAGGAGACGTTTCTCGCCGCGCTCAAGTCGCAGAACAATTTTTCGGGGCGCAGCTCCGAGCGCACCTGGCTGGTGAGCATCCTGCGTCACAAGATCTACGATCATCTGCGCAAGACCTGCCGCGAACGCGCGGTGCGGGCTGAGCCTTTGCCCGCCGGCGATGACGATGCGGCGTTTGAAGATTCGCTGGCCTGGATTCATCAGATTGCGGCGGAATCCACCTCGCCGAGTCATCGCATTGAACTGGCTGAGTTCCGCCAGCACCTCGAAAAGGCGATGGGCAAACTCCCGCCGCGCATTGCGCAAGTCTTTCAGCTTTACTCCATCGAAGAACGTCCTAACGCCGAAGTCTGCAAGCGTCTGAACATCTCCGAGAGCAACCTCTGGGTAATGCTCCATCGTGCGCGAAAACAATTGCGCACCGAACTTGATGGCTGGTGGCAGGCGGAGCCCGCGAAGCAATCCCGAACTGTTTGAACTTCGTCCCGAACCTTTGTCATGTTGAAAATCTCTGAAGACAGGCAGGACCAACAGGCAATCCTGTTGCGGCTGGAGGGTCGGATCATCGGTCCGTGGGTTGACGAGCTTCGCGACGTCTGTGAATCATTCGCACGCAACGGCGTGAAGATTACTTTGGATCTCGAAGAAGTTGTCTTTGCGGACGACAACGCAGTCGCGCTGCTGACGGGGTTGCAGAGCCGCGGAATAACTCTGATTCGACTGACGCCCTTCGTAGAAGAACAAATGAAAGCAACGGTGCCGAAACCAATTTGTTAGGCACCGCGAATGCTCCGTCAGCCAAACAACTCCGCGTAGGTGTCGCTAAAGAACAACCCATCAAATGATGTGATAACGACGGAATGTCCGGCAAACATGTGGCCATCGTCATAAAAGATTGTGTAGCAGTTTGCCCCAAGCGTCTCAAGACACGTCATCTTCAGGCGCGCCTTGAAATCCGAAGAGCTAAGTTCGGGATCATGCACCTCTTCAATGGAACCACCTTCGGTGGTCCGTCCATAGTGTCGCCAATTGTCGTTGTAATTTGAAAGGAGAGTTCGCGCTGCGACATCCCTCGCCTTAATGTCGATATCCGGTAATGCGGCCAACGCCTTTGCCGCCGCAGACAGACATTGCTCCGTCGTCGTATCGTCGGGAGTGATTCGGAGAACCAACTCACGCCCCTCAAATAGCAGAGAGCCAATGAGTGAACCGGGGACACTGGGATCATTCTTCAGTTCTGGTAGCATTGCTTTGCGTGACTAGCCGGTTTGGCCTGTCCTTTAACGTGGATGTGCAGCATCAGCCATGGCTGTTAAAAATCCTTGCCCGGCCGCCTGATTCCGAGCTTCTGCATGCGACTGCGGAGCGTGCTGGGATTCAGGTTTAGAATCTTTGCCGCCCCGCGCTCGCCTTCAATTATCCAGTTGGTTTGCTTGAGCACAGTCTCAATGTGGCGGCGTTCAACTTCCTCCAGCGAGCCGTTTTCTTTGGTTGTAGCAGCCGAGGTAACGAGGCTCTCTTCGTTTCGGATTTCAGATTTCGGATTTCGGATTTCAGAATGAGCCTCCTCACGTCGGCTGCTACCAGGCAAAGCCGCCGCACGCAGTTCTTCGGCGAGCACAAGGCTTTTTCCAGGAGACAGAATCACGGCGCGCTCGATGACGTTCTGCAATTCGCGGATGTTGCCCGGCCACGGATAACTCACCAGGCGGCGCATCGTGTCGTCGTCCACGTGCGTGATGGCACGACCGAGCTTCTTCGCGAAGCGTTGCACAAAGAACATGGTGAGCAGGTGAATGTCGCTGGCTCGCTCGCGTAGCGGCGGCACCCGGAGCGGCACAACGTTGAGGCGATAATACAAGTCGGCGCGAAACCTCCCTTCACGCACCAGTTCCTGCAAATCGCGGTTCGTCGCCGCAACGACACGGACATCCACTTTGATCGTGCGACTGCTGCCGATGGGCTCGAACTCCTGTTCCTGTAGCACGCGCAAGAGCTTTACTTGTGTGTCCAATGGCAGTTCGCCGACTTCATCGAGAAAGATCGTGCCGCCGTCCGCGAGCTTGAAGCGGCCATCGCGATTCGCAATCGCCCCGGTGAAAGCCCCTTTGACGTGGCCAAACAACTCGCTTTCCACGAGGCCGGCGCTGATCGCGCCGCAATTCACTTTCACGAGTGGCCGCTGGCGTCGCGGACTGCGATCATGAATCGCACGGGCAATGAGTTCCTTGCCCGTCCCGGTTTCACCGAGAATGAGCACGGTCGAATCGGCCGGCGCGACCTGTTCAACCATCTTCAGCGTTTCACGCAACTTGGGATCGTTGCCAACGATCTCGCCGAAGTTGTGTTCGCTGCGGATTTCCTCTTGAAGATAGTTGTTGGCCGCTTCGAGCCGCGCCTTCTCGCGTTCCATCAACACGCGGTCCGTGATGTCGACGAACATGGTGCGTGTGTATTGTCCGCTGGGATCGGGCCGCGACCACCACTGAATCCACAGCGGTTTGCCGTTGTCCTTGCGACGCAATTCCAGCACCACGCCGCTGGTATCGACACCTTTGTTGACCGACTCGAACGCCGCTTTGAGCCGCGCCTGTGCTTCCGGCGTGTCGGGGATGAAACTCCTCCCGTAAGTATGCGGCACGTCGGCTTCGGTGATGCCGAGCGTCTTGAGCGCGGTTTTGTTTGCGCGAATGAACTTGGAATCCAATCCTTCGTTCACGTAGGCAATTGGCGCCTCGTCGAACAAATCGCGCAACCGTTCGTCGCTTTCCTCCTTGCGACGTTTCAAATCCTCAAACGCGCGTTCGCGTTCCAGTTCCACCGCCGCGCGGGCCGCAAACGTCTCCATCACCGACAGCGCGAGCGGGTCTGCCGGCATCGGTTTGTCGTCAAAAGTGACGAGATGGCCAATGACTTTCCCGTCCGAACCGCGCAACGGCACGCCGAGATAACTCACCGTGCCCAGCTTGATCATGCCCTTGTCCTCGGGGAATTCTTTCGCGAGTTGATCCGGCACGTGACAAACGCGGCCTTCGGCCACTTTCATGCACGGCGTGCCGGGCAACGCGTATTCGAAATCTTTGCCGAACGCCTGGTCTTGAAAAAAGGCCAGTGACCGCGCGCGCCGATTCGGCAGGCATTCGGCCACAAAGGCGAAGCGCACTTGCAATCCTTCGGCCAGATGCTTGACCAGCGAACGAAAGAACTGCGTCCCGGTCGTTGCCGCCGTGCCCTGGATGATGGCGCGCAATAGTTCCTCCGCGCGCGAAGACGACTTGCTGGCCATACCGCCTGTGATCGGAGTAAATGCGGCGGGAGATTTGGATTTCGAACTCATCCGGCGACTGTTCGGCCATCTCTTATCATGACGGGATGAGCCATTCAAATCTGAAAAGTCCCCCGCTCAATCTACGGCGCGTGGCAAGCAATCATCGGTGGGTGAGTTTTCAGGAACAGCGCGACACGTTGTCCGAACATCACCGGCCCGGAGTCGCTTGGGCAATCTTCGCCAGGTCGAGCACGGATTTGCCGAGCAATGAATCCGTGGGGTCCTTCTTGCCGGCTTTGGCGGCAATCAGGTAGGGCCAATACTTGTCAGCTTTGGCTTTGTTGCCCGCAACATCTTTCTTCCACAATTGGTCCGCGCCCTTCGTGTGCTGCAGGATGAGTTGCCCGTGCACAATGGACCAAATGAGCGGGTTCGCCGGGCGCACTTTGCCCACGCTTGCGGCATAGCCACAAAAGCCGCCATAGGCCGGTGCATACTTCGCGGGATTGCCGTCGAACAACTCTTTGTGCTCCGCGCTGGCGAAGTGATATTTCGCGCCTTCGTATTCGGAACTGAATTTCGCGTTGCCCTTCACGGGTTTGTTGTCGGTGAAATACGCGACCGGGTCGTAGCCCTGGATGGCGAGGCCCTGGTTGTTTTTGAGAACGAGAGATTTTCCGCCAACTTCGGCGGCCTGGCCCGAGACCAGCACCGCGAAGCCGGCCATAACACTGAGAACTGGTTTTTTCATGTTCGATTTCAATTGAGGTTGGTGACTGGCACGAGTGAGTCGCGAATGCGCGGCAAACCTTTCACTGTTCCGCCGTAGCAGCCGACGTAAGGAGGCTCAATTATTTCGAGCCGAAGTCAGAGCCTCCTGACGTCGGCTGCTACCCGGTTGGTTGAGTTGCAGGGCATGACCATCAGGATCACGAACAATCCGCGCCGACGCGTTCGCACTGGGCTTAGAGACAAACTTCGTATTCGTTGCCCGAAGCGTCTCCGCCACCGTCGGCAAGTCGTCCACCACAAGCTGCGTGTTCCAGAACACCAGATCATTTGCCTTGGCACCCGCCGGTAAATCGCGTCCGCCCGGTGGCGCGATGTATTCCAGAAATTCAATGCCAGGCCCACGCTCCGCTTTCAGTGCAGTAATGTGAAGTCTTGCGCCGAAGACTTGATTCAAACGCTCCTGTTCCGTCCCGTAGTTGTGCGCGCCGCCAGCGACCTTGAATCCAAGTTGGTCGCGATAAAACGCCAGGCTTTTGTCCGTATCGCTCACCACGATGGCCGTGTGATCAATGCCGAGAAAAATCGGAGCGCCGATCTCCTGATCGGCTCGTTTCACCCGCTGCCACTTCGGATCACCTTTTCCGCGCGGAAACCAGATGATTTCCAGCACATGATCTTCCGGGTCACGAAAGTAAAACGCCTTGATACCGCCCGCATCCTTGTTCCAATCGGGCAAAGTCTGCGGCGCGGTTGAAACGTATCTGACTTTGTGCTCCAGCAATCGCGCGTAAGCCTTGTCTATATCCCTTACCACAATCGCGATGTGTTGAAACCAGCGATCGTTGCTCCGCGAGTCCGGCGGAATCGGCCGGCCTTTCTTCCCGAGGTGCTCGGTGAGCGTGATGCGTTCGTCACCGAGCTTGAGCGTCGCAACGCGCAGCTTCACTTTGCTCAAACCCAGCAAGTCATCAGTGTCCCTGCCACTGGCCTCCACAACGGAAACCAACTCAAACGGCAACGTGTTTGTGTAGAAATTCAGCTCGTGCCCAAGATCGTTCACCGTCAGCCCAATCGCGCCCACTTCGCGAACGGCGGCAAACGTTGGTAACACGAGCAGCAGCAAAAGCGCGGCAGCAAAAGCGCGTTGGAGCCGCCGACGTAAGGAGGCGGATTGAAATAACTTAATGACATCCGCCTCCTGACCTCGGCGGCTACAAGCGTTCAGGGACGAACCGGACCACCGCCGTTTGGAAGCGCAAAGGCGGGGCGCCAAAGGTGGGAGTACGGCGGGAATCCGATTCGCCCTGACAAATCGTCGGACTAAAATTTCTGTGAAAGCCTTTCGGTTGTGCATTCACAGATCGGTCGCGAAACAGGAGGCATCCTTACGATGGTTGAACGGCGGTTCCTTGCCCGCGTCTAATTCTTCAGGGACGAAAGCTGAGACGCATGGAGTCAATTATGGCCATCAAACTGGAAGAGAAAGACAACGGCAAGCTGGTGGAAATGCACCTGAGTGGCAAGCTTACCAGGGAGGACTACGAACATTTTGTCCCGGAGATCGAGCGGCTCGTCCGAGACCATGGAAAACTGCACCTGCTCGTGGACATGCAAGGTTTTCACGGCTGGACGGCAGGTGCGCTGTGGGAAGACCTCAAGTTCGATGTGAGGCATTTTTCCGACATCGAACGCGTCGCCATGGTGGGAGAAAAGAAATGGCAGAAAGGTATGAGCCAGTTCTGCCGTCCCTTCACTGCCGCGAAGCTGCGCTATTTCGACCACGCGGAAATGGATGCGGCGCGCGAATGGGCGGAAGCCGCCTGAGATTTTTGCGCCAACTATTCACCGCTTTTCGCAACGGAAACCTCCGCGCGAAGTAAATCGTGGAGGGTGACAAGCCCGAGGATTTTCCCCTGGGGCTGATCGAGCAGGGCTACCATCAAGGCCGTGGAGTCAATCAGGAGGGGCGCCAGTGTGTTTGTCGCCACCGGACACCTCGGGGTCTTTGGTTTGGGCTACGACGCATAACGGGGAATTCCAGGTCAGCCCGGCGCCCGCGCCGGCGGCGGCCGCGAGCCTTGTTTGACTTCACCCAGGAGACCAGCAAGGTTGGACGCCAGTCCTCCCGCCAACTGAACGCTCCGCCCTTCGCGTCCGGGACCGCATCCG